>JAVEUJ010000199.1:0-3220 GCA_034005635.1 Kiritimatiellia bacterium | reverse complement strand
TCTTTGGCTGCAACTATGCCTCGTTGTGTCTTTTCATGATTGCCCTTCTCCGCATGTTGACGTTAGTCAGGCTGATTGATCGGTTCATGAGTTCAGATTCAACTCCCCTCCACCTTCTCCCCTTCGTACTACAATCCCGTGACACTGTGTTTTTAAAACGTGTTTCTCATGTTGCCATCTCCATAACTCACTTTTCAACAGGATTTTACTGGATTAGAAATGATGAAGGACAGCGGGGGAAAACAGGCGATGAGTTTTCCACGCTATGGAAAACTATTTCGCGATTTTTCCACGCTATGGAAGATCCCGCGCATGCGGGACCACACTGTGGAAAACGAGGCTCTCGTAGCGTGGACCTCCCGGTCCGCGTATCTTCCAATTCTGTTGCACGGCTTCTTCTGCTCGGCGCGGACCAGAGGTCCACGCTACGGGGAGCCCCTTCCCCTATCCGTGGTGGATATTCGGCTGTTCGCCGCTTTCCCAATCAGGCGCGCCCAGCGGGCGCACCTACAGGAAAGCCGTCTCCCGTCTCCTCTCCCCTTTTCGCGCTTTTCGTAGTTTCTCTTCACCGTTATTCTTTCCTGAGTTCATGAGTTCAAATTCATTCCCCGCCTCTTCTCCCTTCCTTCCCCCATCCGTGTCCATCCGTGTTCATCCGTGGTTAGGTTGCTTCCCCACGTCCCCACGCCCCCCTGAATAGCCCCAGCGACATTATTTTGTTCCCATTTCCTGGTTCTGCTAGAATGTCAGCATGAACGAACTCTTACCGATTCGCCCCGGTATTGAATCCATTCCCCGTGAATGGCTCACAGGGCAGCGCCTAGGCCTCGTGGCTCATCCGGCCAGCCGAACTACCGACGGCCACCATTCTGCGGAATTTCTGCGCGACAGCGGCATTGATCTGGCGGCCATCTTCGGTCCCGAACATGGTTTTTTGGGACGTGGCGGTGCGGGTGAAAAGCTAACCGACAGCCACCATCTGGAATGGGATATTCCCGTTTTTTCGTTGTATGGAGATACACGCGCGCCCACCCCCGCCATGTTGAAGAAGGTCGACGTCGTAATCTTCGACCTGCAAACCATCGCCTGCCGTGCCTATACCTATGGCTCCACGCTACGCCTGCTAATGGAAGCCTGCGCCACCCATGGCAAGACACTGATCGTGGCCGACCGACCCGATCCTTTAATGCTAACACCGCCGGACGGACCGATGCTCGACGCAGACTGTGCATCCTTCGTTGGCCTGATTCCTACGCCATTCTGCCATGGCATGACGCCCGGGGAATTGGCGCTCTTTCTGCGTAAAGAATTAGATTTCGACACCCTCGATTTGCGAGTGGCACCCTGCACTGGGCTGACCCGCCAGATGACGCTGGAAGATATTTTTCCAGCCTGGCATGCACCTTCTCCGGCTATTGTTTCGTTGAAAAACGCCCTGTGTTTTCCCATGACAGTGTTCTTTGAGGCTCTACCTATGATTGACCATGCCCGCGGCACCCCCTTGGCGTTCCAGTGCATCGGTTCGGTCCATGCCGACGTGTCCCAGATCGTCCTGCCACGGCTGCCGGGCGTCTCGGTCGTTCCCTACGACTATCCCGATCAAACAGGACGTCAGTTGCACGGACTGCGCTTGCATGTGACCGATCCCGCCGTCTACCAACCCGCTACTGCTGCAATTGCCCTGCTAACCGCCCTTGAAAAGCTACTGGGCTCTGTCCTCTGGAACAGGGCCGACAGCCGCCCCAACTTTTACACCCAACTCTGGGGCTCGCACACCCCCGCCCCTCCTTGGCCGTCGTTCAACATTCCGCAGCGCTTGTACTAAACGAGACCTCTCAGCGTTGGCCCTGATTTTTGCAAATCGCCCAAGCCTGCGGTAGGTTTCTGAACATGAAATCACTGCTGCTTGCTCTGATCCTTATCGCGGCAATGTCCGCAAAAGCTCAACCGGGAGACACCATGAATTCGGCGACTACCACCGAAACAGCTACACTTGCTGGAGGATGCTTTTGGTGCATCGAGGAATTCTTTCGCCAGCAACCTGGCGTGTTGCGGGTGGTCTCAGGCTACACCGGTGGGCAGGTAGAAAACCCCACCTATGCTCAAGTCTGCTCGGGCCGCACCGGCCACGCCGAAGCCATCCAAGTGGAATTTGATCCGCAGGTGATTTCTTACCGCGCCCTGCTGGATATATTTTGGAAGGTGCATGATCCCACCCAACTCAATCAGCAGGGTGCAGATGTCGGCACGCAATATCGTTCGGCCATTTTTACCCACTCCGACGAGCAGTTCGCCACCGCCAAGGCCTCCCTGGAAGCGGAAAACATCTCTGGACGGCACACACGAAAGATTGTGACTGAAATCGCTCCAGCGACAATTTTTCATCCGGCTGAAGACTATCACCAGGAGTACTATCGTCGGAACCGATCCGCCCCCTATTGCCGTGCGGTCATCCGCCCCAAGCTCAAAAAATTCGGGTGGAAAGAATAGGAATCCGGCTACCTGAAATAGTTGCGCAACACGTCTGCCCCAAACGCGCGCATCCCGTCCACTGTAAACTAAAAACCCCTGGCCTCTTACGTGAGACCAAGGGTAAAACAAACAACTAAACAGTCAGCTTAAATCGGCGGTTTGGTTTTAGGCAGGCCGCGGCCGCGATCGCCTTCCTTCCACTTGCCTGCAGCCTTCATAATCTCAATGCGCTCAAAACGCTTCAAAACGTTGCGGCGGGTGGCCACCTTGTTGGCGGACTTCAAACTGCGATGCATGGACATGGGGTATTCTCCGGTTAAATTGATTTAGGCCTGATCGAATCAGACGCAAATGTGTATCATTTTCTGTGCCAATGTCAACCCCACCCCCGAAATTCATCAGAATATTCAGCCCTATTTAGCCAACTCAATGGGTACGTGTTTTATAAAACAATAGTCTTTGGGAGAGTGGGTGCGACCGGACTTGGCTAACGATTTTGTGCAGCCAGCCACAGGAATTACAGGTCATCGTGGATTTTTCCCACGCCCGTAGAAAACCCCGCCTGATGATGACATCAGAGCCCCGCGCGCTTGGGGCGTGGCTGTTTGTCCTTGGCCCCTTTGAGGCGTCCTGGTGTTTTCGCCGGGGTCGCTGGGACGAGTTTCGGCACGAACGCTTTGGGACGGACTAGCGTTTTGGATGCTGCCCGGGCTGGCGGGGAGGCCTTTTTTCTCTTTCGGGGCTTGGC
>JAVEUJ010000198.1:0-3225 GCA_034005635.1 Kiritimatiellia bacterium | reverse complement strand
AGCAGATAAGTCGCACCTTGATCTTCGAAAACACGCCCGGTCCGGTGCGACGCAAGCCACTGACCGCAAGAGTATTAGGCCTTAACTAAGCGCCATTCGAAACTGACCCCTTTTGTTTTCATAGCTGCCCGTTTCGGCGGACAGCACGGCCATGCGCCGCTCCATGTCCGGCGAGTAGCGCTGGTGCTGCCGGAGTCCGAGATGCGCGAGGGCGGGACATGTCCAGTGCCCGTTCCCTCCAAGGCCCTCCCGGCAACGCAAAACGACCTTTCCGAAACCCGTGGTGAACGAGACCTTTCTGAATCGCTTGCGTCGGAGCGCAGCCACCATGCCCGACGAAGCCTCCCAAACATCCACGTCCCGCTGGACGTCGGCTTCGGACCCGGCTGTCAGCCAGCTCAGCTACACGCACAAGGGCAGAAGCCGTTCGGAATACGTCCGTCTGGAAAGCCTCACCGCCGTCGGACGGGAAGTCGAAACTTACAAGAAGTTCCGCCGAATCATCGAGAAGATTACCGATCTCTCACTAGAGGCATCGCGACTGCGTCACAGACGGAAGTAGGCCGACACCCGGCCACATCCGGAATCCGGGCCGATGCGGGCTCGCCCCGTGGGTGAATAAGTTCTGACCATCGAACACCCACCACGAACCGCTCCCCGCGTCGGCGGCTCGCTTTCCGGGTAAACCGGATCCAGCATTGACGCTCCTGACAGCGGAGGGGTAAACTCAACCCATCAAGATCCCCGTTACAGCCGGAGTAATGCCATGCAACAACGATTCATTGCAACCATCGTAGGGATTGGACTTGGCGTTCTGGCATGCACCAGTTGTCGCAGTCCGTTACCCGCACCGCCGCCGCCCAAGTGGGATACCGCCGAAGCCCGCGGATTCCTTGAACCCTCCGGTTTCGCAGCCTCGTTGGTCCCCAATCCCAACACCTATTGCGCCTCCAATCGTACGGCTGCTGCGGTCCGTACCTACCCGCTGATGATTACGTCGCAGGAGTTCAAACGCTATGAAACGAAAGAGTTTCAAGTCGTCCTGACCGACCAGCCGCTCCTGGTGCGATTGGAAGCCGATACATGGCATCAAGGTGCCACACTCAGACCTCAGGTCGAAGTCAACGACCGGCCAGCGGGCACATTCGAAGTCTATTGGCCGACCCTCGCTTATCGCAACTACACCCCCCTGCTCTTTGACAAAACGTCTCCTCCCGGCATCAGCTACTCTTTCAACTACCAGGGGTGGCTCAAGGCGGCCTGTCTCATAAAAACCGATTTTTTCGTCCCTGGCACCAATGTTATCCGGATTTCAGTTGGGATGGACCGGATCAAAATGGCAAATCTTGTTCTGGAATCGCTGACCCAGTTCGATGAAGACGACAGCGTCTTCGACCTGCGGCGAAGTCAGTACCAGGCCCCGGGAACCGTCCCCGCTCCCTCCGCTACCAGCGCATCGGAACGGCCCGCTCCAACTCCAGACCCCAAGCCATGGGGGGGCTCCAATGTTACCCACCTCGTGCGCTGCGTTCCCACAGATGACTTTCATGCCTTCCACTTCGATGGCATGTTGAATCGCCAAACCTATGATGTCGTCACTGATGGCCAGGATGTCTGGATTGGCAGCGCCGCAGGACTGATCCGCTATGCCATCCCGGAAAATCAGTGGTTCCTGTATGATCGCTCATCTGGGCTTCAGGGGGATTTTGCAAGAAATTTGATATTGTCGAATGGCTATATTGGTGTCGAAGCCTGGAACCGCCATGAACGCGACTATGTCACTCAGGAAGGTCGCTATCTGCTCAACCCCAGCACCGGTGAATGGACGCCCATTCCCAAAGGCCAGTTTCCTCCTGCTCCCGCGGGTATTCGCATCGCTCATGACCAATGGATTCCCACCCACGGGAAAAACATCGCCGGCACTCGCGACTTTGTCGGAGGCGGAGTAATCCAGACGAATAGCCACACCGGTGAATCAAGGCTTTTTACCACGCGGGATGGATTGGCCAACGATTACTGCTCAGATATTTGTGCGGATGGCCGCCGCATCTGGGTGGCCCATTGGTATGAAAAAAATGGCCTCAGCACCTATGACCTGCGCACAAGAAAATGGACGACTGTTCCTCAAAGTGTCAATGGCATCGCCAACATTGGTGGCCCCCGTCTGTTGCTGAACCATACGACTCTTTACGTCGGGCAGCAAGGCGGTTTGGTTCTGCTAAATACCAAGTCACTGGATGCCAAGCGCTACACAACGCGCAATCAATTGCCGGGATACATCATCTCCGGTATGGCTGCCTTTCAATCTGAAGTCTGGATTGCCGCCTATTCCGACCCGGGATCTTCGGGAATTGCCGTCTTCAACCGCCGCCTAAAACCAGGAAAGCGAATTCAAACTCCTCCCCATAAGATTGAATTTCCCAAGAGCGCGTCCACTTCCCGACAAACATCAGAAAAGTTTCTAGAAAAGGCAGACAACACCGCCGAACAATTGCGAAAGGCCCTCACAGAAGAAATTCAATCATTGGGCTCAGACGCTTGGGCCGGCGAATACTATTATGGTGACGGCCTTGGGGCGAATATCCGTGTTTGGATCGCACCCAAAACCGGCTTCCTCTATGAATGGCACGGCTGCATGGGCCTGTATGACCGTAACTATGGATTCGTTTCCACTACCTCGAATGGCAACGTGCGATTGGCACCCACCTTGGACAAGGCCAACGGCGGATTCAAAGCGCTGACCGAGGAGTATATGCCTGTCCATTGGAGCGAACGCACGTATCTCATCGCCACCAATGAACTAATCCGGTTTTGCTATGCAGTAAACTCCGGTTCGGAACCCCGACAGGATATGCATGGCAGCTTCCTGTTGCGCCAAGGCGACGAAAAAAAGCCGGTTAATGGCCCCCCCCGCCTGCCCGACGAATACCGTCGCTATCTCCTCGATGCTCCGGTACTGGCCACGATCATCGCTGTTGGCAAAAAAACGGATAAAATTGGCGTTTTAAAAACGCAGCAATTTCCCGTCACCATCAACGCGGGAACGACCAGCGGATTGCAAGTGGGCATGGAACTGTATGTCGCTTCACCAGAAAGTAGTCCATTCAACATCCTCACCCTCACCGAGGTTAGAAAAACCAAATCAAAAGGTACTCTTCTCTTTCCCGTAAAAAACTCGATCATGCCAAAGTGCGGCTGGACCGTGTCCACCCGGCCACCATGGCG
>JAVEUJ010000062.1:0-13394 GCA_034005635.1 Kiritimatiellia bacterium | reverse complement strand
ATTCCTCATCCTCCAATCCTGCAAAATCCTGTTCATCCTGTCAAAAAAACTACCCCCCTTGCTCTCCCCGTGGGGGGCTGGATGATGGATGGCATATTCCTCAGTAGGGCTGAAGACGGTTTGTCTCGGTTATAATTATAAGTGAGACAAAATTGTGAGGGAAGCGATGCGCGGAGCAGAGGCATAAACTATGGTTGGCGCGAGGGGGTGCTGTCGTAGGCGGCGAGGGTATGTTCGTATTTACCTTCTGATTTTCAGATTAGTTCCCACCATCCGTCAAATCCGCGAAATCCGTCGCTTCTTCTCTGGCTTTCAACTCGCTATCCCGGACGGTCCACCTGCAGGACAATGCCGAGATCTTTCGGCCCGCTCGGGATGACAGGGGGGGTGACGCGGGGTTATAGTCTGACCTGATTCACCCACGGGACAAGCCCGTGGGGGTCTGAATGATTGCTCGCCCCTTCCGACCTCGAACATCGGATCTCTGACCTCGCCTTCCCTCCCCCCCCCCTCTTCCCATCAGTGTCTATCCGTGTTCATCCGCGGTTAAAACGCCCCCCTCTCTACTCCCCATCTTGTTTTCCTGAGTTTTTGCTTTCCAGATAAATTCCCGGTCTAATTCCACCCATCCGTGTCCATTCGTGTTCATCCGTGGTAAAAATCTATTGTATGGATTGCCGATCTCGGGCAACACGGAGGTTCCGCCGCGGCGGACAGGTAGCCCCTCCAGAATTGTTCGCGCTTTTCGCGATTTTCGTAGTTTGGTTTTCGGATGCTTTAGCTATTCCTGAGTTCGGATTCAACGGATATTCCGTCCCCCGGTGGCCATTAATCCGGCAGCGTACCGTGTTTCAAGCGATACTCGTAAGACTGCTCTGTTGTGCAGCGATTCACGATGGTTGTTTCCTCGATGGGTGATCCCATCGTCCAGTAGATCAATCCGTCCTCATCAAAATAGGTAATCGGCATCGTGTAGAATTTAGCTTCGTACCCATGCGCGCGAATATGCCGGACAAGTGCAAGGAAGAGCTCTTCGTCCACGCGATCGCGGACAAGATATTCGTGAGGCCACGTCTGGGCATAGGTCTTGGCAAATGTCCAGGCGTTCTCGTCCACGAATGATTTGAGTTCAGGAGGGAGTCTCATTGTTTCCTGCCCGGCCTGCACCTCAGTGTCCATGGCCGTTCTGGTTGTTTCAGCTTGGGATTCCGCCGAAGCCATGCCCGCCAAGGCTGCGATGCTCAATAGTCCGATGATAGTGGTGATAGCGCGTTTGTGTTTCATTCGATCTTCTCCAGTCCTAGGTACCATGGTTGGCAAACGATCAGTCTAAGGGGAGTGGACGTGTCCCGTGCCCCTCTCCAGGCTTGAGTTGAGCGGCCTGTTCCTGCCCGCAGTTGGCACAGAACTTTCCGGTAATATATGTGTCAGCACCGCACCCAGTGCATTTTCGAAGTTGCTTGGCTCCGCAGAACGGACACGCCGCTGTATTTTTTTCCGGCAGAGTCTTCCCGCATGAAAAACAAGCGCCCTTGGAGAGCCTTTTCTTATACAGGGCTTCTTGATTGAATATCTTCCTCTGGATGATGAAAACACAAAAAAGCGCCACCACAATGGCGAGAACGATCACGAGATAGTGCCACAACGCTATGATATGCAGCCGTTCGAGCACTTCAAACAGGTCTTTGAAGAAATGAAATGGAATAAGCTCCAAGACTACGTTGACGACCTTGAGCAGTATTGGGATGGAAACCACGACGATTAAATGGGCAGAGATCAAGCCCTGAATATTGCGGGTCTTCTTGATGCTCTTGGCATGCCATAGGCAGAAGACAACGAGCAGCGGCAACAGGAAGAGCAATTGCCACAGAAGCTCCCGGAAGAGATAGATTTTTTCGAAGCGGTTGAGATCATCTATCAGGCTCTCACGGCGCACGGAATCTCCGGGGCGAGCGAGGTCCCAGAAATCCTGCACAAGAGCGTCACTGTTGATTCTCTCTTTAAGGTCTTCGAGCTGGCCATTAAGCCTGTCGATCTCCCTTGCATTGGCCTTCATGAAGTTGGCTGTACTGCTTAATTCACCGTTGTCTTTGCCCGCGATGTTCTCCAGCAGCTTGGTGTCGTAGACCTCGTTTTCCGTGTCGTACTGCTTGAGGAGCTCGCCTTTCTTCTTCTCCGCCTGCTGTCTCTCGATGAAGAGGTTTTTCAGTGCGCCATTTTCAGCCAGTACGCGTATTTTTTCATAAAACTCGCTGCAGAGCGGGTGCATATTGGCGATCTTCGGTTTTTCTAAGGGGCTATCGTACCGGTAGGAGTAGTTATTGTAGTCAAACAAGACCAGTTGTTGCAGTTTCGTGATCTTGTTGGCCTGGGTCCAATCCTGCGTGATAAACACCTGCCGGCATTGGTACGGGAAATACTCTTCAGGAGATGTCAACTGAGCGGTGTGATCATTAAGGCCGCCGAAGATGATCGAGAGGATGAAGATGTCCAGCAAGATGATGATCGCCAGCGCGAACTTGGTCATGGGCTCCTGATCATTAAGGCGTGTCAGCGTGTTCTTAAAACCGATCAACCTTTTGAAAAATGATCTCATGCTGCTCCTTCGCTATATTCGTTTAAGCACCAACACGTCATTAATCAGTTTCTGCTGATCTTGCCGTTTGGCAAGCTTGAAACGACAACCGCCGAGCCCAGCAGTCGGCCGCTGTTCGGCTGCCCCCGGTTCATAAGCCTTGTTCTTGAAATTGGCTCAGTGCGTCCATGGCGGCTACCCCAAACACAACTGAGGGGCCGCCGCCCATCAGGATGGCCACGGAGACCGTTTCAGTAATTTCTTCCTTGCTGGCACCGGCCTCCAGGGACGCATGCACATGGGCGGCAATACATCCATCGCAACGGGCTGAGATCGCAATGCCCAACGCAATTAACTCCTTGATTTTAGTATCCAAGGCTCCGGACTTCATGCTGGCGTTATGCAGGGCACCAAACCCTTTCATAACGCCTGGGGCCGCCTGCCCCAACGACGCCATCCCTTTGCTAAGTTTATTATAATATTCAGGGTAGTTTTTCATAAGTTTCTCCAATTGGCGTGACTAACACTTTGCCGTCTGGCACATAAGGCCCAGGTCCGCTGCGGCGCAAGGCGTCGGCAAAGCTAGGTCGCGGTTAGGCGGCCAGGCATCTTTGCTCAACTATTTGCTTTGCGCCCGCGCACGGATGACGTCGCCCACGAGCAGAGTCGTGGGATAGAACACCTCTTCTTCCGTCTGGGCATGTAACGCCAGTTCTTCAGCGAGGCGTACGACTTTTGTCGCTTTTTCGGCGCGAGCCACAACTAGAAGATTTTCAACGGCCGCCCGGATTTGCTTATGCTCTTCCAACATGTGCGGCAACTCAGCCCTGAGCGCGTCGCTCATCGCCAGAGCATCGGACAAAACCGAGGCGGATATGGGAGTATTTGCAGCCAATGCCGCCAGCAGTCCGAGGGGTGGCAACGCAATTTGCTCCTCACGCACAAAGTGCGGATGTAAAATATGTGCAAGCTCTTTTGCCGCAATGCCCACGTCACCGGGAGCCTGCGTCGCCTCTACCAGCGTGGCATGAATGGCGGCGTGTTCGACTTGGACAGCCTCGGGTATCACGAGTGCCGTGGTGTGCAGGGCAGCGTCTGGTGTGTCGGCCTGAAGCTCAGCAGAAGCCGTACACGTCAAGGCTGCGATGGTCAATAGCACGATGATCGTAATGGTGACGTGTTTAGTGTTCATTTAATGGCCTCCGGTTTCAAGTATGGTTAGGTTTGATTCGAGGCCGCCTGACAGCACGGGTCAGGCACGGCCTGCGATGCTAACACTATACGGCGGCAGCGGGCAGATGCAAACTCGGCACGACATATTATGGTGCGCCAAAGGAACGAAACTGCCAAGCCAAGTCGCCTTTTCACGCCAAGATACCAAGGAGTACAACAAGAGGAGACAGTTAGCCCATGGGTTAAATCGGACCTGGTTCACCCACGGGACAAGCCCGTGGGAGTCAAAATCGGCAACGCGGGGTTAGAAGCGGGCGCGGAGGGATTTGCGCCAGACACTGGCGCGGACGCGCAACGGAAGGGTAGGCGAAATCTGGCGAATAAGGCCCAGGGTGGTGTCATCGGGTGGCGGAGTGTGATAGCGATAGTGATCCATCAGGAGATCGCGGGCCACCTTGCGCAGGGCGGGATGACGCGGAAGTCCAACGGATTCGGCCGCCACCTTCAGGAGGTGCAGCAATCGCGAAAAATTAGCGACGCGGTCGGGAGCGGAACTGCTGCGCATAATCGAAGTTTCGTTGTCAGCGCGGTGGTGATAGTGGCCCTGGGCACCATAGAAAAGTCCTTGCGCAGCATGCAGGGCACTAAAGTTGAACAGCAGGTCTTCGCCGATCCAGAGGCTGTCATCAAAGCGTAGGCGGTCGCGGCGGATCAAGGCGGCGGCATAGAGTTTGTTCCAGACCACGCTATTATCCTTGAACACAATATCGGCGAAGGCCAGCGCGCCGCGGTGCCGCAGGCCCTGCATCGGGTAGTCCTCCTCACCGCCGTCGCGGATGCGCCGCGTGCGGCCGATAACAACTTCGGCACGGCTGGTAGCGGCATCGGCAAGAAGATTGGCGAGCCAGTCGCTGGAAATCCAGTCATCGGCATCTACGAACGCCACCCACTGACCGCAGGCTTCGTCGAGGCCGCGGTTACGGGAGAAGGACACCCCGCGATTGGTGGGATTGTGCAGATAGCGGAAGCGGGCATCCTGGCTGACTTGGGCGCGGGCCAGGTCGGGGGCGGTATCGGTGCTGGCATCATCAATCAGCAACACCTCGATATCCCGGCAGGATGAGGCGGCCAGACTGGTGAGGGTGGCACCAAGGGTCGCCGCGGCATTATAGAAGGGGACGATCACACTGATGGCGGGTTGATTCATGGCCCCTCCCCTACTCGCCCCCAGGGCTTCGGCACCAGTTGGTTGAGGCCGAGACCGAGCAGCAGATAAATATAGATATAAGCCGTGCGCTCATAGTGATAGGTCTCGACGAGATTATGTATTTCGAAGGCCAAGATGAGATAAAACAGAAAGGCGCCGAGGGACTGCCGTCGATAGCGGAACAGAACCGTCAGCAGCCCAAGTTTAAACGCCAGCCAGGCCAGCGTACCCACCAGCCCGGTTTCGGCGAGCATGCTGATATATTCGCTGTGGGCATGCCAGAAGGCCCACTTGAATTCGCGGTTACGCAAGTCCACGTACTCGCGATTAAAACGGCGATAGCCAATGCCATTGATGGGGTGTTCTCGGAAGACCTCAATGGCCTTGCTCCAAATCACCAGGCGACCGCGATTGCTGCCGTCTTGTTTATCCACTATGGAGGTGACGCGTGCGCGCGCCGTAACGGTCAGGTCGGGGCGCAACGTGTGGACGAGGCCCGTGAGCAGGATGGCGCCCAGCAGTAGAGCCAGCAGACTGACCAGCGCTTTCTTCCGAAATTCCACCAGCAGAATGACGGGTGTCAGCACGATCAGGGCTAGATAAGAGCCGCGGACATTATGCAAGAGCACCAGCGCGGCGAAGAGCAGAATGTTGGCACCATAAAAGACTTTATGCACGCGCAGTTGCGCGCGGGTAAAAAACACCAAAAAGAAGAGAAAACCCGAGACGGCGATGACCGATGAATGCATGAAGAAGTCGGCGAAGCAGTAGGGCCGATCCATGGCGTAGCCGGTTACGAGTGGCGCGATGGTCAAGCGCCCGAGGCCATAGAGACCCAGGAGGCAGAACCCTGCCGCGAGAATGCGTTCTAGGCGTGGAATAGGGCGGAACTGGCACATCAGCAGGGGCAGGCACACAATGCGGGCCAGTTGCAGCACGCGCCGGGGCACCTCCGCATCGTGTACATCGAGCCCGCTGGCCGCCAGCCCCAGCAGGCCCAGCAGCAGCCAAGGTTCCAGCCCGCAACGGACATAGCCGCGGTGCCAGACTTGCAGGCCAAAGAGGACCGCATAAATCACAAATATTTCGCTTTTGAAACCGGGCCAGATCACAAATAGCGGCAAAATCAGCAACGTGGCCCAGCGATAAAGGAAATCCGGATCAAGCAAGGGCGGCCATGGCCGCCGGGAGGTTTTGGATGCCGGGGCCGGGGAGGATTCCGGGTGGTTCAGCGGCGCGGGCATCTCGGGGGTCCCCTGCTCAAGCATTAAGGCCACTGGTGAGTTCAAACACGGCGAGGAGCATGCTGATAGCCATGAACCCCACCCCCACCGCAATCAAAACCATCATGAGGGGTTCAAGAATGGTGGTGAAGAGCTTGACCGAGCGGTCGAGTTCGTTGTCGTAGCGACGGCCGATATGTTCGAGTGCGCTAACCATGTCGCCGGACTCTTCGCCGACGGAGAGCATATCGGTCAGCAACCGCGGAAAGACGCCATCTTGGGAAAGCGGGCGTGAGATCGTCGAGCCGTCGGTGACGCGCTCCTTGGCTGAGTGAACCGCGCGGGCGATAATGGAATTGCCAACGGTATGCTCGACAATGGCCAGCGCTTGCAGCACCTGAACTCCATTGGCCAGGAGCGTGCCCAGGGTATGGGCGAAATTGGCAAAGGCGTTGGCGCGCACAATACCACCCACGGCGGGCAGGCGCAGCAGCATGCGGTCCTTCCACTCAATACCCGCGGGGGTCTTCAATGCCCGGCGGATGGCGATGGCCAACAAGAACAGGCCGATGAGCAGGGCCCAACCATATTGGAGCAGGCCCTTGCTGAGGCCAATGAGAATGCGGGTCGGCAGGGGCAACGTACCGCCCAACTCCTCGAACATGGCAGAAAAGCGCGGGACGACAAAGATCATCATGAAGATCATGGCGCCGAAGCCCACCAGAGTGACGATGAGCGGATAGACCAAGGCCATGCCGACCTTTTCGCGCGCGGCCTGCATGCGTTCGTAGTGCATGACCAGGCGTTCAAGAACGCTGGGGAGCTGGCCGCTGGCTTCGCCGGCCTTTACCATGCTGACATACAGCGTCGGGAAGGACTCGGGCCAGCGAGACAGGGCGGCCGACAGGCTGGTACCGGATACAATTTCATCGCGCAGGTCGACCACAATGGCGTCGTGGGGTTTGCCGGTGGAGCGCTGTGCCAGGGCATGCAAGGCCGAGCCCAGCGTCATGCCGGAAGCCAGCAGGTCGGATAATTCGCTGGTGACAAGCAGCATGTCGCCGAGCTTCATGCGCGGATGAGCCCGGTGGCCGCGCTCGAAGCGGAACCAGTTTTTGTGCACCCTTTTTTTCGGCATGGGAATCGCCGGAGTGGGTGTGGTCTTTTTGCGGCCACGTTTGGCCGGCTTGTCCGACATTGTTGGCGCGGCAGATGCCCCACTGCCTTCGGTGACGGAAATGGGGACCAAACCATGCTGGGAGAGCGTCCGCATCACGGTGCGTTTATCGGGAGCGTCGAGGACGCCTTCCTGGCGTTCGCCAGCCCGGCTTTTGGCAATGTAGCGGAACTGCGCCATGGCCGCCGGACTACGCTTCGGCCTCGGATGTAACGCGGAGCACTTCTTCCAGCGTGGTCACACCGCCCAAGACCTTGCGCCAGCCATCCGTGCGCAGGGTGCGCATTCCATTTTCAAGGGCATTGGCTTTGATATCGGCGGCTGAGCGGTGTTCAACCACCATTTGGCGGATGGCATCGCTGACCAGCAGAATTTCATAGATACCGGTCCGGCCGCTGTAGCCAGAACCGCGGCAGGTTTCGCACCCGACGGGCTCGCAGATGGTGCCCTCGGACAGGAGCTCGATGGGGAAACTGACGGTCTCGAGAAAGGGCATCTCCATTTTCCAGGGGCGTTTGCAGGCCGGGCACAAGCGCCGGACCAGACGCTGGGCCACCAGCGCCTCGACCGAGCTGGCAACCAGAAATGGTTCGATACCCATATCCACGAGACGAGTGATGCCGCCAGCGGAATCGTTGGTGTGCAGAGTACTGAACACCAAGTGGCCGGTCAGCGCCGCACGGATGGCGATGTCAGCGGTTTCCTGGTCGCGGATTTCGCCGACCATGATGACGTCGGGGTCCTGGCGCAGGATATGGCGCAGGCCCATCGCAAAGGTCAGGCCGATTTCCGGGCGCATTTGGATCTGGTTGATCCCGGCCATTTCGTACTCGATGGGGTCTTCCACCGTGAGGATGCGCTTGTCGACAGAATTGATGGTGTGCAGCCAAGCGTAGAGGCTGGTGGACTTGCCGGAGCCGGTAGGCCCGGTGACCAGTAAAATGCCGTGGGGGCGGCGGATCAAGCGGTTGAGAATATCTGCGTCGTCCTTGAACAAGCCCAATTTATCCATGCCAAACATGCCGCTGGAACGCATCAGGAGGCGCAGGCTGACACTTTCGCCATAGACGGTGGGCATGGTTGAGACGCGCACATCAATTTCTTCGCCTTTGACTCGCAGGCTGATGCGGCCGTCCTGAGGCAGGCGCTTTTCGGCGATATCCATGCCGGCCATGACCTTGATCCGGCTGATGATGGCGGACTGGAAGCGCTTCATCTGCGGTGGCAGCGGAGTGGGATGCAAGACGCCATCGATTCGGTAACGGATGCGCAGATCGTTTTCCATCGGCTCGATGTGAATATCGGTGCCGCGATCGTGGTGACATTCCCAGATGACTTGATTGACGAATTTGACGACACTCGCTTCTTGATCGAGATTGCTCAGATCACCAACGGCGGGCCCGAGGTCTTCGTCCAGATCAAGCTGGTTGCCGGCAATAAGGCGATCGAGGGTATCTGCGCCAACGCCATAGAACTTTTTGGCGGCGCTTTCGATATCGCCGGCGGGGGCCAGTGCAAACTTGACCCGCAGGCCGGACGCCAGCCGCAGGGCATCCGCCAGGCCGGGGCGGAAGGGTTCGCTGGTGGCTACGCGCAGGGCGGGGCCCTCGATGCCGACCGGGATGACGTTGTATTGGAAGACAGCCTTGGTGGGAACCCTTTCAAGAACTTCACCAGGGATGGGCTGGTCGCCCACCCGAACGAATGGGATTTGCATGGCCTCGGCCAACGCCCGTAAAAAGGCATCTTCACGAGCATATTCGAGAGCGACAACGGTCGCCGTTAAAATGCCGTCACTCTCACGCTGCTTGATGGCCAACTCCTCGATTTGCGAGGGATTGAACAATCCGGTGGCAGCGAGCAGCGTTGCCAAGCGATTGGAAACTACAACAGCCATGGTCTAGACCGGTTTCTCCGAGCGGGCTTCGGCCAGCAGGACCAGTGCACGATCCAAGGCATCTTGGACTGTCGCCAATTCCATGGCGATGCTTTCAAAGCGCGACGAGGTGGCCATGCGGATCTGCTCGAGATAGGCCCGGCGCTCCTGAAGTGCTTCTTTTTCGGCGATGAGCTGGTCGATCTGCTCATTGGCCATAGCCAAGGCGGCATCAAGTTGGCGAATGACCTCCTCGGATGATTCGCCATTGGTGAGGGAGGGGCGCGGGACCGCGACCAGCGGCTCCTCGGGAGTGCTGGCATCCGGGATTGGCACCTGCACTTCTTTGCCGCAAGCCGCGCACGGAACCATCAGCCCAGCACCGGCGGCTTCAATGGCCATGTTCTTGCCGCAATGGGGGCAATCGAACAGGATATCACCTTCGCGGATTTCAGTTTGATCGCCATTCAGGATAGGATTGGGATTCATGGAGTACCTCCTGCGGGGGATGTTTCTTCGGTTTTAGAAGCGGGATACATGGATGGTTTGGGCTCCTCAGTCACTGCCTTGGAGCGGCGGGCTTTGCGCTTCTTTTCCGGTGGCGGGGTCGCCTCGGGTGCCGTCTCGGGGGTGGATGAAACGGCGGGATCAAAGACAAACGGAGCGCTGGTGGTCGGCTCAGCGGGCATCGGCAGGAGACTGGGAACCGTTGTGGAAGCGGGGGCGGCATCCGAGTTCTCGGCCTGCTGGCTCATCATACGCTCGACTTCGCGACCAAAGGATTCCGGGTCCATGGCATCAGGGGTCGGCTTGGGCGCAGGATTGGCTGGTTCGATTAGCGCGACGGGGGCAGCGGTCGCCTCCGCTGTCACAATTCGCGCCCGGCTGCGATCTTGTTTCTTCTTTTCTTTTTCTATTTCCGAAAGATGCGCAGACGAGAATGGGGCCAGCGAACTGTCAGACCATCCGCGATACCAATCCTCTGCCGCCACATTGGACGCCTGATGCAGGCGCAAGGTTTCCAGACGTGCTTCTTCGGGACTCATCAGCACATAGGGAGTGATCAGCACCAATAGTTCGGTCCGCTTGCGGTTCTTGTCCTCGTTGCGGAACAACGCGCCCAGAATCGGGATACTGCCCAAAATGGGCACGCGGGCACTGGAGAGCGAGTAATCGGTCTGGACGAGACCGCCCAGGACGATTGTGGAACGGCTGGGAACCGAGATCGAGGCGGTCATCTCGCGCTTATTAATGGAGTACATCTTGCTGTTGTTGCCCACATCCACCGGATCGCCCAAGGTATCGGCCGATTGGGTAATTTCCAGCGTGACGTAGCGCGAGGGATTGATCCG
Source organism: Kiritimatiellia bacterium (assembly GCA_034005635.1). GTDB lineage: Bacteria > Verrucomicrobiota > Kiritimatiellia > CAIQIC01 > Lenti-01 > JAAZFE01. The sequence continues at coordinate 2,811 of JAVEUJ010000062.1, read as the reverse complement.
CGGCTTTACCTTCAACTGAATACCGACATCCTTGTACTCGTAGTCGGAGTAGTAGGTCCCGCCACTGGAGGTGTCGCCGGTGCGGATCGGAATCTGTTGGCCGCTGACGATGCTGGCCTCGGTGTTATCCGTGGTCAAAATCACCGGGGTGGCTAAGACACGTCCTTCACCCGTGGAGGCCACCATATCGATCACCAGGTCGATGTTCAGATCATTAAAGGTGAAGAAATAATTGAGACCGGGCCCGCCGCCAAACAGCCGTGTCAGGTTTTCGCCCGACGCCTTGGTGAAGTCATTCTGGCCAAAAGCACCGCCCCAGGAAGCGATGGGTTCGCGCACGCTCACGCCGCCCGCCTTGGTCTGGGTATAGGTCGTCATGGACTTCTGCAGCCATCCGGCGCCGTAGGCCACATTGTTGTTGAGGTTCACTTCAAGGATCACCGCCTCGATGAGCACCTGGGCGAGCATGATGTCGACTTCTTTTACGACATCCCGGAGCGCGGCGATGTCGCTCTTGGTTCCCATGAGCAACAGGGTATTGGTGCGCTTGTCGGCCAAAATCTTGGTGTTGGGGGAAAGCTGGCCGATCTTGCTGGCCGCTTCTTCGCCGACGGCCTGGCGTACACGGTCGGTCGCGGCGGCACGCGCCCGCACATAGTCTTCGAGGGCGCGGGCGCGGGTGGTGCCGCCCGCGGCAGGTGTATCGTCGGCCGTCCGCCCGGCAGTCTCGGATTCCGCCTTGGCTGCGCCGATAAAGTCGTTGAGCAATCCGGCGATTTCTTCGGCATCAGCATATTCCAGGGCGAGGACCTGGACCACGACCTCCGGGTCAACAGGGCGGTCCAATACGGCGACAATTTTATCAAAGAAAGTAAAATTCGATGGCCGTGAAATAACAATGATGATGTTGGTGCGTTCATCGGTCAGGACCTTAACCTTGCCCTGGACGATGCCGCGTTCAGCCATCGCGGCTTCGATGTCTGCCGCGCTCTCGGGGGCGGTCTCGGTCTCAGGGACAGGCCGCCGCGCGCGGATCATGCCGGCCGGGCGGCGAATGACGGGAGCGACGGGCTGAGCCACCTGGGCTACTTCTTCCTTTTTTTCGCTGTCGCTGATCAAATCGTTCAACCGCGCGGCAATGTCAGAAGCCTTGGCGTGCTTGATTTCATAAACCCGAGTTTCGACGCGTGTTTCTGTCGGCTGGTCCACCATCTCGAGAATCTCGAAGATGCGGCGCAGATTGGAGGACGTTTCCGTGAGCAGCAGGCTATTGATGCGGTCAAAGCGCTGCACTTTACCATAGCCGTGGAGCATGGGCTGGACAATGTTGACCGCGTCCTCCATCTCTAGATATTTCAGACCAACTAACTGGCTGACCAGGGCATCACTTTCGGGGTGGCCGCCTTCGGGCAGGGTCCGCAGGATGGCCATGCCTTCGGCTGGAGCCTTGTCCGTGTTCACAACGCGGAAGAATCGGGAACCCAGTGGCACCAGTGTCAGGTTGGCCATGGTCAGATGACTATCCAGCGCTTGCAAAATTTCCATGCGAGAGAGCTTCTTGCCCTCGAACTTGGGAAATGTCGCATTGAGTCCCGGCGCTTTGATCATGGTGCGCCCGGTCTCCTTCGTATAAATTTCCAGCAGCATTTCCAGGGGGGCATTTTCCTGCCACTTGAGGTCTTTGACCAATTCGCCATCGGCCATGACTGCCGGGCTGGCTTCATAGGTGGCTGTCTCAGCGGGAGCGACACCCGGCGCATCGGACTGGCGAGAGGCGCGCAGCCGGGCCGTGCGCGTCCGAAAGGCTTCGGCCGGGGAAGTGGCTGCGTCGTCGGTGGCCTGGGCAAACGCCGGGGCCGGAATCGAGGCTAGCAGGAATGCCACGACCAGACTCCAAGTCAGGCCACGGATGAAACGAGAATTTCGGGTTGGCGTCATAACGGGTCCGTTAGGGTTGTTCATCCGCTGCGGGCGGCGGGGCGGTGGTGGGTTCAGGTGAAGACGGAGCAGATCCGGATTCCCGGCGGTAGGCATAATCAATCGTGAAGGTGCCACGCAGGCGACCCGCCGGCTCATTGCGGCCGCTGGCAGGTTGGATAGACAGTTGGCGGACATCAGACACCGCCCCCTGCGCTTGCTGCGCGAACAGGAAATTCACCAGCGCAGGCAGATCGCCCTCCCAGTAGCAGGTGAGACCCGTCTCAAATAAATCGTCGGCCTCGCGCTCGGCTTCCGCTTCGCTCCGGGTCACGATCAGGCCCTGTAAACTCTTTTCCAAGGTCAACAGCAATTCCGCTTCGGCCTGCTTGCCTGCGGGAAACACCGGCAGGGTATCGCGAAATTCAGCCAAACGGGACTCCACGGATTCGCGACTATCCAACAACTGTTGTGCTGTATCGCGCCGTGCCGCCAGATCCGCACGCCGCTCCCCAAACTCGGCCCATTCCTGGAACTTCGATTCGAGAGCCCAGTAGGTCAATGCCAAAACCACCACCGCCACCGTCACGGCCAACAAGTTCAGTTCGCGCGCCGCAATTTTCATGAGCGCTCCTCCCCCGCACCCGGCAAACGAATGGTCACACTGAATTGAGAGCGTGGGCCCTGTGGGGTGTTACGGGTATTGACCCCTTCGAACTTCACTTCTGGGAACCGGCCCGTCTGATCCAGCGTCTGTATAAAGCTGTAGACCTTCTCCTGGGCATCCGCTTCGCCGCGCAGAGACAGGGTATTGCCCTTGCGATACACAAAAGACGTCAGATCCATACCTGCGGGCAGGTGTTCAGACAGCACCCGCAGGCTTTCCAAGGCGGA
>JAVEUJ010000061.1:0-13461 GCA_034005635.1 Kiritimatiellia bacterium | reverse complement strand
CGGCCAAAAGCGCAGACTTTTATACAGTTGGAAACGGAATTAACTAAACCAACATGTCAAATACAGGAGGATTGCTCATGAAATGGATGCAATGGGTTATGGTATTGGCGCTGGGAGCGGGAATGGGATTGGCCGGTCTGGGTTGTAGCGACAACGATGACGATAGCAGTGACAGCAACCCCCTAGTGGGTACCTGGACCGCACAATCCTACAATGGAGCATCACTCGGTACTGTGTCGCTCAGGCTTACCTTCCACAGCAACGGGGATCTTGAAGCTCGCACGACTATTGACGGCGTGTCGGAAACGGATTCAGGCACCTGGAGCGCACAAAACGGCATCCTCACTACCGTTATTGACGGCGAACAGGACACTACGCCGTACACCGTAAACGGTAACACCCTGACCATGGGGCGCGCAGGCGACGTGTTTGTCCTCAAGCGTTGACCATTCATTCTACGTCAACCGCAACCGGGCTTCCCCCTTTTGAAGGAAAGCCCGGTTCTTTTTATGGACATCCTTCAGGGCACCGCTTGGCAGCACCAAATGCGGTAATGCAGGTGTGCTTGAAATCCCGTAGCGGCGGCATGGAAAACAGGGCTGTCGCATCCGTGCTCCGCCACCATTTCGCGCTGAATGCGTTTCAGGTCGGACGGGCTCAGCCCATAGCGCGCACCCAGTTCTTCCGAGGCCAAATTCAAGGTGGGCGCTGATTGAATGGACGCCACGTTCCAGTTCGCTTCTATGAGCCCCTCGTGTAATTTTTGCACGGTTGGATACCATTTGCCGGTGTGCATTTTCCGGTACAGGGCATTCAGACAAGCGGCATCTTCCTGCCGCTCAAAACAAGCCGTCTGGTGTACCCAGAATTCCCCTGGCAGGGTTTGAGAACGAATATGATCCACCAACTCCCGCCAACCGAATTCCCCGGCATAATGCAGTACCGAGCGCATCGCAAACAATACGTGCATTCCACGCGGCACCACTTCGTCGCGCTTAAAACAACCCACCTCCGCCTGCACACAGTCTAAACCTGTCCGACGGGCTTGTGCCACCTGGCTGGCCGAGGCATCCAGCACCACCAACCGCGCCGTCTTCCCGAGACCAGACTTGCGCCAGTGCGACAGCCAGAAGCCGGTCCCACCGCCTAAATCTACGATGACATCGGGCCGCGCTTGATCCCACACGGCACCGACGGCCTGAACCATCATCTGGGCGACAGTCGGATCGGAGAAATAGCCGCCATGCTGTTGCCCCCACGTTAGTCCATGCACCGATTGTTCTGGTCCGAAATCCATAGCAGTTATCTTCCGGGCGCACTCCACTCACAGTTCATGGCGTTGGCTGGTCCAGGGGGATGGGCGTACGCAATGCAATTTGCAGGCACATCAAGGCCCAGAAGCAGCCCAGCATCGCCGCCATCGGCATCTGTAAAGGCACGGGCAGACTGTAAAGGATCATAACGCTCGGTGCCCAAAATGCCCAGCCCGGCACTTGGTTGGGCAGCACAACCCGGCGGTACCATCCCGGACCCAATTGCAGCCGGGTGGCGTGCCATGAAAAATTTTGATCTTGCCACAGGTGCGCCACGGCATTGATGGGCGACGCCAAAAAAGGCGAATACACCAGCATATCGGTGGCGGTTTTGAACAACACGGTGCTCACGCTGGCTTGTGCGCCCCACAGCCAGGCTTGCGTGGCATAGAACCAGTGCGTCAACGCACCCATGAACCCCCACCATATGACCAAAAACACTAGCGAAAGCCACGGACGGCGCAGCCGCAACCCGGGGACCCAGGCACAAAACAAGGAGGGAATCAGGCCATTCGTCACCATGCGCATGGCCACCGAAAATCCGACGCCATAACGAATCTGCCAGTCCGAGACCTGCTCCAGCACCAGATGGAAACTCGGCGATCTGTAATAGGCCACGACGGCAATCAATGCCGCCGCCTGCAACACTAATCCTGGAATTGCATTGGCGCGTGCCGACTGTAGCCCGATCTGCCAGGGGCGAGTACCGGCCATCCAGGTCGCATGGGAGTCGGAGGGGTGTTCCATGGCTGGTGACCCGTTTTTCAGCTCAGTCCAACCGTGCGCGGAGAAAGAATTCGTCCGGGACATCGGTCAGGTCAGTGACGTGCCAGCCCACGGTCTGCAGCTCAGCCGCCAAGTCATTGCCAGCAGGCATTCGGTCGTCATCGACACCCGGCAAGCAGGCGTGCATCGCATTCAGTTCGGCACTGCCCTCAAGATTAGCAATGACCAGTTCCCCACCCGGTGCCAAGCCACGAGCACACTGCTGCAGGAAGCCCTGCTTGTTTTCCAAATGGGGATAAACGCGAAAGGCCAGAATGAGATCCCAGGCCCCCCGCTCCAATTCTACGGTATCCATGTTAGCCTGAATGATCCGGACATGCCCGAATCCCGCCAACGCCTGTTTGCACCGGGCCACCATCCCCGCGCTGCTATCCAAGGCCAGAATATGCCCTGAGGCACCCACCCAGTCGGCCAGGCGTTTCGTCAAAGGCCCCGCACCGCAGCCCGGTTCAAACACCCGCTTATTGCGCAAATCGCCCAAGCGACAGCGCAACCGCTCCATGCGGGGCTCGTGTTCGGGCCGGATCGCCAGCGGATCCGCGGCCGTGGCCAGATGCTCAAAAAATACAGTTCGATTCATTTCGTGTGGAAATATGGCCAGCGCCTGGCTGACGGACAAGATAAATCCCCGGGGCTAATTGGTTGTTGGTTGATAGTTGGTGGTTGTTGGTCGATTCGAATCCGATTTCAACCACAGAAGACACAGAGATTCACAGCGCGGCAGAGCCGCAACCGAAGAAGATAAGATCACCACGGATTACACCCACCTTCGCCAAGGCTACGGCGGGCAAGCAAGATTACACAGATGGGGGAAGATGGGGGGGAGCCGGGAATGAATTTGAACTTAAGAACTCATGAACAGATCAATCTGTCAGACTCACGCCAAGACGCCCGCCTTCGCCAAGGCTTCCACCTTCGCCAAGGCTTCGGCGGACAAGACGGTGGGCAAGCAAAGGCGCGTAGGAGGAAGGGAGAAGGGCAACCACGGATGGATACTAATGGACACAAATAAGATTTCCGGAGGGACAGCCTGTCCGCTGTGGCGGAGCCACCGTGCAGTCCGGGATAGGGAGCGGAAAAGTCAGAGAAGAAGCTCCGGATTTCACGGATGGGAAACTAATCAGGAAATCAGGAAAAGAGTCTGGGCAAGCAGCCGAAAGAACCGAATATTGGATATTGAACTTCCCCCCTTGGCGTGCTTGGCGAGCTTTGCGAGAGATGGTCTCCCCGTTATTCATCCGTGAAATCCTGCTTGCCCGCCTTAGCCTTGGCGAAGGTGGGCGAAATCCGTAGCTGGCTGTTACTCTCCTCGGTCCCCGTTCAAAGGAAAAGACCGAAAAATTGTCCTCGCAATTTATGCTGTGTTATCCATTTTCAAAAAGTGGTTTATGGAGATGGCGGCATGAGAAACACGTTAGAAAACTACGGTTTTGCGAGATTGTAGTATAGAGGTGAGTTGTTGGTCGTTAGGTGGCCGATCCTTTTTCGTGTAATTCGCATGATTCGTAGTTTAACTGTTTGGGTTGTTCGCTCTTCAGCTTCGCGTCTTGTGGTAAAACGCGCTTGCCTTAGTGCTACTGCACGGCACAATGGGCCCTTCATGAAAATCGGTATTCTATCTGACTCTCACAACCACCTGCCCGAAACACGCCGCGCGCTTGACCTGCTCGTAGCGCGCGGCGCTGACTGTCTGGTTCATTGTGGCGATGCAGGCGAGGATGTCGTGGACCTGATATCAGCGGTATGCCAAACCCATGAGTTGCGTGCTTATGTCGCCTTGGGCAACTGCGACCGCTACCAATCGGGGGATCACCGTTTCGTCGCTAATCTCGTCGGCATCGAACGTAGTGCGCAACCAGAATTTGAGGCGGATGGTCAACGCTGCACGGTGCTGCACGGACATGAGCCTCGGCGCCTCGTAGCCGCCGCCACGTCCGGTCAGTTTGCCTATATATTTACTGGTCACACGCATCGACCCAGTGATGAACATATTGGCTCAACTCGTATATTGAATCCCGGCTCCTGCGCACGGCCGCGAATCGGTCCACCCACGGTTTTGCTGCTGGAGACCGACTCTGGCCGGGCAGACTGGCTGCCGGTCATTTGATAATTTCTGCTCGCAGCAGCCGCCAAATTCACCCATGATCCTAGTTATATGACAAACGACAACGATCTGGCGCGCCGCGTGGCCGCGCTGTTTTCCTCCCCAAAATATTCCCCCCTTACCGAACGCGACCTAGTCAAAAAGCTAGGCTTGGCAGCGGGTCAGCGCGGGCGTCTACGTACCGCCCTGCGTGAATTAGAACGTCAGGGCGTGGCGGCATCGCTCCGTGGTGGCCGCTGGGGCAGCTCCCCCGCTTCGACGGGTCATCTCGCCGGCACCTTCCGTGTGCGCCTGAATGGCTCGTGCTGGATTATTCCCGACGATCCCAATGAGGCCCCGCTATGGATCGACCCGGCCGCCGTGGGCGTGGCCATGAATGGCGATCGTATTCTGGCTTTGCCCATTCGCCGTGATTCTTCTGTGCGCATGTTCGGGGCCCAACCAGATACCCGGGCCGCCCGGGTGCTGCGCGTGACGGAACGCAAACGCCAATGGGTCGTTGGTATTTTACAGGCCACGCCCTACTACGCCTATATTGTCCCCCGTGATTCTCTGCTGCGCACCAACATCAAGCTTACCGACAACCCGAACAAACTTGAGGCCCATCTAGGCAACCTGGTCGTGGCTCGCATCACCGAAGACGACCCCTCAGAAGGCCATCCCGTCACGGCGAAATTTGCCGAAGACCTCGGCGATCCCGACGCAGCAGAAAACGACATCCCCGCCCTGATGTTGGATCGAGGCCTGTCGGACGAATTTCCAACTCAGGTCCAAAAAGCCGCGCGCAAAGTGCCAAAACAGATTTCCCGCCGCACACTGGAGGCTGCTCCCCGGACGGATCTGCGCGCCAGGTTGATCATGACAATTGATCCGGCGACGGCGCACGATTATGACGACGCCGTTTCCATCGAAACGCTGCCCGGTGGCCGCTACCGCCTTGGCGTCCACATCGCGGATGTGGCCGCCTTTGTCGAGCCGGGTTCGGAGATCGACCGCGAAGCCCTCCGCCGCGGCAACAGCACCTATCTGGTGGACCGCGTAGTCCGGATGCTACCCGAAGATTTAACCGTCCGCGTGTGCAGCCTGCAACCGAACGAAGACCATCTGGCCCATACCGTCGATATGGTCTTCAATTCGCAAGGGCACATCGAATCCTCCACGACCTACCGCTCCGTGATCCGCTCCAAAGCCTGCTTGTCCTACGAGCAGGTGCAAGACTTCTTCGACCACGACCGACTTGAAGGAGTTACTGAAGATATCCGAATGGCTCTGCGCAGCCTGCGAAAGTTTGCCAAGAAAGTCCGTGCCCTGCGCTTCCGCGATGGTGCGCTGGACTACGCCTTGCCCGAAGTGAAATGCGTTCTTGATGCCCAAGGGAATCCTATTGGCTTTACCAAGCGTGGTGCCACCGAGGCCTATAACCTCATCGAGGAATGCATGCTCGCCGCCAATCGCGTGGTCGCCACTAAAATTTTCGAGGCCCGCGTTCCCGGCATTTACCGAGTCCACGATGAGCCCGCGGAAGAACAATGGGGGCGCATGGCTGATGAATTGCGGGCCCTGGGTCACCGCACCATCCCCGAGGACGCTCATGATCTTAATCGCATCGCCCGATCCGTGTTGGGCAAGCCGGACCAGTATATCGTCACGTTGACGCTCTTGCGCAATATGAAGCGTGCCGTCTACGAAACCCAAAGCCGCCCACACTTTGGCCTGGGCTTTGAGCACTACTCCCACTTCACGTCCCCCATTCGGCGCTATCCCGATTTGGTTTTACACCGCATTCTTATCGGCATCGAAGAGGGGCGCCAGCAGCCCGCCTACTCGAAGGCCGAAATCGAAAAGCTTGCGATCCATTGTTCTGCCACCGAACGTGAATCCGCCGAGCTGGAAGCCCAATCCATTCAAATCAAGCGTATCCGCTACTTCGCCTCGCTACTCGAAAAGGGTGAAACCGGTCCTTTCCATGGAACCATCACCTCTCTCAATCCCAAGGGACTGATCGTCGAATTGCAGGACACCCTGCAGCAAGGGATGCTGCCCTACCATGCCCTTGGCCGCGAACGCTACTACCTCTCTGGGGATGGGTATGCGGCCGCCGCCCGAAAGGGGTCTCCTTTCCGCCTCGGCCAACCCATCGATGTCGGTCTGGCCGCCGTCGACGAACACCGCCGGCGTGTCGACTTCTTCTTCCCGGGAGCCGAATCGCGCACCCCCCGGCGCCAAGATCGGTCGGCTCGAAAGACACCCAAGAAACCATCCCTTGTGAACGCTCAAAAAAACAGTAACAAGCCCAAGGCGGGACAATCACCCACGCCCGGCAACCACAAACGCCGGCAAGGCAACCCCACAACCCCAAGAAAGAAAAAGTCATGAAGAAACTCATCGCCCTGACGATTCTAGCGGCGCTGGCCGTCCCAGCGGCCACCCTGGCTGCTGAAGCTGAAATCACTGCGGATGTGATGTCCGCTTATGTTTATCGCGGCATCGTAGCCAACGACGAAGCCGTGTTCCAACCCGGCCTCGACATCTGCGGCCCCTTTGGTCTGGGTTTCAGCCTCTGGGGCAGCATGAATCTAACCGACAACGAGTCCGCCTGGTATCCCGACACGCTGGGTAAATGGGGCGAGTTGAACCTTGGCCTCAACTGGACCCTCCCCTTGGAAGGCCCGGTCAGTGTCACGGTTGGGGGCACCTACTTTGTCTACCCTCAGGACGCCAGTGAAGTCGTTATTGATGATGAAACCGGCGAGATGGTGCTGGATGCCGATGGACTCCCTCGCCTGACCAAGGCGCCGGCAGATGACAATTACGAGCTGTATGTCGAATTGGCCGCAGAAGACATTCTGCTTTCGCCCACCCTCACCCTCTGCCATGACCTGGCCAATACCGACGACTGGATCGTCCTGCTGGCCATTAGCCACAGCCTGGAGCTGATGGACAAATTGTCGTTGGATTTAGGTGCTGAGGTTGGATTTGCGGGTGAGTACTACATCGCTGAAAACTATGGTTCCGACACCGGTTCCGCCTGGAGCCATGTCCAGTTCGATGCCGGCCTGACCTATACGCTCACAGAAAAGCTCTCCATCGGCTTCAAGGCCGCCTTCAGCTCCATCCTCGACAGTGATGTCCGCGATGCCATCGATGCCGAAGATCCCCACGCGGACAAGGACTTTTTCTACGGTGGCATGACCGCCTGCTATTCATTCTAGTCCCAGGCTTCAGCCCCCCGCGAGCTTGCCTTGCGGGTAAATCAGGTTGGCTTCCGCCCTGCGCACCCGCGCAGGGCATTTTCATAGGCACAGGCCGTTCGCCATTGCATCGGAACGCAACGTTTGGCAATGTGGCAGTGTCATGAACACAACTCCTACCTTTAATCGTGGCCCTTTCAGCCGCTTCATTGAAGAAGCCAACCGCCCCAGTTCCGAAGGCGTGTTCAGCCATCGCCGTCCACCCCATTCTCCTCCGACAAAATCCGTGGCCGATCCCGTAGAGTTGGCGACTTTTCTGCACGAAGAGCAACAGGCGCGGCAAAAACGCTGGAAACGATCTGGCCGTCAAACCATGGCCTGGGCTCTGGTCTGCTCCGCCCTGCCTCTTCTTATCATTCTGCTGCGTTATCTGTTTTTTAGTTAAATCTCCACAAATAACTTGTGGTGGTTGGTGTTAGTTGGGGGGACAAATTCAGCAGGGTATCCAAACAGCCACGGCTCGCCCGGAGGGTTCGCCCTACCTAAGACTTGTGATCCTGCTTAAGGTCGAATGACCGATCTGCGCCTCCGTGATCGAGCATGAGTTCTTGAGTTCAAATTCAATCTGACTTGGACATTGGAAATTCAATATTGGATATTGAACATTGAATTATCTGCCCCCCCTCCCCACCTACGACCACACCCCTTCACACACCTGTCCGCACTGGGCGCACGCCCCGGCAGGGTCGAGTCCGCCCTGCTCGGCACTGAATCCCTCCCGCGTCACCAGCCGCGCCCCGCAGCTCGGACAAAACGTTGCTGTCCACTCAGGCTCACCGACCATATTGCCGATATACACATGCCGTAATCCGTTGGCAAAGGCCCGCTCCCGCGCCCGGCGCATCGTTGCTGAGGGCGTGCGCGGCACGTCCTCCATCTCGCCGTCAGGATGAAACGCACTGAAATGCAGTGGCGTCCCCTCGCCCAAATGCTCCGCCACCCACGCCGTTAACTCGTCAAGTTCCGCCTCAGAATCGTTTTCGCCCGGTATCAGCAGGGTGGTTACTTCCAGCCAGCAAGAGGTCTCGCGGCGAATACACAGCAGTGTCTCCAAAACCGGCGCCAGTCGCGCTCCACACAACCGACGATAGAAATCATCGCGGAACGATTTTAAATCCACGTTGGCCGCGTCCATCTTGCTGAAGAAATCCAGCCGCGAAGCCTCCGCGAAATAACCTGAGCTCACCGCCACCATGCGGACACCCTTTTCATGGCAGGCGTCGGCAATATCCAGCGCATATTCCGCCCACACCGTCGGTTCGTTATAGGTCGCGGCCACGGACGGAATTCCCCGAGTCAGCGCCAATTGGGCTACGTCTTCCGGTAAAATCGTCTTGCCCGTACTGGCTCGCTTACGGTCCGGATGACTCAGCTCCCAGTTTTGGCAAAACCGGCAGGACAGATTACAGCCCAGTGTGCCCAGAGAGAGCACCCGACTCCCGGGCAGAAAGTGATTCAAGGGTTTCTTCTCGATGGGGTCCACCTGCATGGCGACAGGATGCCCCCAGGTCTCGGCGATCAGCACTCCGCCCTGATTCAGCCGTACATGGCAACGTCCACGCTGGCCTTCGGCGATCCGGCAGCGATGCGGACACAGATCGCATTGCACCGCGCCATTTTCTGCCGCTGTCCAATATCGGGCAGTCTTCATGGTGCCTCCCGGGCAACTGGCTCACTAGCTAGCGCCTGCTCCACCGCCTGCCAGATCAGCCGCGCACAATGCAGTCGCGCCGGAAACTGCTCAAGTCCGTTAAACATCTGAAACTCGCCCCACTCCTCCTCGAAGCCCCCCTTACCCAGTCGCGACGTAAACGCCGCCGCCATCGTCGCGATCTCTTTTCGTGTCCGGCCCTGCAGCCGCTGCGCGGCCAGCGACGCACCAGCGGCGCTCACAGCGCAGCCGTGCAACTCGTGTGTTAGCCGCTCCAGCACGCCTTCCGGCGTCCAGGTCAGTCGAATGCGGATTTCGTCGCCGCATCCCGGATTGATAGCCTCAGCCTCCTCCGTGCCGCGCGGTACACTCCCCGCGCCGTACGGCTTTTTGGCGTGTTCCAGCAGGGCGGCCTGATACAACTGATTCATGTAAACAACTCCTGTGCCGCGCGCACACCCTCCACCAGCCGCCGGATGTCGTCCGCCGTGTTGCCCGGGAAAAAACTCGCCCGCGCCACAGATCCCACCCCCAGCCGCCGCATTAGCGGTTGCGCGCACAAATGCCCTGCCCGAATTTCCACCCCGCGACTATCCAGCACCTGGGCCACATCATGCGGATGCACCCCCTCCACGCTAAAACTCACCAGCGATAACCGTTCCTCCAGCGGCCCCCAGATGCGGACCCCTGGCAGGGCCGCCAACTCCTCTGCCGCCCCCCGGGCCAAGCCCGCCACATACTCATGCGCCCCCGGCGGCAGCTCGCGCAGCCAATCTATCGCCATCGCCAAACCTACTGCACCGGCCACGTGCGGCGTCCCCCCCTCAAACCGATACGGCACCTTGGCCCATGTCGACGTACTGTCCTCCACCCGCGCGATCATCTCGCCGCCGAACACAGTGGGTTCCATTTGCTCCAACAACTCCCGCTTACCCCACAGCACGCCACTGCCCATCGGCCCGTACATTTTGTGCCCCGAAAACGCCAGGAAATCACAGCCCAGCGTTTGCACATCCACCGGCAGATGTGCCACGGCTTGAGCGGCATCCACCAGCACCCGCGCCCCGGCGGCGTGGGCCGCCTGGCACACCGCGCGCACATCATTGACCAGCCCCAGGACATTCGACACCCATGTCACCGCTACCCATTTTGTCCGATGCGCCTGCAACCCCCTGACAAATTCGTCCAGATTCAATCGCCCTTCCGGCGTCAAGGGGATCACCTTGAGCGACGAGCCCATATGCAACGCAGCCTGCTGCCAAGGCACCCAATTGCTGTGGTGCTCCGCTGCCGAGACCCAGATATCGTCGCCTGGTCCGATTCCCCAACGTGCCAGCCCGGTCGCCACCAGATTGATTGCCGCCGTCGTGCCGGCCGTAAAGACCACTTCTTCAGGACCAGATGCTCCGATAAATTCGGCCACCCGCACCCGGGCGCCCTCAAAAGCCGCAGTTGCTTCCGCCCCCAACTGGTGGACGCTGCGGCGGGGATTCGCGTTGTGCTTGCGGTAGAACTCATCCATGGCCCGCAGCACTATTTCCGGGCGTTGGGTGGTCGCGGCATTGTCCAGCCAGGCCAGATCGCGCCCTAGAATGGCAAATTGCCGCCGCACGCTCCCGGGGTCGAACGTGCTGCCCAGTTCCTGCTCGGCTGTTACATCCTGTTTCATTGTTCGTTGCTCTGCACCACCAGTATGCTACATTCGCATCCTCATGCGCAAGAATATCGGCTGGCAGGATAAAACGGGTGACGTCAAATACGAAATCCGCGTGCTGTTTCACGGCGGCAACATTTTATGGCGACGAATCACCAAAACCATGGAGCGTTGGGAGCCCTTTGATCCCACCCCTGCCCACTGGCAGATATTGGTGGAACGGGCCAAGGCCCGCTATGTCCGCCGCCAAGCCCCCTATAAAGATTTGCAATTGATTGAGCGTTTGGCGGCCCAGGCCATCGCCCAAGACCAAGCTTCTCCTACGCCCCCGCCCCCATGAGACAGGTGGCCACCATTGCCTGGCACGCCCTGCGCACCACCCTGCGCTCGCGCGTGGTCTTGGTCCTTCTGGCGCTGCTGCTGGCCGCGGCGTTTCTGCTGCCCACCGCGATCCGCCATGACGGCACCCCCGAAGGCCTCATTCGTGTCCACCTCACCTACACCCTCGGTATTGCCGGCTTCCTGCTTTCGCTGGCAACGCTCTGGGCCGGTTGCGCCGCCATCTCGCAGGAAGCCGACGACAAAACTCTCCAGCTCCTGCTCGTAAAACCCGTCCCCCGCCTGAGCATTTGGCTCGGCAAATGGCTGGCACTGGTGGCAATGAATGTCGTGCTGCTGGCACTCGTCGGTGCCGTCACCCTCGCCGCCCTGCACGTTAAACTCCGCCAAGGCAGCTTCGATCCCGCCGCCCTCGCGCGCGCTCGCCTCACCACGCTGGCTGCGCTGGAAACCCGACGCGCCCCCCTGCCAGAAATCGACGCCGAGGTCCGCGCCGCTTATGTCGCCCTGCAAGCCCGCGGTGCCATTCCGCCTGATGCCCATGAATCCGTCATCCTCGACTCGCTGCGCCGCACCCGCCTCGCCCAACGCTATTCCATCGCTCCCGGCGACGCCCACACCTGGACCTTCGACCCCCTGCCCACCCCGCCGCCCTATCTGCTGGTCCAGTTTCGCTGTGATACATCGCTGTTCGGCGCTGGCCAAATCGACTCCACCCTCACTTTGGCGTCTGGCGAATGGCAGCGCACTCACGACATCCACGCCATGCCCGGAACGCTCGAAACCGTCCTGTTCGACGATACCCCCGACCAATATCCCGGCCCGATCAATGTGGTATTCCACAATCCCGGCACGCATAACACCACGCTCTTTTTTGATCCCAACGATGGCCTGGTACTGCGATTTCCTATTGGCACCTTTACCGCCAACTATCTGCGCGCCCTCGCCAGCCTGTTCCTACGCCTGGCGTTGTTCGCCGCCATTGGCACGACCCTCGGCACGCTCTTCTCCATGCCCGTCGCAGCATTTTTGAGTCTGGTCTTGATTCTCGTTCTACTACTTTCAGGGTTTATTAGCGCCGCCGCCCAAGTGGATCGTCAGGCCTTCGTCGCCAATGTCGCCCCCTTCGGCCACGACAGTCATTCCCACGCTGGCGACGCCGCGGCCGACGCCCCCCCCAGCGCCATTGCCCGCGCCGTTGCCACGGCCTTCTATTACGCCTATCGCAGCACGTGGCTCACGCTGAGACCGCTGATCGACTACCGCGCGGTCGATGACCTCGCCGCTGCCGAGTACATCCCCCCTCGCGCCGTTGCCCGCGACCTGCTGCTACAAGGTTTCCTGTTTCCCGCCCTCCTCGCCCTCCTCTCCACCGCCGTTCTGCGCCAACGCGAATGGGCCATCCCCACCCTCTCATGAATCCTTCTGCCGCCAACCCTTGGTCCTGCGACTGTGGCAAACTCCTCGGGCAGTCACCGTTTTCCACAGTGTGGAAGAAAGTTTTCCATAGTGTGGAAGATTCGCTGAAAAGTTTTCCATACCGTGGAAGATTCCTCACTATTTTTCCACAGTGTGGATCCCGCAGGCGCGGGACCATAGCGTGGAAAAATCTCCGAAAAGTTTTCCATGGCGTGGAAAACGTTACCCGTCTGTTGCTCAGCGACGGGTCGTCTCACGCGCATTATTTGCACTGCCGCTGTGCCTGCGAAATCGCCATTAAGCACCTGACTGTTGCCCATGCAGTAGCGCATCGTAATTCAGAGGCATTTTCATGATCCCCAGATCGAAAAAATCCTTAATTATTATTTGTTCATTTTCCATCGCAGCATTCCTGCTGCTGGCTCTGGCCGGCACGCTCAACCGCCACTTGCTCCAGCAACGCGCGGCAGCGCACCTGACGCAGGCACCGCCGACGCAGAACATGCCCCCAGCAGTGGCCTTCACCACCATCGCGCTCGGCGGCTTCCGCGGCATCCTCGCCGATGTCCTGTGGATGCGCGCCGGTTCATTGCAAGACGAAGGCCGCTATTTTGAATTGGTCCAGCTCGCAGACTGGATCGTTAAACTCCAGCCACGCTCGCCATCCATCTGGGCCTATCACGCTTGGAATATGGCCTATAACCTCTCGGCCATGATGCCCACCCCTGAAGAAAAATGGCGCTGGGTCCATCATGGACTGCGGCTGCTACGCGATGAAGGCCTGCAGCGCAATCCAGGTTCTGCGCGGCTCTATCAGGAACTTGCCTGGTTATTTCTGCATAAGCTCGGGACCGACTACGATACCGCCGCCGCCTTCTATCGCCAGCAGTGGGCCGCCGAAGTAGACGCCGACCGCGCCCCGCTCGATCCTGACCAGATGCGGC
>JAVEUJ010000060.1:5409-13590 GCA_034005635.1 Kiritimatiellia bacterium | reverse complement strand
GCCGTCTCCTTTTCATAGTTTATCTTCACCGTTATTCTTTCCTGAGTTCATGAGTTCAAATTCATTCCCCGCCTCTTCTCCCTTCCTTCCCCCATCCGTGTCCATTCGTGTTCATCCGTGGTTAAATTCTCTTCTTTGGTTGCGGCTATTCCGACGTGCGACTGTTTTTACATCGCTAAAGAGGATTAAGAGGTTGACACTTCCGGCATAAACGGGCTAGATACGCCGTTCAATTTAGTTACGAAAGAGGCCATGTCATGCAACCGACCTATCGTCCATCCAAGATCAAGCGCGCCCGCAAACACGGGTTTCGCTGCCGTATGGCCACGGCCAATGGCCGTAAAATGCTGAGCCGGCGCCGCGCCAAGGGCCGCAAATTAATCGCGGTCCGCGTCAGCAAGAAATAGGCCCCTCGTTGCGCCCCGTGCTCCGGGGTGCCCATCCCTTGCTACCCGGCAAACCAAGCCCGGCCCCCCCTTCTGCGGATGGGAACTGTCAATTGTCGGCCTCGGCCCGCGAAACTCTCGGTCCCCGGCAACGCCTGCGTCATACGACAGACTTTCGCGATGCCTATGACCAGAATCGCCGCTGGCACGGACGCTACATGGTCCTGTTTCTGCGTGCTGCACCCGACGCGTCCCGACGCCTCGGCGTGGTGGCCAGCAAACGTGTCGGCAATGCCGTTGAACGCGCCCGCGCCAAGCGCCGTTTGCGCGAAGCCTTTCGTCGCCAGCGCACCACTCTGTCGGCGCCCTTCTCTGACGATGTTGTACTAGTCGCCCGTCGTTCCATTTTGTCTGCTCCGTGGCCGGACGTCGTTGCCGACCTGCTGCATCTGGCCCGGCAGGCGGGATTGATTCCCCCTGCCACCCCATGAGCCCCCTGGCCCATATCTTCTGCTTTCTGGTCCGCGTCTATCAGCACAGCCTGGGGCTAATTTTTGGACGCTGCTGCCGCTTTGAACCCTCCTGTTCGAATTATATGCTGGATGCCATCCGTATCCATGGAGTAGGGTACGGCGTTTTTCTTGGCCTTCGGCGCATTGGCCGATGCCATCCTTGGAATCCCGGCGGATACGATCCCGTCCCGCCCCGTAAAACCGAACCACTTGAATGAAATTATAACGATGAAGAAAAAAGATTGGATCCCGGTTGCCATCCTGTTTGTCCTGCTGTTGGCTTATCCCCAAATCGACAAAGCGGTTGTCAGTAAATTTTTTCCACCCAAAGAGGCCCCTGTCCCCGCGGAAGCTCCGGCCCAGACGGATATCCCCGCCAACACCGAACTGGCTCTCCCCGGCGTGACTCCAGCTCTCGCTCCAACCCCGGCGCAAACCCTCCCCGAACCCGCCCAGGAAAAAGCGGCAGACCAATCTTCGGGACCAGCCAAAGCCGCCGAAGAGCTTTATGTCCTCGCCAACGATCGCCTAGAACTGACCTTGTCCTCCCACGGGGCCGGCATCGTGCGCGCCACATTGACCGACCAGCTTCACGATGCCTTGCGCTACCCAGCCGAGGCTGGCTCTGACAAACCCGTTAGCTTCGATTTTTCGGATCGCCCCGCCGCCGCGCCAATCGGCTATCCCGGCCTCCGCGACCGTGACGATTTTGAGGTGGCTGGCGCCACTACGGAATCCATTACGTTCCACAAGACCCTGCCGAACGGACTGGTCCTTTCCCGCACCCTAACGCTGGGCGAGACCTATCAGGTCAGCATCCAGGAAACCATCCAGAACACCTCCGGCACCCCCGTCGCCTTGCGCAACTATGGCCTTCAGGCTGGCTTCATGGACAGCCTGCCCGGTGAAAAGGCGGAGCGCACTCCCCTGCTGGGCATTGATACCCTCACTGGCAGCGAATCTGTCAAATACTGGGCCGGCGACTTCAATAAGTGGTTCCCGCTCAAAGACCGATCCGTCCAAGCTCAACTCGTCCCAGGTCCTACCAAGGCCCCAATCCCAATCGACTGGGTCGCCGTTAAAAATAAGTACTTCACCCAGATCCTCACTCCTGAAAATGGTGCAGATGGCTGCACCGCTCTAGGCGTCCGCGGTGAACCGGTACAATCCAATTTCATGTTCTTTTTCCCGCGCACCGATCAGCCTATTGGCCGTGTATCCGCCACCTTGGCATTGCACGATTACGACCTCGACGCAGGTCAGATTCTGATTCAAAACTCCACCTTCTATATTGGTCCCAAGGTCTATGACAAACTCAAGGCCAATGGTCCCCACCAGGAAGATATCCTGCAACTGGGGTTCTGGCGGCCCATCGGAATTCTGATCCTCAAGATCATGGTGTGGATCCAGGCGCATGTCTGGCCCTACAGCTATGGCTTGGCCATCATCTTACTGACCTTCTTTATTCGCATCATCTTCTGGCCCCTCAACCACAAGTCGATGGTCAGTACCCGCCGCATGCAGGAAGTCCAGCCCCTCATCACCGCTCTCAAGGAAAAATACAAGAACGACGCCCAAAAGCAGCAACAGGAAATGATGGCGCTCTACAAGGAGCATAAAATCAATCCCATGGGTGGCTGCCTGCCCATGCTGATCCAAATCCCCGTCTTTTTCGCTCTCTTTGTCGTCCTCCGCGGCGCCATTGAGCTGCGCTTCTCCTCGTTCCTATGGATTGGCGACCTGTCTACCCCTGAAAATCTCTTCAAAGATGTCCTGCCCGTCGCCATTAACATCCTGCCCATCTTCATGGGCCTCACGATGTGGATTCAGCAGAAGCTGACCCCCACCAGCGACCCCCAGCAGCAGAAAATGATGATGATGATGCCCGTCATTTTCACCGTCATGTTCTACTCCTTCCCCTCCGGGCTCTCGCTCTACTGGTCCACCAACCAGGTGCTCATGATCGTCCAACTGGCGTGGATGAGGAAGCGTCACCCCGTCAGCGTACCCGCCACACGCTAGGCGCGATCCGCCTCGGTCTCTATCATGTCCGCCCCCCTGCGCTTCAGCAATTTTCCCCGGCCTGACTATGCCGGGGGCAGCGTGGTCAATCTCATGGCCTCCATCATCCGCGCGCGCGGCGGACGCTCCCCCCACCGTGCGCTGGCTGGACTCCCGGCCGCTGCGATCCGGCCCTATTCCAAAGTCGTCCTGCTCCTGCTCGACGGACTGGGCGCCAACCAACTGCTGGACTTCATCTCCAGCGGCCAGGGGAATAAGTTCCTCGCCCGTCATCCGTGGCAGATCATCACTACCGCCTGCCCCGCCACCACCGCCGCCGTCGTCACCACCCTGGCCACGGGTGCCTCCCCGACCGAACATGCCATTCTCGGCTGGCACCTCAATCTGCCCGACCTCGGCATGGTCGGCACCCTCCTGCCCTTCGTCACCCGCACCGATACGCCCATCGCCCCCGATGATTTCCCATTGGCGCGCTATCTAGCCATTCCGGCCCCCATTGCCACGATGCGCGACCGGCGCGTACTGATCTCCTACGACAACATCCCGACCAGCCGCACGTCATTGGCTCAGCCGTGGTGGACCGAGCGCCGCTCCTTCCAGACCCTTACCGGCATGCTGCGCCAAATTCGGACCTTTGCCCATTCCCGCGGCCGCGCCTATGCCTATGCCTATTGGCCGCACTACGACAGTATCTGCCACCAGTTTGGCCCCGAAGGTCGCCCATCTGCCCGGCATCTGGTCGAACTCGACGCCTTCCTCGCCCACGTACAAACGGCGCTGGCCGGATCGGATACGCTGCTGCTGGTCACCGCCGACCACGGCCACATGCAGACCACCACCCATATTGATCTCTCCCGGATTCCGGGCTTCTACGATACCCTCGCCACACTCCCCTCCGGCGACGCCCGGATGGTCCAATGTGTGGTCCGATCCTCGCGGCTGAAAGACTTCCTGCGGCTGACCCGCTCCGCACCTCTGCTTGGTGCCAGCGCCTGCGTCCCGGCGGCCACCATCCTGCGCTCCGGCATCTTGGGCCCCGGCAAGCCTCACCCCGCACTGGCCAATCGCCTCGGCGATTACACTCTGTTTGCTGGCCCCGGCTGCGCCTTCCTCTACCCCGCCGCCATGGCCGAAGAAAAGACGCCCAAACTCGGCAACCACGGCGGTCTCTCCGCTAACGAACTCCGCGTCCCGCTTTTCGTCGTTCACCCCTGATCTCTCCCCCCGGCCTTGCCCCCCACAAACAACTTCTTACTAGGCCCTTGACATATAGACATATGTACATATGTTTAAGGATATGAATACCACTCAAGCAAAAGCCCGGGCGGCCATTCTGAAAGCGGTAGCGCATCCCACCCGCGTGTTGATGCTTCATGCATTGAGTCGGGGCGACCGTTGTGTCAATGACCTGCGCGTTCTCGCCAATGTCTGCCAACCCACCATCACCCACCACCTCGAAAAGCTCAAAAAAGTCGGGCTTGTCACCGAGCATCGGGTCGGCAAACGCAAGATCCACCACCTGGCCTGCCCCTGTATCCTGGAGGCCCTGGATTGTACCCTGGGGGTGCTCCAGGCCGTCAAAGCCCGCCAGGCTAAGGCGGTCTAGATCGCCCCCTCCTCAAGCACCCGCAACTGAACATATAGACATATGTACATATGTATTTAGCCGCCGCCCCCCACGCAGCTATTCTCACCGCGATGGCTCACCCCATCCGCCAGACCAAGAGGATCAAAAGCATCACCCCATGAAAAAAGAACTCAAAATTTTGCTCGGCCTGTTGGCGGCATTTCTCGGTCTGTATTTTCTCCCGATCGACCAGCTCCGCTTCCAAGGTGCCATCCTCGAAGCGTTCATTTTGGCCAAGTGGTATGCCCGCGAACATGTGCTGCTTTGTCTAGTGCCCGCCTTCTTCATCGCGGGCGCCATCGGCGTATTCATTAGCCAGAACGCGGTGATGAAATATTTTGGGCCGAAGGCGTCCAAATGGCTTTCCTATTCCGTTGCTTCCGTCTCGGGCACCATCCTGGCCGTGTGCTCGTGCACGGTGTTGCCGCTCTTTGGCGGCATCTATATGCGCGGCGCGGGCCTTGGCCCGGCCATCGCCTTCCTCTATTCGGGTCCGGCAATCAACGTGCTGGCCATTGTATTAACAGCCCGAGTCCTGGGCTGGCAACTGGGCCTGGCGCGGGCTATAGGCGCCATCGCCTTCAGCGTCATCATCGGACTGTTGATGCACCTTATCTTCCTGAAAGAAGAGCGCGCCAAAGCGGCGAATCCGCAGGAGGTGTTCCTCGGTGACGACGAGAAGGGCGAGCGCCCGCTCTGGCAGGTGGCGCTCTATTTCCTCTCGATGGTCGGCATCCTCGTCTTCGCCAACTGGGCGCGACCGGAAGAAACAACGGGAATCTGGTTCGCGATCTTCCAAGCCAAGTGGATTATTACTTTCCTGTTTGCAGCGCTGATGGGCGTCACCCTGTGGCGGTTTTTCAAGGTCAAGCTGGCGTATATTCTTTTGGCGGCGGTTCCAGCCATCATCCTGGCCTTCGCCCTGCCACAAGTCCCCGTGGCGGCCTTCGCGGCGGGTACGGTCGGCCTGGTGGGCCTGACGTTCTTTGGCGGCGCGGAGCTTAAAGACTGGCGCGACCAGTCATGGGGGTTCGCCAAGCAAATTCTCCCGTTACTTTTTTTGGGCGTACTCGCCGCCGGGTTTTTCCTCGGCAGCCCCAACAGCGTGGACGCGGGTATCGTTCCCAATCTCTGGATCCAGGCGCTCGTCGGCGACTCGCCACAAGCCCTGCTCTCCATTCTCGGCCGCCCTGACGGCGCTGCGCCCGCCTGGCTTTCCCTCCTCTGGCCGTTGTGGACCAACCTGTTTGCGTCGGTCACCGGCGCACTGATGTATTTTGCCACCCTGACGGAAGTCCCTATCCTGCGCGGCCTGCTGGACAGCGGCATGGGCCAGGGACCCGCCCTCTCCCTTCTGCTCGCCGGCCCCGCGCTCTCCCTCCCCAACATGCTGGTCATCAACTCCATCCTCGGCCCAAAAAAGACCCTGACCTTCGTGGGCCTGGTCGTGGTGATGGCCACCGCCACGGGCATGATCTTCGGATGGCTTGTAATGTGATACTGGACACTTGAAATTGGGAGGATTCCTATGAAAGAAGTGTACGAATTAGATATCTATCGCCTAGCAGAAGATCTTTCCGACAAGATTTGGAATATCTATGACAGTTGGCCCGCAAAAGCTCAACGGACCATCGGATATCAAATTATCCGTGCATCTGACAGCGTCGCAGCTAATATCGCCGAAGGCTATGGCCGTTACACCCCTGCCGACCGCAAGCTGTTTTACCGCTATGCTCGTGGCTCTTTTGAAGAAACCAAGGCATGGCTGCGAAAGGCAATCCACAGAAAACTCATCCCCCACCCCGATGTAGATACCTACAAGAATATTATTGATGAACTTGGCCCCAAGTTGAACGCTTTCATCCGTGCAACCAAATAGACGACCCCAATTTCCAATTTCAAATTTCAAGTTTCGAGTACCCCATAAGGAGAACCCCATGAAAAAGATCCAGATTCTCGGCACCGGTTGCCCAAAATGCAGGCTGCTGCTGGCTAACGTCGAAACTGCCGTGAAATCTGCCGGCGTCGAAGCGCAGATCGAAAAGGTCGAAAAAATCGTCGATATAATGAAGTTCGGCGTCATGACCACGCCGGCACTCGTGGTGGATGGCGTCGTCAAAAGCGTCGGCAAGGTGCTTAGCCCTGATGATATTTGTGCCCTTCTGCAAAAGGGATAGAGAGGCCATGAGCACGCAACAGCATGATCATTCTAGCAAAATGAACTTCCTGGAAGATTTGCATCCTGCTCATAAATTAAAAATCCTGTTTCTCTGCACGGGCAACTCCTGCCGCAGCCAGATGGCCGAGGGCTGGGTGCGCGCACTGAAAAGCGACCAGATCGAGGCCTTCTCCGCTGGCATCGAAACCCACGGGCTCAATCCGCGGGCGGTGCAGGTCATGGCCGAAGCGGGCGTGGACATTTCCGGCCACCGTTCCAAAACCGTCGCCGACCTGCCAACCAAGGACTTTGATTTTGTCGTGACGGTCTGCGATCACGCCCACGAGTCCTGCCCGCTCTTTTCCGTAAAGACAAAGGTCGTGCATGTTGGCTTCGATGACCCGCCGCGCCTCGCTCAAAATGCCCAGAACGAAGAAGAAGCACTCGCACCTTACCGTCGCGTTCGCGACGAAATCAAAGCGTTCGTTGAAACATTGCCCAACGCACTAAATTCGGCGACCCAAGGTAGGGCGAACCCTCCGGGTGAGCCGAACAATAATAAAGGAGCAAAAAAATGACCTGCAGCACTGCTTCCGTATCTGACCGCAAACTGACCAATGTCTTCGAGCGCTATCTGACGGTATGGGTCGGGCTGTGCATCGTGGGCGGCATTTTGCTGGGCAAAGCCGCACCGGGCTTGGCGAAGACCCTTGATGGCATGTCCATCTTCGTCAACGGCGCGCCGGTGGTGTCCATTCCCATCGCCATCTGTCTGTTCTTTATGATGTATCCCATCATGGTGAAAATCGATTTCGCTTCTGTCATTCGGGCCGGCAAGAGCGGCAAGCCGGTATGGCTAACGCTATTTATCAACTGGGCGATCAAGCCCTTCACGATGTTCGCCATCGCGTACTTTTTTCTGGGGTTCGTCTTCAAGACGTTCATCGGCCCGGACGCGATGGACCTCGTGAAGGTGCCGTTCGGACTTGATCTGGCCGTTGGCGCCACGCACGGCGCCGGGACGGTTGTGTGGCATGAAGGCATCAAGATGCTGCAAGTCCCGCTCTGGCGCAGCTATTTGGCTGGGTGCATCCTACTGGGAATCGCTCCCTGCACGGCGATGGTACTGGTTTGGAGTTATCTGGCCCGTGGCAACGACGGCCTCACGCTGGTGATGGTGGCGATCAATTCACTGACGATGCTGCTGCTGTATGGCGTTCTGGGCGGTTTCCTGCTAGGCGTCGGCCGTCTGCCCGTCCCGTGGCAGGCCTTGCTACTCTCCATCGCCATCTATGTGGCCCTGCCACTGGTGGCGGGGTATCTCTCCCGCAAATGGATCATCCAGGCCAAGGGCGAGGTGTGGTTCAAAGAAAAGTTTCTACAGGTGCTCACGCCCATTACCATCATCGCCCTGTTGACCACACTCGTGCTGTTGTTCAGTTTCAAGGGCGAGACTATTTTGCAAAGCCCGCTGAC
>JAVEUJ010000060.1:0-5309 GCA_034005635.1 Kiritimatiellia bacterium | reverse complement strand
TCTACAGGTGCTCACGCCCATTACCATCATCGCCCTGTTGACCACACTCGTGCTGTTGTTCAGTTTCAAGGGCGAGACTATTTTGCAAAGCCCGCTGACGATCTTGTGGATCGCGATTCCCCTGTTCCTCCAGACGATGTTGATTTTTGGATTGGGTTATGGCGCAGCCCGCCTGCTCAAACTGTCCTATCGCGATGCGGCCCCCGCCGCAATGATCGGCGCCTCCAACCACTTCGAAGTTGCCATCGCCACGGCCACGATGCTCTTTGGCCTCTCCTCCGGTGCCGCGCTGGCCACCGTCGTCGGGGTGCTGATCGAGGTGCCGCTCATGCTGTGGCTGGTGAAAATCTGCCTGCGAACGCAACACTGGTTTTCTGAGCAACCCGCCTGACGCATGCTGAATCACACTGCCCCGCGCTACTGAAGGGGATCCTGCCTTTGTGCTGGTTACGGCCTATGCTTGGTACATGCTAACTGATTGGCGGCCAATAAATAAGATACTTAAATCAGCCCTAAAATAAATCGTCCTCCCCGTAATAATTACATCTTGTGTACGCCCAAACCGAGGTTTATTGTTTTAACTGTTCCCAAAAATACACCCCAACAACACCTCAAAAGGAAAATGGTCATGAAGATATATAGTTGGATGATTCTTCCCCTGTTGACGGCATCCCTATTTCTGACCGGCTGCGGTAGTGACAGCGATAATAACGATGAGGCACCGCCCGCCGCACCGGTGGTGCAATCAGACGCACCGCCCAGCGCCAATGAACAATTCGCCGCGATCACGCCATCGGGCTTGGTACTGGAAGATAAGTTTACCATTGCCGGCCGCGGTACTGTATATACAGTGCGCTGCACAGCCATCGCCGGTGCCGTCAGCTATACCTTCACGACCAGTTTTGGAGCTTCCGAGACGGTTGCGGTCAACACGGTTGGCTTCCAAAAAACGGGTGCCGACGAAGCCTTTACCCTCAGTGTCTACGCCACCAATGCCAAGGGTATCAATACCCGCACCGCCAGCAAGAAACTCAACTGACGTTAGTCGGCTGCTTCCGACGCCCGCCCCTTAAAACGTCACACGCCAACCGATGGTGGCCCCGGCTACCTCGGTTGGTGCCCTCCCCTCCCCGGACTCCGGCCCCAACGGGACCGTGACCGCCTGCAACACAAGCGGGGATTCATCGGCCTGTTTCACCGCCCGGGCAATAGCACTTTCCCGATCGACGGCTGAATAGCGTTCGACATCTGATCGGAGCGCCACCAAGCCATAGACGGCCACCACCGCCACCAGCAAACCCACCGTCACCGCGGCTCCCGTCGAATCGCTGCCGCTCTCAGCCCGGACCGGCGTCGCTGGCAACGTGGCCAGCATCATCGCTGCGGCCAAAATAAGCGCTGTCCCTCTCCACCCAAATTTGCTCATCTCACGCCTCCGCTCCTGCCGTCTTTGCTGCCCTGGTTGGCCAACTGGCCTCACATCAAAATACTCCAAAGAAAATACTGGTGAAGGTGGTAATGGGCGAGGTCTCGCGGATGTCATCCAGAGCAGCCCGGCCCTCGCGCAGCAGCCCGCGGAACTCCAGGTACATTTCCTCATCCGATATCAAGCGTCCCAGTGTCCCTTCGCCGCTGGCAATTGAAACTGTGACTTCGCGCAAGGCCGCCAGTGTGGCCGCCAAGTCTTCATAGGCCTGGTCGTCTCCGGATAGCAGCTTGCCGATAGTCCCCTCACCCTTGGCCAGCCGGTCGCTGACATCGCGCAAGTTAGCCGCCACCGCCTGAGCATCGTCATACAGCCGATCATCATTCAGTAGCTTGCCGACGGTCCCCTCGCCCTTGACCAGTTTAGCGCTGACTTCGCGCAGGTTGGCTGCCAATTCTTGCACCTCGGTATACATCGCGTCGTCGGCGAGCAACTTGCCCAGCGTCCCTTCCCCATCGCCCAAGCGCGTTGCAATTTTGCGCACCTGCACCATCGTCGCCTTGGCGTCCTCCAAAATCCCGTCGTTGAGCGCCAGACGGATGTCCTCCACGGTCTTGGTCGCCGTGTCAATCAAGTCAACCGAAGCATGGCCCCGCAGCACTACAGGCTGGGGACTCAGGGGCTCGGTGTCACGACTCCCTTCGTGGATATTCAGATAACGCCCACCCAGCACCGACGTCGGCAGCACTTCAATTTGGTAGTCTTCCCGCAAATGAACCGGCGTCGTCAGCAGTGCCATCACGTGCACTCCATCCCGCTTCAGGTCGATCTGTTTGACTTTGCCAACCGTCACACCGCGCGCGCTGACGGTATCGCCCACCCGCAGCCCCATGGCGTTATTGAATACGATTTCCACCGGCCGCTCTTTGCGGAACAGCGAATCCTGGTTAAGCACCACCGTCAGCATGAACAGGGCCGCAATAACAGCAAAGCTGAACAGTCCAACCGCGCTTTCGATGATGACTTGTTTTTTGAACTTCATTTGCCAAATGCCTTCCGAACGTCGTTCATATCCGTGATGCCTTGTGCTTGGAGAAAGTCTCGCACGACCGGATGTTGCGATGCAACGAATTCCTCCGGCGGGGCGCATACCGCAAAGTTTCCCTCGTGCAGCATCGCCACGCGCGACCCAATGGTCAACGCACTATACAAATCATGCGTCACCACCACGCTGGTCACGCCCAGCCGCTGCCGTAAATCATCCATCAACACATCAATCTGCCGCGAAATAACCGGGTCCAGCCCAGACGTGGGCTCGTCGTAAACGATAATCTCTGGCTGGGTCACGATGGCCCGCGCGAGCCCCACGCGTTTGCGCATGCCGCCCGAAATATCGGACGGCATCCTATCGCCCACCCCCTCCAATCCCACCATGGCCAGCTTCTCGGCGGCGCGGGCGCGGATGTCGGCATCGGGCAGATTCTGGGTCTGGCGCAGCGGCAGGCAGACATTGTCCTCCACGTTCAGCCACTGCAGCAGTGCTGAGCTCTGGAACAGGACTCCGAAGCGAGCCAGGATTCGCGTCAACTGTGCGCCCTCGGCCTCGCTGATGCAGTCCTCTCCCACCCAGACCCGGCCCTCTTCCGGCGTCAGCAGGCGAATCATGTTCTGGATGCTCACGCTCTTGCCCGATCCGGAACGCCCCACGATTACAAACGTTTCGCCCCGCTTAATTTCGTAGGATATTCCATTCAGCACGGTATGGGTACCGAAGCGTTTGGTCACATTTTCAAAGCGGATCATTGGTAGAACAACCTTGTCACAAAGTAGCCCACGACCAGAATCAGCAGGAACGAAACGATCACGGTGCGCCGGGTGGCACGGCCTACGCCCACGGCACCCTCTGTGGCAGTAAAGCCCTGATAGCACCCCACGGTCACAATAATCAGCCCGAACAGAAATGCCTTGAACAACCCCACATAGAGATCTTTATTTTCTGCATAGCGGAACGCATTGTCAAAATAGGCCTCCCACGAGATGCCCAGTTGCGATGCGCCGACGATGGCCCCACCGAAAATACCCAATAGATTCGTGTAGACCGTCAGCAGCGGCATCATGATGGCCAGCGCCACCAGCCGCGGCATCATCAAATAGCGCAGCGGGCTAATGCCCATCACGTCCAACGCGGCAATCTCCTCGCCGACGGTCATCGTGCCCATTTGGGCGGCGATGGCCGACCCGACGCTTGCGGCAATGACCAACCCGGTCATAAACGGCCCCATCTCGCGCAGCATCGAGATGCACACCAGCGTACCGATGTTGTTCTCCTGCCCGTAGCGGCGCAATTCCAGCCCCACCTGCAGCGCCAGGATCATTCCCGTAAACAGGCCCACCACCGTGACGACCCCAAGGCTCTTAATCCCCACCAGATAGAGCTGGTTCATCACGTCATCGCGATTCTTGCGCGAAAACAGATAGGGCACTTGGGCCAGCGCCCCCAGCAGCATCATCAATCCCCGCCCGGCGCCCTGCCAGCCCAGAATGATGGCGCGCCCTCCCGCCGCGAATGCATTCGCGGGTGGATCATAAATTTGTGGTTCGCGCGTAATCATGGTGTGTCGTGGTGCTCCTCGTCTGTTGAATCCGGCACGGCCAGTCGCATCCGGCCCAACCACAGAAAGCGCACCTGACGAGTTTTAGCGGTTCGGTCGTAGGCAAGCAACCCTTTCAGCACCGACCAGCGCCGCGCTCCCTCCGCCTCCGCCCGTTCATGTCGCCACAGCGGGAACAGCGAAAACGCCCGCGCGTCCTCCTCGCGCCGCGTATAACGGCCCAGCCCCCACAGCACGTCAAGATCGCTCTGCTCGCCGTGGGCGCGGTAATCCAGCAGCGTCCACAGCGGCGCCCAGCTACGCTCCACCGGCGCCGGATGCCCCGAGGGCCAGAGCTCTAGCAACCGCAGGCGGTAGGTCTGTTCCTCCAAATCGTACACGCGCGAATAGACCGGCCACAGCTTGGTGCGATTGGCCACCACTCGCCGCGGCGGCGGTGCTGCGTCGGCCGCGCCGGGATCACCCTCGCCCACGACCGGCGGCTTTATTTCCACACTGGTCGTCACATTGTTATAGAACGGCACCACGCCCCAACGGTTCCGGTGGGTGGTGGCCCAATGGTTTTTTTCGTGAACCACCAGCGGCCACAGCCAGTACCACCGCTCGAGCGCGTCATCCTTGCGCCAGCCGTACAGCGGCCACACCGCCACCTTTTCGCGTAGGCCCGTCTCGCGCTGGTAGAACGGCCACGGGCAAAAGGTACGCGACATCTTGTCGCCACGGATAAACTGAAACAGCGGCGGCAGAACCATCCACCCCTTTTGGCTATTGAGGTTGACCCGTCCGCACAGCGGAAACAGCACCCACGCCGTCCCCTCGGCTTTGGGGTGCACATAGTGCGCGTGCGTCCACACCGGCCACAGGACCGAGTGCTTGTCATATAGCCGCTCATTCTTGGAATGCATGTAGAACGGAAATACGCGGAACTTTTCCAAATGCCCATCCGGGGTCGTGGTGCGCGACCAGATCGGCCACAGCACATCGGTCGTGTGCACATCACGAATCCAACTCTCGGACCACAGCGGCCACAGCACAAAGCGGATACGGTCCTGCAGTAAAAAGTTGCGGATCTCCCCCCCCAGCGGAAACAGCGCGGCATAGCTCGTGCCCGTTGCGTCGCGGCCCTGGAACCACACCGGGATCACCCGCACGCTATACTGGGACTCCGGGTTCGTGGAATCCCGATCAAAATACCAGGCCAACAGCACCCGCGCGGATTTCTCCTGATAGAACGTCTTGCCGGCCGCCACAGGCCAGAGCACATCCCAGGC
>JAVEUJ010000197.1:0-3320 GCA_034005635.1 Kiritimatiellia bacterium | reverse complement strand
CGCACCTGCAAGTCGGCATAGGCATCGAGAATGGCGGGCAAAGAGTTGTTGTAGCCGTGAATCACCACGCACACCCGCTGGCCCGCGGCCTGCGCAAGCCAGTCGTCCCAATTCGCGGTATACCCGTCGCGGGGGTGGGTGGGATCGGGATAGTCCCGGAATTGCAGCGCTAACGACAGCTGCCGGGAGGAATCGAAATGCCGCCGACAGCTTGCGAGGAGCATGGCGGGCCTACTCCAGCAAAGGGCCTTGCGAGGTGTGCCGTGCTTTGCGCCAGTCGATCAACTTGCGTTGAAGAAACTCGGTCTCGGCGCGAGTGATGTCAACCTCGGCGTCGAACCCGGCGGCAATGGCTCCCTGATTGCCCAGCACCTCGAAGCGGGACTGTGCAAATTGCTCTGGGGTAAAGGACCACGTGTCGTCATAGGGGTGAAGAATTTTGGCGACTTCGTGGTTCTGGAGGGCTCGTTCAAACCGGTGAAGCTGATTGCGGCTGGGGATGGCCTTGCGGTGCAAGCGGTCCGAGACCGCGGCTTCGTAGACTACGACGGCGCGATTTTCGCGCAGGTTCCAGATGATGACATCCAACTCGCCAAGGGTCCGTCCCGTCTGATCCTGATACGTCAGGTTGTTAATCGTTTTGAATTCATTGGTATTGAGCGCCTGATCGAACTGATTCACCGCCAGCGCTTCCAAGACAAAACCAGTGCTGCCCCATTTGGTGTCGAGCTGATCGCGCAGCAGTTCAAAGTACTGCTGGATCAGTGGGCGGCGCTCAGCCGCAATGTCGTCCGGCCATACCGTAATAACCGCTTCGACAATGGTGGTATCGCTGGGGGAGGAGCGCTGCACCGTGACGTAGCGGATGGTGGAGTCGGTATCGCCGGCCGGGGCGCGCCGGTGCCAGACGAGGACAAAGATTGCGGCGGCGACCAGCAGGAGGGCCGCGGCCGCTGGCGCCCAATGCAGGACAGTGGCAGGTGGCGTTGCCGGAGTACCTTTGGGACTGGCCTTGCGGGGCAGAGGTTGACGCGGCAGCAGCGAGCCGGGCGGTGGCGATGGTGGCGGAGATTGGCCTGGCAGCGCAATACGGATCGTAGTTTTGCGAATGGATCCAGGCAAGATTTTAGCCAGCGCACCCAAGGCCGCTGCGGCACTAGGAAAGCGATCGGCCGGATCAAACGCCAGGGCTTTCATGACCCATTCGCATAGGTCCGGCGGCAGGTCGGGACGCCATTCCGCCAACGGCTTGACGTCATGCTCGAGGTGGCGGGCGATCAAATCGGGAATGGTATCTCCGTCAATGGCATTGTGCCCCGCCAGCATGTAGTAACACAGGCAGCCGAAGGCATAGATGTCGGTGCGGGCATCAAGCGGTTGATGGCGGAGCTGTTCCGGGGCAATGTACAGGATCGAGCCGTAAATGCTGGTGTTGCCCTCGAGACTCTGCGCTGTGGGACGAGTAATAAATCGCGCCAGTCCGAAATCTAAAATCTTGTATTGCCAGGCGCCGCTGGGCAGCCGGGTCCGCATGACGTTCTGCGGCTTGAGATCACGGTGAATCAGTCCCGCCTGATGGGCCGCAATGAGTCCCTCGAGAATCTGCTGCGCGGCCTCGGCAAAAGTTTCCCGGTCGAACGGGCTGACGTCTACAGCTCGATTCAACGTCTCGCCGTCGATAAATTCCGTAATGACATAGGGGCCTTGGTCATCCACGCCAAAATCATGGATCGTGAGGATGTTGGGGTGCTGAATGGCGGCCAAGGTCATGGCCTCGCGCCAGAGTCGTTCGGTACCCTCGGGGTCGTCGAGCATCGGCTCCGGAGCATTCCAACGCTTGACCGCGATATAGCGATTCAATTGTGTGTCCCACGCTCGAAACACAGCGCCGACGCCGCCCGCGCCGATGGCGTTGTGAACTTCGTAGCGATCCGCAATCAACTCGGCTGGCCCGGGGGCTGGGTCTGTGCTTCTGGAGGGATCTTTTCGATTCACGTGCTATCAGTACCAGATACCCGCCCTAGCCGTCGAGGCCGGAAGGTGGTACGAGTCGGATAGATCTCACCAGGACAGTTGTGCGCCAAATGGGAGAGGGCCGTGAGGTTTTTGATGATGTACGGTGTTTATAAACACCGATATATAATTTTTGAAATAGATTCAAGTATTCCACAGTGTGGAAAAAATTCTTCCATGGTATGGAAAACTCGGAAAAATATTCTCCATGGCGTGGAAACTGTCTCGTACTCGTAAGAGTGTCACCGAGTGTAGGGTGGAACTTTGGCCTGAGTAGAAGAAAAACTGGATTATATTCTTCATAATGCCATGACTTGCATGACGATACACTTTATGCTTCTCATCGAGAATATTTGTCAAGGCGATGGCGAGAACATGTGATATATATTTGAATGGGTTGGAGTGTTGAGTAGTCTGAGTGGTTGATTTACGTAAGTAGCGAATACCCTATACCACACAAAGTAAATATTCTGGATATACACGGTGTTTATAAACACCGTATATGCAGCTTGAAAATAACATGATATTTCTGGGGTGTGGATCCTCCAGGCGCGGTGCCATGTCGGAGCAAATTCGTTTGGAGCTAGGATACCTAGCCGCTGTGACGTTGCTCAGTAGCCAACCCGTCGTAGAGATCGTAAAGGGTTTGGCGATAGACGCTGAGGGAGTAACGGGTTTCGACCGCGTGTTGGGAGGCCGCGCCAAGCTGGGCACGTGTTTCCGGTTCACGAATCAGGGTAATCATGGCGTCGCCAAAGGCTACCGCTTCCGGGGGAGCCAGGCAGGCTGTTTGAGTATCGAGCACCTGAGTGTGGGTAAAAAGATCGGTGGCGAGAATGGCTTTCCCGGCGGCCATGTAAGAATAAATTTTCATGGGGGTATTGGCGCCGTGGATACGGGGCGAGACCAGGATATCAGCATCGGCCATTAGAGCGCCCATGTCAGGCAGGGGGCGGGGGCCGAGCAGATGGACCGTATCTGGAATAGCTAATTTTTGAGCGAGGGCCTGATAGCGAGCGACATGTCCGGGGACTCCGCCGACAATGACCAGATGGGCCCCGAGGTCATGCGGCACCCGCGCGAAGGCGTGGAGCAGTAGGTCAATACCTTGGTAAGATTCGAGGTTGCCGATATAGAGCAGGGAGGGGCCGGTGATACCCAATGCGTCACGGAAAGCTTTAGTAGCAGCAGGGGCTGCCGAGGAGTCCAGCAGGGGGACATCGCGAAGGATGGCAATGCGCGCCGCACCATCTGCTCGAGCCTGGTCGGCCAGTGCATCACAGACGGCGGCGATGGCGGCGGCACCA
>JAVEUJ010000196.1:0-3350 GCA_034005635.1 Kiritimatiellia bacterium | reverse complement strand
GCTCTTCCGATCTCAGTTGGACGCTGCCCGCCCAATGGTGTTCCGGTGCCACGAGGCTAGTGGCTGAGGAATTAAGGGCATGCCATGTGATGCCCGAGATGGCACCCATTGGCGAGGAACTCTGCGTCAGGGCGGCCTGATCCTGCCACAGCCAGGTGATCATCGAAGGCCCCGTTAGCGTGAAGGCGCAAATAGTGTTCGTGCCGGTCGCGGGTACGGAACCGGCGCCCTGCCACCCCGAGCAAGCGGTACGCCAGCCGTTGGTGCCAGCCACGGGGAAGGAGGCCGTGGCCTGAACCTCGGCATTGGAGGCCAGGGTATGCAGGCCATAGCCCGGCTCCACGCTAAACCATTGCCCTGGTAGTCCACTGATCCCCAGCACCAGCGGCGGGGTGATGTCAAATTCATGCCATTCGGCTGGGAATCCGGCCGGGTGATGGGTGGGCAGGTCGGCCGGGCCGGCGGAGAGTGCATAATAGACACGCGTTCCAATGGGCTGCGGCGGGATGGTCGCTTCAAAGCGACTGCCGTTGGTGCTTGTCATGGCCACGGTGGTGAAGACGTTGCTGGTTCCCGTCGTGTTCCAGTGCAAGAGAACCGTAGCGGGGTCCAATCCGCCCGCTGCAGTGACATCGGCCACGACCGAATAGGGGGAGCCCGTGATCCAGGTGGTGGTGAGCGGAGTATGCTCGATAGTGGCCGGCATGGCCAGTGCCCCGCGCAGATAGAGCGCATAGGGCTGGGGACCTTCCGGTACATTGGTGGCGGTGACCGTCAGCCGCCAGATGCCAGGGGCAGGGGCGGGAACATCCACCCCTTCGAGATTATTCAGTGCATCCGGTTCGGTCAGCCCGTTGGGATGAAGCACCGCACCGCCGGGGGCAACTAGTTGCAGATCGAGGTTGTTCACTAGATTCGCGGCAGCGGCCAGCGCAGACGGATAGTCGCTATAGGCCATGATGGCGGTCAACGGTGCATTGCTGATGACCACAAAGTCAAAGGAGGCGCTTTCGCCCGTGTGCAGGGCGGACGAGCCATCCAAGAAGACCACCGATACGCCACCTGTAGGAAAGAGCGTGGCCCCCACATCGATCTGGCCCCAGCCGTCGACAGAATTGGGACGCGGTGCATCTGGTATTTCTTGAAAGCCGCCGGCGCCGTACTGCCCCGGAGAAAGAGCGCGCGCGCCACCGGTCAGGGCTGCCTTCAGCAGGGCGGCCGACGGCTGGTGCATGCCGAGAACATCGGTGGCGTATTGCCGCACCAAAACC
The DNA here is from genome assembly GCA_034005635.1 of Kiritimatiellia bacterium. Taxonomy (GTDB): domain Bacteria; phylum Verrucomicrobiota; class Kiritimatiellia; order CAIQIC01; family Lenti-01; genus JAAZFE01. The sequence goes on along the minus strand of JAVEUJ010000196.1, from coordinate 2,079 downwards.
GCGGCCCCCGCCGCCAGCGGTGTGGCCATGCTGGTGCCGCCCATGAAGCAGTAGTTGGTATTGTCAGCCAATACCCCCCACCCGGTGTCCCCCGAAGCCCGCGAGCGGGCGGAAATGATATCAGTGCCCGGCGCCACGATGTCGGGTTTGATGCGTCCGTCGGCCGTCGGCCCGCGCGAGGAGTAGGCCGCCATGCCCTGGGGCTCGCCCGCGGGACTGGAAGACACATAATCGGAGCGGATGGGGTCGACGCGATAATCTGCATACCAAAGCTGCCCATAGGTCTTGGCTGTACGTCCGCCACTGCCCGGCTCCCGGCCACTTTCCGCGGCACCCACCGCCAGCACGTTCTTAGCGGAGGCAGGGGCATCCAGCGACAACGGATCGACGCGCCCATCGCGATTTTCGTCTATCCCAGCATTGCCCGCGGCAAAGGCAATAAGCATGTCCGGATGATCCCAGATGAACTCATCGGTCGTCATGGAGTCGCTGGTGTACTCCCCCTCCACTGCGCTGCCCCAACTGTCGGAGTGGACCCGCGCGCCCAGGTCATGGGTGGGGCGGTAGAGCTCGTTGAGATCATCCGGGAGCGCCAGCGATTCATATTCGTCCATGACCGACTGAAAGATCAGCCCCGCCCCAGGGGCCATGCCCCGGTACTGGCCGCCCGAGGCGGCCCCGGTGCCCACCACCGAGCCCGCCACATGCGTGCCATGATAATAGGTATCGCTCCAGTTTGTGAGCCGCCCGATATCCAGCACGCGGATCAGCCGCCCGGCAAAATCAGGATGCAGCGTATTGCTGACGCCCGAATCCAAACCGGTATCGGCGATGGCGACCACCTGGCCCGTGCCGTCGAGGCCGTGGGTGTCGCGCACGCTATCGATGTTCAGGCGGTCGCTCTTGCGCGCCACGTCGTTGAGCATTTGCGGCGGCTGGTAGACTTCGACCCACTGCACTTCCGGCAGGCGGGCGAAGTCGGCGGCGGCCTGCGCCGGCAGCGCCGCGCGCACCAAGCCCCAGCGTTGCCCCGGCGCCGCACGGATGTCGGACGCTCCCGCGACCTCCAGCTCGCGCACCAGGTCTGTCACATCGTTCGGTGCGAAGGTTTGCAGGGTGATCGGTACGGTCAGGGTGGGGGCCTCACGGGAGAGGGCCGCCAGCAGCGGTTGGATTTTGTGCAGCGGACGGTATTCATTCAGCCCAACCAGGTGGGGCAGTTGGCGCAGGTGGTCTAGTGCATCGGCGGGGGCCTCAATCAGCAGGGCATGATTTGGCAAATAGGCGAGGATGATGCCGCCAGCCTCTTCGATGGTGGTACGCCAAGCCGGACGAATAGGCGCATCAAAAAGAACCATCCACGGATACCCCCGGGCCGATGGCCGGGCATGGACAGGAAAATCATCGAGGGCAAAACCAGGGTATATCAGTCCCGAGCGCAACCGCACGACCGGTCCTGCGGCCGGTGAGTCGGGCAGGGTGGCAGCAAAACTGCGGCGAATGTCCTGAACTGCAACAGCGGCGCCGGTTGCCGCTTCGGCCAGCGTTGGACCGGGGGGTGGGGGCGTGGGCAGTTGTGGACGATGCCGCCCGCTCAGCCAGATCCCTATCCCCATCGCCACCATAATCCCAAGGGCGAAGAGTCCTGTTCTACGCATGGAAGGGGACGTGGTCATGGCGTAGCGAGTTCCATCTGTTTAATTTACCATGTATTTTCAGCAAAAGCCAAGCCGTGTAATAAGGTTTAGAGAGCCCACCAGAAAGCCATTTAACGCCCGCCTAGGCCAAGACGCCCACCTTCGCCAAGGCTACGGCGGCCAAGCACAGGCGCCAAGGAGAGGGTGATATAAAATTTCCCAGTCAGAATGAATGTGAACTCAAGAACTCATGACTTGTGGAAAACAGCCGGGTTATCACAGAGGCACAGAGATACAAAGGCAGGAAGAGGGAGGCAGTATTCAATGGGGCCAGTCTCACGGCAGAGTAGAGAGTGACGGGCGGCCATTGCAAGCAATGCCTCTCCCGTCACTCCCCCTCATCGAACCGGACGTGCAGATTTCCCGCATCCGGCTCTCCTGC
>JAVEUJ010000059.1:0-13904 GCA_034005635.1 Kiritimatiellia bacterium | reverse complement strand
GCAAAACGAGAAAATAGCCGCCGAAATTAAGTAGTCCAATAGCCGCACCGAAGGCGGCCATTTCTCCAACATGCCTGCCGCTGGGCTCGCTGCGGTTGCGCCGAGCCAGCAGGCTCCTCCCCAGAGTGAAGAAACTGACCAGCGTGTAGGACGCCCCGATATAGGCCAGACGGTTCGTGGACGACTCCGCCAGCAGTTTACCCACAGTCATGGACAGCGACGTAAACACAGCACTGGCCAGCGCCAGCAGGATGCCTGCGGCCACGACTTTTTGTCCTGCCCCGCGGAAATGCACGCGCTGTTCCAATGTGATCACACCCAATACGCTGATGCCCGCCACAATGCCCAGAATTTGCATTGGCCGCGGCACCTCATGGAAGAAAGTAAACCCAATCGCCATGACGGCCAGCGTGTTCAGCCGGTTCAGCGGGAACACAATGGCTGCGGGCGCGCGCTTCAATGCCCCGTATTTGGCCAAGCTGCCCAGCGCAAAGAACAGCCCATTGAAGAAGGCATAGATCAGCACCGGTCGAGTGATTTCGGCCCAGGGCTGTGGCGTTGTCGTCCAGAAGGTGCCCCACGCCAGCAACGCCACCGACAGCCCCACGATCGTGACTAAACCGTCTGCGTCGTGCCCACGCTCCGCCGCCGCCTTGAACAGGAAGTTGAGTATCCCGTACAGCAGCGTTGCTACCAGCGTATAAACGATCCAAATCTCCATCCATCTTTTATATCATTCTTTACCCAGCCCGAACCAGCACAACCAATAAACTACGAAAGACACGAAAAGACGAAAAGGGGGAATGCCCGAACAGCCGAATAGCCGAATATTTCAATCACAAATGAATACGGATAGACCCAGAAAATACGAAATGGCAATCAGAATAGATTTCATAAAATCTATTCCGAGAACTTCAACACTTTAACAAGACCCGAGGTGGAAACTAGAGTTTTCCACGCAGTGAAGAATAGCTGAAAGAGAGGAATGAACCTTTACGGGGGGGCGGGCGTTTGAATGGGAAAGAATGACATATTCCCGCGCTTGACCGCGGCGAAAGGACAGAGCATGAAGTGGATGACCGGCTGGATGGTGCTAGCGGGAGTGATGGCAGTGGGGGCGGCATGGGGTGAGTTGGCGGCGATAAAGGTGCTGCCGGAGGTGGTGGTAACGGCGATGCGTAGCGAGATGACCATGGCGGAGGTACCCTATACGGGGTATGTAGTGGGGGGTATCGAGCAGCAAGAACGGGCACCCCGGACTACGCCGGATGCGTTGAATGGGCTACCATCGGTCATGGTGCAGAAGACGTCCTACGGGCAGGGGTCTCCCTATCTACGCGGATTTACGGGGTTCCGAACCCTACTGCTGGTGGATGGTATTCGGCTGAATAATTCGGTGTTTCGCGACGGCCCGAATCAATACTGGAACACGGTGGACCCTTGGGCAGTGGATCGCTACGAGGTGGTGATGGGACCGGCGTCGGTGTTGTATGGCAGCGATGCGGTGGGCGGAACCGTCAATGCGATTGGGATAGCGCCGCCGGAATGGACGGGGCAGCCCACATGGGAGCGCCGGTTGGGATATCGGGGGGCGACAGCAGATAAATCGCATCAGGGGCGTGTCGGTCTGCGGGGCCGAGTGAGCGAGCAATTGGGAGTGGTCGGTGGTGCCACGTGGAAGCAATTTGGTGATCTGCGCGGTGGTCGCGACGTGGGGCGGCAGAAGCATTCAGGCTACGGCGAAATCGATTTTGACCTGCGCGGGGACTATTGGCTGGCCGAGGGGGCGCGGCTGACGCTGGCACATCAGCAAGTCAATCAGGATGATGCGTGGCGGACGCACCAGACCATCTACGGGATCGATTGGGAGGGGCTGAAGAAGGGCGATGATTTCGTACAGAGCTACGACCAGGATCGGGTGCTCACGTATTTGCAACTGGCGATAACGGACCGACCGGGTTGGATCACGGCTGGGAGTTTGACGCTGTCGCGGCAGGCGCAGGAGGAGGAGCGGTACCGGTTGCGGGCGGACGGCCGGAGCGACAAGACGGGGTTTGACGTGACCACCTGGGGGGCATCGTTGGTGCTGGAGAGTGAAACACAGGTCGGCCATTGGGTCTACGGCGCGGACTACTATCGCGACGAAGTGGACTCGTTCTCGCGCAAATTCAATACAGACGGTACACTGAACAAGGTCGAGGCGCAGGGGCCGGTGGCGGACGATACATCCTATGATCTGCTGGGGGTGTTCGTTCAAAATACTCTGCCGCTGTGGGGCGGGGCCGTGGACGTGACCCCGGGGGCCCGAGTGACATGGGCAAAGCTGAATGCGAACAAGGTGCTGGATCCCGTAAGCGGTCAAGTCACGAAGGTCGATGACGATTGGGCCAGTGTGGTTGGGTCGTTGCGGGCGTTGGCGCCGTTGGGGGTAGAGCGCCGGGTGGCGCTCTTTGCGGGGGTGTCGCAGGGATTCCGTGCGCCGAACCTATCGGATTTGACGCGGATGGATACAGCGCGTAGTGGGGAAATCGAGACGCCAGTGACGGATCTGGATCCAGAGCAGTTTGTGTCGCTGGAGGCGGGGGTGCGGCTGGCGGGTGAGCGGCTGTCAGGCGAACTGGCGGTGTATCACACGTGGATTGACGACCTGATTGTGCGTACTCCGACGGGGCAGATTGTAGATGACGCGCAGGAGGTTACCAAGCGCAACGCGGGCCGCGGATATGTGCAGGGCGTGGAACTGGCCTTGCGTTACCAAGTGCTGGAGGATTGGCAAGTGCGGGCGCTGGGATCGTGGATGACGGGCAAGGTGGATGACTATCCCACGTCGGATCCAGTCAAGGAGCGCGACTACCTGAGTCGGCTGATGCCCCTTACGCTGCAGGCTGCTCTGCGCTGGCAACCGGCAGGGAAGACCTACTGGCTGGAGGCGGTGGTGGATGCGGCGGAGAAGGCGAATCGGTTGTCGGCTAGTGATAAACGCGATACCCAGCGGATCCCGGAAAGCGGCACTCCAGGTTATGGGGTGCTGACGTTGCGGGGGGGCGTGGCGTTGTTTGACGCGCTCCATCTGACCTTGGCGCTGGAGAATGTGACGGACGAAGACTATCGGATTCACGGGTCAGGCGTGAATGAGCCGGGGCGCAATCTGGTGGTGCAGGCGGAGTGGGTATTTTAGGCGGGTCTTAGAAAGTAGTTGATGGTGGTTGATTGTTGGTCGCAGCAATCCAATGTTAAATCCCTCTGATCGTCATTGCTCCCTCCGGTCATAGTGAGTGCAAGCGCGTAGCGCTGGAGTCGAACTATCTTGGCTCCGCTCCAACGCTGAGCCTGCGGGACAATGCTGAGATCCCTCGACAAGCTCGGGATGACAGCCGGGGGCGGATTGGAGTCTGCCCTGATTCGCCCATGGGACAAGCCCGCGGGGGGTGGGGCTTCGTATCCGATCCTATACATATTGCAACATGTATAGTATAGTTGTTGCAATAACTATAGGTATGTGCCGTGGAGGGTATCTGGCGTAGATAGGTTGCGGGCTCTAACCTGATTCACCCACGGGACAAGCCCGTAGGGGTTTGGGACAGGGGGGGGCATTGGGGGTAAAAAAGGTCCGTGCCAGGCATTATCGGGGGGGGGTAGCCTGGCACGGATGAGTGCAGATGGGAGAGGTATGGGGGGACCCTCGTAATCCCATCTGCTTGTTGCGTGGTTAGCAACAAGTTGTATAAATTAAATTCTAAAAGAACATAGGGACGATATATTCCCCGATCCGACACACGCAACATACCAGCTTTAGGGAGGATGTCAATCCCCTTAAAAAACTTTTTCTCAATTTTGGGCAGCTTTTTAGACAGGGTAAATGCCTCTCCTGACCATGCCCGGTTGTGCGTAGCTTGCGGATCCAACATAACATAACAGTTGCAGGGCGGCCCAACCCACGGCATTGACATCCCATCTGCTGGGCGTTAGTTTACATGAAGTAGGACGTCAAGGCTCAATCACTACTTGCTGAGTTTGGAATATATTCATGAAAAGAACCAATTTGATTCTGGTGGTTATTCTGGCTCTGTTCACCTTGTCCGGATGTGCAGGTCTTTCAGGGACTAACTGGTCGGATGACCCTACCAGCGACGATGGCATCGCTGCCTTGGCCTCCAGCCGTCTGAACAGTGACGAGATGATTGCCCGTGCCACCCTGAGCGTCAGCGTAGATAAGGGCATGGCCACGCTCTATGGAACGGTTCCGGACCAAGTGACCCGTCAACGCGCCATTCAGATTTTGGAAGGTACACCCGGCATTTTTGACGTGTTGGATCGGACACGTCGTCGCTAACCGACTTGTGGGTTAGCATGAACACTGTCGGTCGTCGGTCGTTTTTTCAAAGACTGGCCGGTGGAATCGCTGTCATTGCCATTGTGTTCGCCGCTGGGTGCACCACGGTTCCAGACGGAGTAGTGCGTCGAGGCTTGCAACCGATTCCAACTGTAACGGCCGACCATCTGCGGGCGGACCGCGCAATTCTCGCTGCTTTTTTCACTGCCAATGGCCTGCGGTTGTCCGTCCAGGATGCCGAAGCGATTATTTCCCCGAGTGCTCGATTTGGCTACATGGACCGCAATGCGTTTCGCCGGATTGCACAGAACCAGAATCGAGTTTTGATGGCGGTCAAGGCCGATGAAACCTATCTATGGGAGCAACTCGGCCACAACCGCCCGTTGCTGATTCTGCTGCCGCCGAGCACTACCTTCAGTGCCACCGCCACGCTTCTGATTCCCATCGCCTGGGACCAAACGGCGGGCCGCATTGACTTGCTGGATGGCAATGGAGAAATTCAAACTCTGACGGAACAGGAGTTCTTTGCCCGGCGCGAACCGCTCAAACACGCGGCCCTATGCCTGATCCGCCCCGGGGGGGTGAGGAGCATGGCGCCCACTCGCGAGCAGAAGCTGGTCTTGGCTGATTTCTGGTTTCACCGTGGGTTTTATCGGCACGCCCAGGCCACGTATAACGCGCTGGAAGAGATTGCCCCCACCGGAACCGATCTGGACGCCCTGCTGGGCCGCGGCAATATTTTAGTCCGCAAGAAGCGCTTTCGTGAGGCCATCCCCGTCTTCCGCGCTGCCCTGGCATTGGAACCCGACAATCCAACCATCTTGAATAATTTAGCCTTTGCCATGCTGCACGGCGATGGCGAGCTACTCCCGGCGCTGCGTCATGCCACCAAGGCCCAGCAGCTCGATCCGCATAATCCCCTGATTCTGGAAACTCTCGGCAGCCTTAATTTGCGTCTAGGCGATGGACCGGCGGCCGCGCGATATTTAGAGATGGCCTGGGCGCGCGCGCTCCAGCGATCTCCCGAAATTCAAATGGCCATCATGGATCAGCTCGTCCGCGCGTGGCTGGCCGCTGACCGTAAGGATCTCGCCTGGCAGGTGGCCGAACACCGCCACCGGAGTTTTCCCACCTACCGCTTGCCGCGTGATATTCTCTCCGCTTTTCCTGCCTTGCGCCAACCATTCGCCCCCTGATCCGCTCAGAAAAAGGCTCAGGGTGGCGATTGCCAGCAGTCAGGCGGTTTGGTAGGGTGCGCAGTCATGGAAAACAAAACGTCGTACACGATCAAATTGACCCCGGTTCAGATGGACGAGGCGGCCCGAATTCTGCGCGAGGGGAACTATCGGGCGCGGCGCGTCGAACATTCTTTGGCGGCGGCGGCGGGCGAGAACTGCCAGATTGTTTTATACAAAAGCGGCAAGTGCCTGGTGCAGGGCAAGGGCGCAGCCGATTGGATTACATTTGTTCTGGAGCCGCAGGTGCTGCACGAAGCCCGCCTGGGCTATGAAGACGTGCTGAATCCCGACGCCAACTCCCCCCATATGGGCATCGACGAAAGTGGCAAGGGCGATTTTTTCGGGCCGCTGGTGATTGCGGCGGCTTATGTAGATGAGGCAATTGCCAAAGACCTCCAAGCCATCAACGTTCGCGACAGTAAAACAATCACCACTGACAAGGCGATGCAGGACTTGGCCCGGAAAATTCGGGCACGTCTTGGCGATCGTTTTGTGGTGGTGTCAATTGGTCCGGCGGCCTACAACCGGCTCTATGCCACCATGGGCAGTATCAACCGCATTCTGGCCTGGGGGCACGCCAAAGCGATTGAGAATTTGCTAGAAAAAGTACCCGGCTGTCCACGCGCGCTCAGCGATCAGTTTGGTCCCGAACAGCAAATTCAGCGTGCCCTGCAGCAGAAGGGGCGCAAGATCAAGCTGGAGCAGCGCCACAAAGCGGAAAGCGACGTGGCCGTTGCGGCGGCATCCATTTTGGCGCGCTCGGGCTTCCTAACCGCTATGAATGCGCTCAGTGAAAAGGCAGGGTTAACGCTGCCCAAGGGGGCCTCCGACAAGGTCAAAGCGGCGGCCGAACAGGTGGTAAAAGAGAAGGGCGGCGCCATCCTGCTGGAAATGGCCAAGTGCCATTTTAAGACCACGGATGACGTATTGGGTTCGCTTGGGAAAACCCGCGTCGGCGAAGGGCTACCACCTGCGCCGGTGAGGAAAGCCTTTGTGCCGCGGCGGTCGGCGAAATCGATATGAAACTGGTACGCTATGGCGAGTCGGGCGCGGAACGGCCCGGGATCTGGTTGGATGCCACGGGCGAGCAGTCGGCGCGCATCGTCGATGTGCGCGGCATGGCGTTTGACATCACAGATTACGATGCCCGGTTCTGGCGGACGTTCGGCGTGGACCGTCTGCGCGGACTGCTGATGAAAAAGGGACTCAAGACCATCCCGGCGGTGGGCGTGCGGCTGGGCCCGCCGGTGGCGTCGCCGCGTCATCTGATTTGCTTGGGCAAAAATTATCGTGACCATGCAGAGGAATTCGATGCGCAGGTGCCAACGCATCCGATCTACTTCACGAAAAGTCCGGGCGCAATTTGCGGTCCGACGGACCCTATTCGGTTGCGGCCTGGCATGGTGCGCGTGGATGCCGAGGTGGAGTTGGCAGTGGTGATCGGTCGCCGTATGCGCGACGTGCGCGAACAGGACGCCTTGGCGTGCGTGGCGGGCTACACCGTGGTTAACGACGTCACCGACCGCGATGTCCAGTCGCAACGCCTGCAGTGGTTCTTGGCCAAAAGCGCGGACACCTTTGGGCCGATGGGGCCGTGGCTGGTGACGCCTGACGAGATTTCTGATCCGCAGGCGCTGGGCATCCGCCAGCGCGTGAATGGCGCCCTTTTACAGGAAAGCCATACGTCCAACATGATATTTGGTTTAGCGGCAGTGCTGGCCGACCTGAGCCGGGTCCTGACCCTGGAGCCCGGCGATGTTCTGTCGACCGGCACGCCCGGCGGCATTGGTTCAGCTCGTCAGCCGCCGGTGCTACTGCGCGACGGGGATCGGGTGGAATGCGAGATCGACGGAATCGGCACGCTGTGCAATCCCGTTATCCAAGGCGACTGATCCCCTGTGCCCGGCATGCTGAACCACACGCTGCGCATTGAACCGCAAACGCCGGATGAATGGCTCGGCCCCGTGCCTGTGTGCGCAGCATTTACGCAGCCGTCGCAGCCGTTGGTCGTGGATTTAGGCTGCGGGAAGGGGCGTTTCCTGCTGGCCCATGCCGCCAAGCATCCGGAGGTTAACCATCTGGGCATCGACCGCATGCTCCGCCGCATTCGCAAGGTGGACAACCGCGCGCGGCGGCTCACGTTGGACAACATTCGCTTGATGCGCATCGAGGCCTACTATGCGGTTGCCTATCTGCTGCCGACCGCAGCGGTCTCGACCTACTATATTTATTTTCCTGACCCCTGGCCCAAGGCCCGCCACGAGGGCTACCGGTTATTTAATTCCTTATTTCTCGATGCCCTGCAGCGCACACTGGTGGCAGGCGGCGTGGTACACGTGGCGACCGATCATGCGCCCTATTTTGAGCAACTATCTGCTATTTTCGAGGCTGACTCGCGCTTTGTTCCAGTGGAGCCGTACATTCCGCCCGAGGATGAACAGACGGATTTTGAGCGCTACTACATCGGCGAGAAATCCATTGGGCGGCTTTCTGTTCGCCGGGTCTGATTCCGGGGTCTGAGTGGATATTCAGGGGAGGTGGGGTAGATTGGGGCATGACCCACTTCATGAGACGATCAACCGGATGGGCCGCGCTGGCTCTTGTCGCGCTGGCCGGAGCAATTGGGACCCTGAAGGCAGAAAACCCGGAGGCACACCAGATGGAAAAAGTAGTGAAGAGCGATGCTGAATGGCGAGCCCTCCTGACACCAGAACAGTACCGAGTGACCCGCCAGCGGGGGACCGAGCGGGCGTGCTCAGGCGCCTTCTACGCCAATGACGAGCCGGGGACCTATTTCTGTGTGTGCTGCGACTTGCCGTTATTTTCATCGGACCATAAGTTCGAATCGGGGACGGGCTGGCCAAGCTATGTCCAGCCGGTGAAGGATGATCACATTGTGGAGCATTCTGATCGCAGCCTGGGGATGGTGCGCACGGAAGTACTATGTGCGCGTTGCGATGCGCACCTGGGCCACGTATTCAAGGATGGACCACCGCCGACGGGGCTGCGCTATTGCATCAATTCTGCAGCGTTGCGGTTCGAGCCGGTTGCGCAGGATGAGCCCTGAGGGCGGTTTGGGGCAACTTCGCTCTATCCAAAACTGGATTTCTATGCCGTTGGTGTTGAGAATCGAGATATGGGTACAACCATCTGAACCTGCTTTGGGTGGCAGGGGTAGGAGTTTTCAGGTCAGGCGCAGGTTCCGCATCCATTCGCGAAAGTCCTTGGGCAAGGGGGCGATGGCCGTGAGGGGCTTGCCGCTGACAGGATGCTGGAAGCGCAGTTCGTAGGCATGGAGCATTTGGCGGGGCACTTCGGGAAATGCGGCGGACAGAGGGGAAAAATACTGGCGGTCGCCCAGAATGGGATCGCCGATGTGGTTGAGGTGGATGCGAATTTGATGGGTGCGTCCAGTGTCGATTGACACGATGACATGCGCGCAGCGCGGGGGTTTAATTTGTGCCGAAACCTGGCGGGCGTGGCTGACGGCGGGGAGGTTGTCCACTCGCGTGCGGATATCCATTTCCTTGGCTGGCAGATTGCCAGCTACCAGCGCATGGTAGATTTTAACAACGGTCCCTTTTTCAAATTGGGCGACCAGAGCCCGGCGGGCGTCGTCGTTTTTGGCAAAGAGCAGGCAGCCGGAAGTGTCTTTGTCGAGGCGGTGCACCGCGCGCAACGTGGGCAGGCCCAGTTGATCCCGCAGTCGGACTTCGAGGGACCTTTCGCCGGTGGCGAGCAGGCGCGGCGGCTTGTCGACGACCACAAAAGCCGGGTCGTCGATCAAAAGGGGCACCGGATTTTTGGCGGCCGTCTTTTTGGGGACTATGGCATCGGGCAGGACCTCCACCACGTCGCGGGTTTGCAGCAGGTGTTTAGCCATCCAGATGCGACGCCCATTGACGAATGCCATCCGTTCGTCGAGCAGAGTTTTGGCGGCACGGCGCGAGAGTCCGAGGTGGTCGGCGAGGTGATCCAGCAGGAACGTGCCATTGCGGCGGACGGGTGGCAGGCAGTGCAAGCCAGGGGCTTTTTTTGTGGGGCGCTTCATATCAGGTGTCTCCTAGGCGAAAGGGTGAAAAATCAGTGTGGGTGTCGTACGGGTCCGAAGATTCGGCGTGTTTGAGACGCCGGACGATGACATAGGTCAGGGGAGTAGCCAAGACTTCGTAGGTGGTTTTGAGCACGAAATTCCAGAGGGAAATCTTGAGGACGAGGGCCAGCGGCCAGACGCCGGCAAAAGCCAGAAAAGTGAAGAGGGTGGAATCGATCGCCTGGCCGACGATCGTGCTGCCAATGGTGCGCAGCCATAGATGGCGGCCGCGAGTGCGGATTTTGAGTTTGGCCATGACGAAGGCATTGAGGAAGGACCCGCACCAGAAGGCGGCCAGGCTGCCAAGAACCACGCGCGGGGTTTGGAGGAGAATCGCGGCAAACGCTTCCTGCATGTCCCAGCCGGGAGCCGGGGGCAGGAGGGCGACGAGGGTGAAGGTCGCGGCGGCAAACAGATTCAGCGCGAATCCCAGCCAGATAATGCGCCGTGATTGCGCATAGCCGTAAACCTCAACAAGGACATCCCCAAAGATGTAGGAAATGGGGAAGAGTAAATTTCCCCCATCCATCAAAACGAATGGCAGGCCGGGAAGACTCAGTGGTTTGATGGCGGTGATGTTGGACACCACCAGCACGGTGCAGAAAATAGCGGTGATGGGTGCCAGCCATCGCCGCCGGGGATTGGAAGCGACCGCCGGAGAAATCACTTTTTGAACGGATTCACGCTCTTCAATGCGTCGCCAACTCCCCCAACCACCGCTTTGCCCGCATTGGCGGCCCCGCCGACTACCGCTTTGCCCGCATCGACGGTGCCACCCACGACCGCCTTGCCGGCGTCCACGGTGCCGCCCACGACAGCTTGACCAGCGCCGACCGCGCCTTCACCGACGGCCCAGGCGCCGTCACCGAGGGCTTTAGCGCCGCTGCCTAACAAATCGCCTGCGCCCGAGATGGCACTACCGGCTGTGCCGAGAATGGCTTTGAGCACGTTCTGGATGGCTTCCACGACGGTGATGCCATCCTTTTCTTTGCCCAGATCGGTCAGGGTAATGGGCGGCAGGGGAATGGGGATGACACCCCCGCCAGTCAATGCCGCCGCACCCGTAAGGGAAACATTCATCTTACTGCCCGTTATGGTCAGCTTTTCAATGACGACTTTTTTGCCGGGCTTGTCTGCGCTGGCATCAGGTTTTTCCTTTTCTGCTGGCTTTTCTTTTTCGGGAGCGTCGCCATCTTGTTTATCTTTATCGCCAGAGAGTTGGTCGATAAGGGCACCGAGGTTGCTATTCAGCAGGCCCCGTTCATAGGTCAACACCAAGCCGTCGATGGCGATGGACTTAATGACAATGGTATCGGTGAGCAGCGAGGTGTTATCCAATTCGATGGCCACTGACGCGAGATCGAAAATACCGTCAGTCTTGAATCCGTCGGGATTGCCGATATGGAGACCTTCGAGTCCGGCTGTGCCACGCAGGATGGAGAGCGAAGCATTTTCGAGTGTGGCGGGCACACCCAGCATCTTTGGGGCGGTCGTGTTGAAGCCTTTCAGGAGAACCTTGTCCATGCCGAGCTCCGCTGCGACCAGCAGAATGGCGACCACCACCAGAATACCGACCAAAATCTTGATTGCTGTTTTCATTATATGCCCTCCGGAAAAGCTAACCATGTCTATCACGCTAAAGACTATGCCATGCTTGGGCTCAATGCTAGTCGAAAGGGAAAATGGGGGGAGAGCGAGGGGGATACGGGGGAGTAGGAGGCGGATTCAATATCCAATATCCAATGTTCAATATTCAATTTCCAAGTGAAGAGAGGTCCGAAGTCCGCGGTCGGGAGGTAGACAAGGAGATTGGGTGAAGTGGGGATGAAAAAGGCCCCGCCGGGTGGCGGGGCCTGGTTAATGTGCGGGGATTATTCCGCGGCTGGCGGCGGTGTGTCCTCGTCAAGCTCGGGTGCGGGTGGGGTGTGGCCGCGGCGTCCGCCCTTGGCATAGGGGAAGTCGTCGAAGGCGGCGGGGCGTCCCGGGCGTTCGCCGGAGAGGAGGCGCTGGATCTGTTCCTCGATCAGGGTGTCGCGGTTGGCATCGGTGTTAGCGATGCGGTCCTTGAGGGAGGTCAGGCGTTCCTCCGCTTGGGCCAGCCGTTCCTTCTGGTGGGCCTGCATGCGGTCGGCGACGGCACCAAGCTTGGCGCGGAGCTGATCGACGAGTTGGGCCTTTTGGGCTTCGTCGGTTTCGACGCGGGCAGCACCGGCGAGGTCGCGGATAGCCTGATGTTCAGCGCGCATCTCCGTCCGCATTTCTTCCGACACGGGGCCACCGCGCATCTCGCGGTTGGGGGCGCGCATGGCTTTGTCGGCGCGAGGGCCGGGGCCGGAAAGGTCGCAGTCTCCAGCGGCGCGGTCGCCGCGCATGGGGCCGCGGCCTTGGCCCGGTTGGGCATAGGCGGTGCCAGCCGCCAGGGCGGCGATGGCGATTAGGATCAGGGTCTTTTTCATGGGTCGGGGTCCTTTCGGGGTGGTTGGTTTTACAATTCGGCAAATTCAAATGGATTCTCAGAGATAGCGAAAAGCAGGCTTTCGAGCTCCGCAAATTCTTCTTCGAGCGGGTCGGTCCACTCGCGGTCGGCGGTGGCGGTGGCATCGCTGCGGGCCAGTTGGGTGGTAGCGGGGCCGGGGAGGCGGTAGGCGCGGAAAGACTGGACGCTGACGAAGAGAGCGAGGGCGGCCGCCGCCGCCAGAATGGTTTTAGTCAGCGGGCGGAAGTGGGGGGCGGGGGCGGCCGTCTGCACCAGGCGGGCGGCGATGTTCGCCGCTGCGTCAGGGGCGGGGGCCGTGATCGGCTCGGGCAGTGCTGCGGCGAGTCCGCAGAGTTCGTGGCGCAGATCGCGGGCGGCGGGGGACCGGGCGAGTTCAGTGTCGAGGATGCGGCGCTGGCGCTCGGACAGTTCACCGGATTGTTCCAATAGCAGATAGCGTTCGAGTTGGCGGGGGGTCATGATCCGATCTCCTTCAATTCGTGGTAGGCGGGGCCGAGGGCGACGCGGAGTTTGTCGAGGGCATAGGACATGCGGGCCAGCGCGGTATTGATCGAGGTGTTCTGGATGCGGGCGATTTCGCGGAATGGCAAGCCGGCGGCCATGCGTAGCCAGAAAACCTCGCGCTGCTCGAGTGGCAGACGATTGGCAGCGGCCTCGATCTGCTGGCCGATATCGCGTCCGGCGGCTTCGATGGCGGGGGAGAGAGCGGGAGCAGGAAGCGTATCGCCGAAGGAAGTGCCGCTATCAGCCAGGGGGGCGTCGAGGGAGTAGTCGGGCTTTCGGCGTCGGGCGTGGTCAATGATCAGGTTGTGGGCAATACGGAAGAGCCAGCCGAGTAGATTCTGTTGGCGAAATACATTCATGTGCTGAATGGCCCGGACCCAGGTTTCCTGGAACCAGTCGTCGGCTTGGCCGGGGTCGTCGGCAAAGCGGATGAGGAAGGCAAAGAGCGGGCGCTTATATTTCTCGACCAGTTGGCCAAGAGCTTCTGCGTCGCCGCGTCGCCAGGCTGCCAGGTAGTGTGCATCAGGGGTGTCCGTTGGTGGGTTCAAATGGATTTCGGCTTTCATGACAACAAACGGATGAGGGGGCAGTTTTATTGTATCCCTTTATCCGCAGCATGGAAAAGTCTACCCCGGATTTTCCATGGCATGGAAAATAGTTTTCCACACCATGGAAGAGTTGGAACAGTAAAAACAGCGGAACAGACTAACCACGGATTACACAGCGCGGCATAGCCGCAACCAAAGAAGATAATTTAACCACGGATGAACACTGATGGACACGAATGGGGGAAGGAAGGGAGAAGAGGCGGGGAATGAATTTGAACTCATGAACTCAGGAAAGAATAACGGAGAAGAAAAACCACGAAAAGCGCGAAAAGGGGAGAGGAGACGGGAGACGGCTTTCCTGTTAGGTGCGCCCGCTGGGCGCGCCTGATTGGGAAAGGGGCGAACAGCCGAATATCCACCACGGATAGGGGAGGGGCTCCCCGTAGCGTGGACCTCTGGTCCGCGCCGAGCAGAAAAAATCGTACAACAGAACTGGAAGATGCGCGGACCGGGAGGTCCACGCTACGAGAGCCACGTTTTCCCCCGCTGTCCTTCTTCATTTCTAATCCTGTAACATCCTGCTAAAAAGTGAGTTATGGAGATGGCAACATGAGAAACACGTTTTAAAAACACAGTGTTACGGGATTGTAGTACAAATTTCATAGATGGGGGGAAGATGGGGGGAGATCGG
>JAVEUJ010000058.1:0-14006 GCA_034005635.1 Kiritimatiellia bacterium | reverse complement strand
GCCCGGCATCCCCCCCCCCCGCCCCCCCCCCCCCGAAAGCGACATCCCCGTGCGCCCGCCGGTCCTCTGTTCAGGATGCTCGCACCGCGGCCCGTTCCATATTCTTTCTAAACTCAAGGCAACCGTCTGCGGCGATATTGGCTGCTATACCCTCGGGTCCGCTCCGCCCCTGTCCGCCATGGACACCTGCGTCTGCATGGGCGCCGCCATCGGCACCGCCATCGGGATGCGCAAAGCCGGCCTGCCCAATCCCCGCATCGCCGCTGTCATGGGCGATTCCACATTTTTTCATTCCGGTATGACCGGCCTACTTGATGTCGCCTACAACCGCATCCCCATCACGGTGATGGTATTCGACAACCGCATCACCGCTATGACCGGCCACCAGCAGAACCCTGGCAGCGGCCACACCCTCCTCGGCGAGCCGACCACCGCTGTTCGTATTGCCGACGTCGCCCGCACCCTGGGCATCACTCGCGTCCACGAAGTCGAACCCTACGACCTCGTGCACCTCGAAAAGGTGTTTACCGAATGCCTCGACTCCGGCGAGCCCGCCGTCGTCGTCGTCCGCGGCCCCTGCGTCCTGCACGAAAAATGGGCCGGTACATTCATCAATACCGTCGACGCGGCAACATGCACCGCCTGCGGTGCCTGCTTCCGATTGGGCTGTCCCGCCATCATCCGCGGCGAACCGAAAGAGCCCGGCGGCACACGCTTCAAATCGAAAATCGACCCCATGTTCTGCACCGGTTGCAACCTCTGCGCCCAGGTCTGCAAATTCGACGCCATCTCTCCCGCCAAGTAGCAAGGAATCACCGATGAGCACCCCATCCAAACCCAACTCGATCCTTAACATCTCGCTCGTCGGCGTCGGCGGGCAAGGCACCCTCCTCACCTCCGACATCCTCGCGCTCGCCGCCATGCACGCCGGGTTCGATGTTAAAAAATCCGAAATCCACGGTATGTCGCAACGCGGCGGGTCCGTCATTAGCCAAGTCCGTTTTGGAGCAAAGGTCTACTCCCCCATCATCCCCGACGGACAATCCGACGTCCTGGTTTCCTTTGAACGCACCGAAGCCCTCCGCTGGGCCCACTTGGCCAAGCCCGGCGCCAGCATCCTCGTCAACGACATGGAGCGCATCCCCATCACTGTGTCCAGCGGGCTGCAACCCCCGGTACAGAACCCCACCCAACGCCTCGCCGCCTATCCTGGGTTAAAGCTTCTGGATGCCAACCCTCTCGCCCAGCAAGCCGGCAATATCCGCACCGCCAATGTGGTTCTCGTCGGTGCCCTCTCCACCCTCGTTCCCTTCGACGAAGACCATTGGCAGGCCGCCCTGCACGAACGCATCCCCGAAAAATTCCTCGAGGTCAACCTCCGCGCCTTCGCTCTCGGTCGCGACGCAATCCACTAACCCCCGCCACTGCTCCGCCACGGCGACGCCTCGCAATCTTCCACGCTATGGAAGATTTTTGGCCAGATTTTCCACGCTATGGAAGATTTTCTTCCACACTGTGGAAAAGTGGACGCATGCAAGAATAAGAAACTTGGGCTAGCGCCGATCGAAGCGGTAGGCAATGGGAACTTCCACGGCAAACCCCTGTTTGATCTCGCCGCTCCCCAAGGGCTGCTCTGCCGCGCGACGCAGGATTCTCTGCGCGCTCTCCGCTAGCATCGCCGTTCCCGTGTTCTTTAAGACATCTACCCGGCCAATGCGGGCATCGGTCCCGATTTCGATTCGCAGCAATACGGTTCCACTTTGACGGGAATACCGGGCAGCCCCAGGGTAAAACTTGCGTTGCTCGATCCGCCGCCGTAATTCCCCCAGCCATTCGTCCCGGATGGCATCCTCCCGCCCCCCCGCCGCCCCTTCTTCTTCCAAGATGGGTGCGACCGCTTCCGTGGGCAGGGCTTCCGGTTCCGGTGGAGTCACCTTTGTTGGCTCCGCCGGGGGTTCTGGCACCACCTCGGGTTCCAGCACTATCTCGGGCTCTAGTTCCGGCTCAGGCTGGGGCTGAACCTCCGTGACTGGTTCCGGTTCAAACGCCGGCATGGCCACCTGTTCCGGCATCGGGACCAGCGCCAATTGCAGCCTGATAGCTTCCGGCAACTGTACCGCTCCCGGGGCCGGGGTCGGCTCCAGGAGATCAGTAAGTTGCAGCACCATCCCGATGGCCACCAAAAGGCCCAGGCCCGCTGCCCGGCCGATCCAATCGCCGGTATCAATGGCCCGTCTATTCGGATTGCGCGGTGATAAGAACATCATTTCTTCCGGCCGCACGCACTCGATCCAGCACGTCCACAAAGGCATCAAAGGGAGCCGCGCGATCCACCCGCAATTCTACCGGGCCATCGACTGCAGCCGCCAGCAGGGCCGCCACATCCTCGACCTTGATCGGCACCTGGAGGTGATACAGGCCTCCCGCGGCATCAATCGTCAGGACCAGCCGGGAGGCATCATCCGGTGCCCGCTCGGCTGTGCCAGCGGTCGGCAGCAGCACTTGCAGCACCGGCGGACTGAACGTCGACGCCAGAATAAAAAACAGCAGCAGCATGAAGATGACATCTATTAATGGCGTCAAATCTAGGTCCGTGCCAAAATCATCTGTGAGGAACTCTGGTTCCATCTTACGCCTCCCGGCGTGAGGATACCGGTGCAGAAAATCGCCCGGCGTATTCCATCAATTCAACTTGGAATCCGTTGATCTGCATCCTGAAAAAATAGTACAGGCACAGTACCGGCACCGTGATGGTCAACCCCATGATGGTCGTAGTCAGCGCTTCCCAAATGCCATTCGCCAGGATGGCTGGATTAACCATGGTTTGACCTGCCATCACCCGGAATACTCGGGAAATCCCCAGCACCGTTCCCAGCAGGCCCAGCAGGGGCGAAATAACCGAAATCAACCGCAGCAGCGTCATGCCCCGGTTCACTGCGCGGAAGTTTTTGTGGAACTGGAAGGCCAACTCCGCGCGCAGATCGTCATGGCCCTGGCACGCGGCCTGCGCCGCCTCCGAAAAAATACGGATCAGTGGATTGCCTGCCCGCACGCCAGCCGCGAGGTCTAGGCGCGCTGGATCGCGCAACAGCACCGCGATGTGGCGGCGGAATTTCCAGCCAATCCAACTGAGATAGACCCCATTTTTGGTGCAGAGATAAATAGCTACCACGCCCACTGCCACCAGCGCCAGGCCGGCCGCCCCGATAGTATCCACCACATTCATCCAGTTCACGGCGTCATCTCCTGACTCTTATTTTGTCCGTCATCTCGTATGGAAACGCCGGCCAGCGCCCGAACGATCAGTTCCACTAAAAATTTTCTCCAGCGCTGGAATCCCCGCGCGTTGCGACTGTGTCGCCACGCCAAGCCCGCCGTCCGCCGCAAGCCCGGGAATTGCCCTAGCGCCTGGGCGACATCTTGGCCGTAGAAGGATTCTTTGCGGCGGCGGAAACGCCGGAACAACGCCAATCCCAGCGGACGTATAATCAACATCCAGACGCTCAATACCGTCAGCGCTCGCACCACCACTCGCAAGCCCTTGGCCCAGCCCGCACTGCCTGGCTGCAACCAAACCGACGCCGCCAGCAGCGCCACCAAAACCAGTCCCGCTTTGAACGGCGTCCTTTGCCACCAGCGCTTGCGTCCGCCCGTTACCAAAGGCCCCGGGATCAGCTCTGCCGGGCCCTCTTCCTCGGGAACAGGCTCATTCAGGCCGCGCGCAATTTCGGCGGGGATCGTCCCGGCCAGCCAGCCCGTCGCCAGCCCGGCCACGGTGTAATAGCCCAGATAGAAAAATAAAAACCAGCCGGTGGGCGACACCCCGCTCGCCCCCCCCCCCATGCGTTCCAGAATCCAACGCCCGACGGCATCCACTGATTCCCACAGAGAGCGCCCATAGAGAATACTCATCACCAGCAGCTTCTGCACCGCCCCCTGCCACAGGGCCAGCAGCCCCAGCAGCAGCGCCCCCAGGCGGATGGACGGCAACAGCCCGAACACGGTCGTCCCGGCCAGGCCCTGGAACGCCACCGAGGCATAAGCTGGCAGTGGCGTGTGCGGACTCGCCGCCGCCTTCACCAGCAGCACCACCACCGTCGCTTTGAGCAGGGCCTTCGCCGGCCGCTCGGCAAAGAACGCGATCAAGGAAATCAAAACCACAGCGGTCGACCCCACCACGATGCCGGTGAACGGCACCCTTAGTGCATGGATCAACCCGCCCAGTCCCGCTTCGTTCAGCGCCCACAGCGCTGTCAGGCGCTCCACCGCGAGATGGCGGTCCAGATGGAGGGACTCACCCTTCACCGCGTGGCTTCCCACGTCAGCAGCGCCCATTCAAATCCATGCCGATAGTGTGCGATCCCGTCATCCGTCTTGGGCAAATCACGATAGAAGGCGCGCAGCTTCTTTTCCTCGCGAGATGTTAACGCGCCGATGCGCCAGCGGATCGACTGCAAAAAGTCATTCACACCGGTATAGCCGGATCCCCCTTCAGAGCGGATAAACTCCACCGTGGCCTGCACGCCCATCTGGTACAGGATGTTCACCGCATAGATATAGCCCGGTCGCGGCTGAAGCTCGCGCCCCAACAGCGCCAGCACATCCGCACCCAGGTAATTGCCACCCGCATGGATCGTGGCCGCACACCGTACCCGTGCCTTGCGGGTCATCTTCTCGAGCGCCGCCTGCAAATCCTCTACTCCCAGGGCTCGAGAACAAATCGCCAAATCCACTTTGGGGACCGCTCGCCACGAGTCTGCCCATGACAACTGATGAACTTTAATATTCTCCACCCCGGCCTCGCGGCGGTTCCGTTCAAGGTGCTGTAGCATCTCCGGCGAAAAATCCAAGGCATGGACGGTCTTCAGCCGCCGCGCCAAGGGAATCGCCAGATTCCCGGTGCCGCAGCCGATGTCCAGCGCCGTACGCACCCCACTAAAATCCACCCGCGCCAGGACCTCCTCATTGTAGTCGCTATCGCGCACTTGGCGGCTGCGTCGCGCCGCCCGTCGATCCCAGTCCGCGCTCGAGCGCGCCCCATACGATGTCCGGCGGCACTGCTCGCGGTACAACTCGGCAAAGTCGATCTCTAGGAACGCATCCTGTTCGCGGGCGGAATCCGCGCAGGAGGGCGGCGGCGAAAAACGGTGCTTGGCGCCGCCCTCCCCGTCGCCTGCACTCGAGCTAGTCGCCTTGGCCATCATCTGAGGTTTCCGAGTCGCTTGCATAATTTGCGAAAACCACGGTCGGGACGGAGCCCGCCCCACCAGAAATCCCCCGAATGGGCGATATCCATGCCTGGAGGGACGCCCTCCGTGTCGTCCGTCAGACTTTTGCAAGCGGCGCTTCCGTCCGCTGAATATTTAGAACCGATACTGTAAGCTGGCATGATAGCTGCGGCCTTCCTCAGGATAGCCTTCGTCCAATTCATAGTTTTCATCGAATAGATTGTGAATCCCAGCCTGCAAGGCCCACCCGTTGGCCCATTCGACCCGTGCCTCCAGATGGGCCAGCCAAAATCCGTCCACTTGCTTGCCATCGCTGGAACAATAGCGCGACGAATAATACTCCACGCTGGGCAGCAACGCGATCTGAGAAACCAAGGACCATTCGCCATACAGGCGTAGCGAGTGCTCAGGCGCTCCGGTCAGCTTAATCTCCGGGCGGTCCAGATTCCGCCGATGCAGGTAGGCATAGTCCACTCCCGCCATCACGGGTTCCACTGGGCGCCATTCCAGCCCACCTTCGAATCCGCTATTTTCCGATTCGCCCACATTGCGCGGCTGACCCAGCCACGCCCCGTCCTCATCCTGCGCCACCCGATCCACCGATTGGATGGTATCGTCCAGGCGGCTATAGAACACGCTGACGCGACCGCGCAGGGTGTCCACAAGCTGTCCGTCATAGCCAATCTCGCCATGCCACGCGCTCTCCGGGTCCAGCTTGGGATTGGGCAGCATCTTTCCCAGCCGATAGGAATAGCGGTCCTTGAGGGTCGGGAAGCGGGTTTTACGTGCCACCGTCGCCCGAAAGACTCCGCCCGAGGGGGTATAAAACAAACCGGCCTGCGGGTTCAGCGTCAGGTTGTCATTGGATGGAAAATCCTCGCCGCTATTGGCATC
Organism: Kiritimatiellia bacterium; assembly: GCA_034005635.1. GTDB lineage: Bacteria > Verrucomicrobiota > Kiritimatiellia > CAIQIC01 > Lenti-01 > JAAZFE01. Next base: position 7,884 of record JAVEUJ010000058.1, on the reverse strand, counting down.
TTTTGCCTCCAGGCTCCGCCGGGCTTCAACCGACGCTCCCAAGGCCACGGACCAGCGGTCCGCCAGTGTAATTCGATCTTCCGCTCCCAGCGCCCACGTTTCGTCCTTAAAGGTCTGGCGCGGATCGCCCTCGTTATGTTCGCGGTGTACATCCTGTTTGTAGTGGACCGCCGCCCGCAGGGCCTGCCGTTCCCCTGCTGCCGCGCCGGCCTCTAACGAACCACCCAGCGAATAATCGTCATAGATACTTGTAAACGACGAGCGCCGGGTTTGGGTGCTCAGCGTTGCGTCGTCATACGCCTTCAGCGTGTTCTCATAGGTGTCGTAATACAGCCGCGGCTTCACATAGCCCGTTTGACCGATGGACTGGTGCCCCACCAGATAAACACTGTTTTTGATCCAGTCGGTATAGCGCCAATAGCGCGGAACAACTTCCGGGTCCGTCCCGGCGTAGGCGGGCACCCCCTTCCGGCTGTCCTGCCGCACAAAACCCACTGCCAGCTCGTCGTCCCCCTCGCCCTTGGGCGTCCATCCCAGCTTGGCGCTGATCTGTATATCGCGGGTATCCGAATTTTCCCGCCGCCCGCCGTTCTCCGTCTCTACTGCATCAAAATCGTCCGAGACCCGGAAATAGTCACGTTCTCGCCAGGACAAACCCACCTGCGCATAGCCGTATTGCCGCCGCATGCCGGCCCGCACCGCCCCCTCCAGCCCATCCCCGCTAGTGCCCCCCGCCCGCGCCTCCAACTCCTCTGGTTCCACCGGACGGCGGCTCACCACATTGATCGCCCCCCCCAGGGTATTGGGCCCATAGATGACCGGGCTGTAGCCCTTGGAAATAGACAGCTCCGCCATATCGAACACATCGAACCGCCCCATATCCACATTGCCATCGTAGGGCACATAGACTGGAATGCCATCAATGAACAATGGCACCTGCCGCGAGTCAAATCCTCGCACCAGTGCCATGGTTTCAGCGCGTGCCCCGACTCGAGACAGCGTCACTCCCGGCGCCAAGGCCGCAGCCTCCGCCACGTTCCGGCGGAATTGTGTTTCGGCCTGCTCCCCTGATACCTGGGTCAGCGCGCCATCGCCCGCCGGATCCTCGGTCCCGACCACCCGCACTTCGCCCAACGAGAATACTCGCGACGGTGCCTCCTGCCCCCATGCCCCCGCTGCCAGCAGCCAGACCACAACCGCCAACCCTATCCGACTTCTCTGCATTCTCATCGTAATCACTCCAATTTTTCTATCTTCCTCAATCATCCAAAGCGAGCCGCCATTAGTAGGGCGAACCCTCTCCGGCTTGTCCGCCCGTGGCGGAGTGAGCCGGGACCGAAAACCATCCGACCGCGGCTCTCCCGACCACAAGGTGTGTCGGGATCGCCCTACCCATCAGCCAGTCCCGATCAGCCCTCTGTGGTTAAATCGGCTGTTTTCCTTTTCGCGCCCTTTCGCGCTTTTCGTAGTTTCCCTTCTCCAATCCCGCATTCATGCAATCTCTCCTCTGCCATATTTTTTCTTAAACCCCTCGAACGCCGCATCCGCCGCCCGCCGCACCCGCTGCCTCAGACGCTTAAAATCGCGTATAAACTGCCGGGCAAATGGTGTTAGTTCCGTGCGCCCTCGCTCCGCCCCACCCTTGTGACGCTCCAGCAGCGTCTCCCCCAACTCCCGTTCCAACCGGTTCAGGATTTTCAGCGCCTTGACATACGACAACTCCATCTGTCGCGCCGCCTGCTGAATCGACCCATGCTCCCCGATCCCTTCCAGCAACTCCAATACCCCCGCCCCGCCGAATTCTTCATCCTGCTCGTTCGCCAATGCCATCTTGACATGCCACTTCATTGCCCGATGTATATAGACGTGTATATCGGAGGATGCAAGCATAAATTCGGGGTAGATGGTGGAGGGGGCGCATACGTGCGAGGATGGCGCTGATGCCAATGGCGTCGTCTATGAAACGCCGGAGCAATTTATCGAAGGCATCCGCCGCTGGCGGCTTGTCTCCGTCACGGCCGCTGAAGAGAAGCAGACTCCTCTCTTCTTGCCCCTGCTCTCGTTCCCATCTTTCTGGGTTCCTACTTTCCTGATTGGTATTTTTTGATTGTGGGTAGCTCCCGAACAACACCGAGGCCCCGCGACAGAAGGCGGACACCCTTTGCGCCTCTTATGTTAAATGGGTATTTCGCCGAGAGACTATACTTATTGCAAGACATATACTATAGATATTGCAAGACATATACTATAGTTGTTGCAATATATATACATGGTGGGTAGAGTGGGCCCAAGGAGAATGCTTCATGAAAAACCTAACCCCCACTCTTTGGAGAACCTGCCGGATGCTGGCGGGTCAGACTCGTATTCGGCTTTTGCGCCAACTGCACGATACCCCCGATCAGAACATCCGCGTTCGGGCCGACGCGCTCGGCATCAGCCAACCGTTTGCCAGCCAGGAAATGCGCCGCATTCAATCCCACGGTTTGCTTCAAGCTACCCGGCGTGGGGCGTCCGTGGTGCATGTTCCCAAGGCGGACCCGCAGGTGGCATCAGCCGCGCCGCTGCTGAAGGCGGTGTGGACGGCCTTTGACACGTTCCCCATTGAACGCGACATAGACATGACGGTCATTGCCGCCGGTCTGGGACATCAACGGCGCATGGACATGGTTCGCACGCTCATGCAAGGCCCTCAAACCGCCGCTCAACTACTGGCAGCACATCCCATGGCCCCCACATCTTTCTATTTACACCTGCGCACCCTGATTGCCAGTGGATTTGTCCAGACACAAGACCGCACTCTGGTATTCAAAATCCCGCCGCATCCGTTGGCCAAGACTCTGGCCAACCTGTTGCGCCAGGACGCGACTAAATAAATTTGCCGATCAGTCCGCGGAAATCAATTCCTGCGGATAGTCTCCCGAGGCAATCAGGGCGCGGATCGACGCTTGGACCGTTGCCTTGTCTTCGCGATAAGTCACGCCAAACCAGCGCGAGGGCGTGTCCAACACCCGGACCGTTCCCCGCCCTGACCTGATCAGACCATCCACGACGGATGGGATCGTAAATTCAGCCTTGGGCGAACGCCCCTCCTCTCCACGCAGGAACGCACCAAAAGCCGTCTCCAGGTCGCTAAATACCGCGGGCATGAAACCCCAGCAATTCATGGATACCGGTTCTTCACCGGTCAGGGCGGTGGCGGGGCCACCCGCTGGCTCGTCCCAGAGGGTTCCGTCTGCATGGCGCGTGATAACCGTCCGTTCCTGAATACCCGTCAGCAGGCGCTCCTCGGTACACAAGCATACCCCCCGGCTCACACTGCCGTGCGCAGACAACGTCTGTCCCAGACGAAACGCTACCATGCAATGGTCTGCAAATCCCGCTGCACCGCCCAAGTGCCCCGCCAGCGCCCGGAACGAGGCCGCACCGTAGAAGTCATCGGCATTAATCGCCGCAAACGGGCCCGTGATCTCGCTTCGCCCCGCGCGAATAGCGTGAGCCGTCCCCCAGGGTTTGGTCCGTTCCGCGGGAACAGAAAATCCCGCTGGGACATCATTGAGCTCTTGAAAGGCATACGCGCAGGTAACGCGCGACTCCCACTTGGCTCCCACACTTTCCCGAAATGCCGTCTCGATATCCCGCCGGATCACGAATACCACCCGGCCAAATCCAGCCCGGAGGGCATCGAAAATGGAGTAATCCAGCACGATCTCCCCCGACGGCCCCACCGGATCCATCTGCTTGAGTCCCCCATAGCGACTGCCCATCCCTGCAGCTAAAATCAATAATGTTGGCTTTTCCATGGGGGCAACATACCAAGCCTGTCCATGCAAGAAAACCTTTTCCCGCGCAGGGAAACCGCGTAAGGTTCCGTCTCTAGTTCAAACCCAGAACCCAGGAGTGACTATGAACAAGCCTATGCGTGCTCTTTTGATTCTCGTTCTTGCGATGACGGTTGCAGTCTCAGCCGTGGCCCAAGCCCCCTCCCCCAAAGGCGCCTCCGCTCCTTGGACTCAGTTTGAAAAAGAACTTGGACTGGCCACCACCTATTCCGTGGATATGTCCATTCAGGCCATGGGCATGAACATGGATTCAAAAATTATCCGCAGCGGCGACAAGACCCGCACCGAAATGATCATGCCTTTCTTTAATATCAAGACGGTCCTGTTGGAAATTCCCAAAGACGGCCAGACCGTCTCCTACTCGCTGTTCCCGGACAAAAAGAAATACCTGATTAACGAGGACGATGCCGACGGCGCCCCATCCGGCACCCCAACAATTGAGGAGCTCGGCACCGAGGTTGTGGATGGCGTCACCTGTACCAAGCGCAAGATCACCATGACCGACAACGGCATGGCCAGCAGCGTCACCATGTGGTTCTCCCCCGACCATAAGGACATGCCAATCAAAATGGTCGCAGCGGCCGATGTACCCATGCAGCCGGGGCAGCCCGCGATGCCCATGCAGAGCACCATCCTCTTTAAAAATTACGACTTTTCCACTCCCGATGCCTCGTTGTTTGTCCTGCCGGACGGCTATGCACAAATCAGCAACATGATGGAAATCATGATGGACGGTTCAGCAGGAGGGCTCGGGGCCCTGATGCAGCAAATGCAGAATATGCAGCTCGAGGACTAAACCGCCTCAATAGACTTCCGGCACGAATTTCTGGTCGGCCAGCGGCGGGCGCACATAGCCCCGCCGCTTTTGTTTGGGCGGTAGTTTGATGGGCGGCGGCGTCAAGTCCTGATAGGGAATTTGCGAAAGCAGGTGGTGGATGCAATTCAGCCGCGCCCGCTTCTTGCTGTCCGCATTCACCACGTGCCAGCGGGCCTGCGGGATATCGCACACCTCGAACATCTTATCCTTGGCCTTGGAATAGTCCACCCAGCGCGACCGCGCCTCGAGGTCCATCGGACTGAGCTTCCAACGCTTGGTCGGATCGTCGATCCGGGCATTGAACCGCTTCTCCTGCTCTTCGTCCGACACCGAGAACCAGTACTTGATCAGAATGATTCCTGACCGCACCAGCATGCGCTCGAATTCCGGGCAGGAGCGGAAGAATTCTTCGTATTCGTCCGCGGTGCAGAAGCCCATCACATGTTCCACCCCGGCGCGGTTGTACCAACTGCGATCAAAGAGCACCATCTCGCCCGCCGCCGGCAACTGTGCCACGTAGCGTTCGAAATACCACTGTGCCTTTTCTTTGTCCGTTGGGGTGCCCAGCGCCACCACGCGGCACACGCGTGGATTCAGCCGCTGCGTAATACGCTTGATGACCCCGCCCTTCCCCGCCGCGTCGCGCCCCTCGAAAATCACAACCACCTTGAGGCCCTTGGCCTTGATCCACTCTTGCAGCTTCACCAGCTCCACCTGCAACTTGGCCAGCTCCTTGTTGTACTTCCATTTCTTCTTCGGCTTGTCCGCCTGCTTCCGGGCCTTGGTGGTCTCGGAGGTTTTCGGGGATTCTGTGGTTCTCTTTGCTGCTTTCGCCTTCATGCCCACTCCTTTCGGCGGATCGGCCGCATCGTCAGCTTATCTCCTCCCTTTCCACCCGCCAAGTTTCTTTTGGTGTTGTCACTGTTGGGGTCAGCCCTTGAATCTTGAATTACCAGAGTTCATTCCACAGCAATGTGGACGCGATCGCTAAGTCCCCGGGCGCTGGCGCAGACAATTTGGTGGCTTCCGCGCTCAAGCGGCCAGAAGAGGGATTGGCCCGCGCGGGACTGCCCCACCGGGCGGTCGTCGACAAACCAATGCAGCGTCTCGCCAGCGCGATCGGTGGCGGCCTCGAATGCCAGTTGTTGGCACAAGGTCTCATGGCTAGGCATCTGCCGGTACACGCTGTCACGGGCAGGAGTCAGAATCCGCAGCGTGGCCAGCGGCGATTCCGTAGCGGCCTCGATGCGTCGGTTCAAGAATGATGCCACCGCAGTCGGCCAAATTGCTTCGGAACCCTTCCGATGCACCGGGCAGGTCTCATGGCGCGACACCTGCGCAATGCTCCACTCTTCGATGCGATGGGTACAATGCACCCCCGGCACGCAGCCGCTAACGGCGCACACCGTACGCGGCACCACGCCAGTCGGCCGGGCAAAGACCGGCCCGATGTTATCCGGATAGAGCTGGCGCACCATATCCCACGCAATCGGCGTAGCTGCCAGTCGTCCCACTAGCGTGTCCGATCCGCTGCCATCAGAATTTCCCACCCAGACCCCCACCACTATCTCCGGATTCCAAGCCACGGTCCACGCATCGCGCAACCCTGCCGAGGTCCCCGTTTTCCAGGCCATCGGCGGCAGGCGCACATCTGCCGCGTGCCCCGTCGCATCCATCGCGCGCTCGTCGCCCGAGAGCATATCGCTCACCAGCCAGCAGGCTTCAGGCGAGAAAACTGATTTTAGTGTCAGCGCCGCCGCAGACTCAACCACCCGCACGGGGGCCCAGTCACCGCCGCGCGCCAAACAGGCATAGGCATTGGCCAACTCCAGCAGCCGCACCTCCGCGCCACCCAACACCAAGCCCAATCCGTAATAATTCGCGGGGCGCGTCAGGGTCGTCAGCCCCAACTCGCACAAGGTGGCATGGAAGCGCTCCTGCCCCGTCCGGCGCACCACATCAATGGCGGGCAAGTTCAGGGATAAGATCAGCGCCTCACGTGCGCTCACCACACCGCGGAAATCACGCGAATAATTGCGTGGGTCAAAGTCACGGAATCGCATGGGGACATCGGCCAGCATCGTGGCCGGGGTGGCAAGACCGCGGTCGAATGCCAGCGCATAGGCAAAAGGTTTAAGGGTTGAACCGGCAGCGCGAGGCGCCATGGCGCCGTTAACCTGTCCGGCCCGGGGTGCGCTATAGTCTGGCGATCCCACCAGCGCGCGCACCGCGCCGGTTTTTACGTCGAGCACCACGATCGCCCCGCTATTGGCCCCGGTGTTCCGCAGCCGCCGTCGTAATACGCCTTCCGCCATGCCCTGCCAGTCGGCATCGAGCGTAGTCACGACCGCACCACCACCCAGCGGCGGCGTGGGTACGCCGACCAGATCACAGAAATGCGGAGCGCGAAACGGATAGCGCCCCGGACGAGCGGACAGCGGCTGCGCCAGCGCTTCTTCCCGCTGCTGAGCAGTAATCCGACCACACGCCTCCATCCGCTCCAGCACATAGGCTTGCCGGATTTTCGCCCGCTCGGGATGCCGATCAGGACGCAGCCGCGAAGGCGATTGCGGCAGCCCAGCGAGCAGGGCGGCCTCGGCCAAACTGAGCTGTGCCGCCCCCTTGCCAAAATACCGCTGCGCCGCCGCCTCGATGCCCACAATGTTGCCGCCAAACGGCGCGCGGTCCAGATAGTGCGTCAAGATCTCGCGCTTGTCGCAGCGACGCTCCAGTTGCAGCGCACGAAATGCTTCAATAACCTTAGTCAAGAGGGTGCGCCGCCGAGGCTGGGCCATCCGGATCACCTGGGTGGAGATGGTGGAGGCACCCGATACCCGGCGCCCGAACCAGATATTTTGTCCGACAGCCCGTGCCAACGCCAACGGATCAATGCCGCCGTGCTGCCAAAACCGATGGTCTTCCGCCGCCACGATCGCCTGATCGATCCAATGCGCCGGATCGGGCTGGTAGCCCGGGCGACAGTCAAATCCGCCCGCACTCAGCCGGACCCGCAGTGGTTCCCCATTGCGATCCGCCACAACTACCGCCCGCGGTAGGCGATTTAGCGCCGCCTCCGGGAATGGCACCACATGCAATGCAAGCCAGATCGCGGCGGGCACTAGCAAAACTAAACCCCATACCACGAGACGGCCGTGGCCTGCGAGTAGGGCGAGGCGTCCCCGCCGAGCCGCTTGAATGGATCGGCTCACCGGGACGGTTCGCCCTACC
>JAVEUJ010000057.1:7531-14104 GCA_034005635.1 Kiritimatiellia bacterium | reverse complement strand
CCAAAGAAGACCACATGACCCCAGGAAAACCAATGTTGCTCGACACCTTCCCCTCCCGCGAGGAGTTCCGCTCCCTGCTAGGTGGCTCCTCCGTCGTACCAGTAGGCGTGCGCATTCTGGCCGACACCGAGACGCCGGTTTCCCTGCTGGCGCGTTTTGCGCCCCACTCGCCCCACCTGTTTTTGCTAGAAAGCGCCGAAGGCGGCGAGCGCTGGGGCCGCTATAGCTTCATGGGCGTCTCGGCCCGCGCCACCGTGACCATCTACCGCCATGATGTCGTCATCCGCCAAGGGATCAATGAAAAGCGTATTCCACACCAGGGCGAGCCTCTGGCAGTTCTGCGCACCCTGATGAGCCCCTATTCTCTCGCCCAACTTCCGGGCCTGCCCCGCTTTTGCGGCGGACTCGTGGGCTACTTTTCCTATGAGATGGTCCACTTTTTTGAGTCGCGCGTGCCCAATAATCTGCCACCGGAACAGGCCATGGCCGAGTTTGTCATCCCCGACACCCTCCTGATCTTCGACAACATCAACCACACGCTCACGGTCCTCGCCCTCGCCTTTCGGGAAGATGGCGAGCCTGATGCGCTATTTGATACGGCCAGCGCCCGAGTACAAGACCTGCTGGCTACTCTCGCCCAGCCCGTCTTGATGAGTTCCACCACGGACAAAAACCCCATCCGCAAGCCCACCCCCATCCATCCGCCCGCGGACTTCACCGCCATGGTGGCCAAGGTCAAGGAGTACATATACGAGGGGGACATCATTCAGTGCGTCGTCTCGCAGAGTTTTGTCGGGCCCGCACCCACCGACCTCGTCAGCCTCTACCGCGCCCAGCGCCACGTGAACCCCTCCCCCTATCTCTTTTTTCTCAAGGCGCAGGGCTGTACCCTGATCGGCTCCTCCCCCGAGACCATGATCCGGCTCGATTCACGCACCGCCACCCTGCGCCCCATCGCCGGCACCCGCCCGCGCGGCGCCACCGAACAGGAGGACCGCCAGCACGCCGACAGCCTACTCCGGGACGAAAAGGAACGCGCCGAACACCTCATGCTCGTCGACCTCGGCCGCAATGAACTGGGTCGTGTGGCTCTGCCGGGCACGGTGCAGGTCACCGACCTGATGGTCGTCGAGCGCTACTCCCACGTCATGCACCTGGTCTCTAACATCACCGCCGATCTCGAACCCGGACACGACGCCTTCGATCTCTTCGCGTCGTCGTTCCCCGCCGGTACCCTCTCCGGCGCCCCCAAGATCCGCGCCATGGAAATCATTGCCGATCTCGAACGCGACCCCCGCGGGCCCTACGGCGGTGCCGTGGGCTATTTCTCGTTCGATGGCAATATGGACTTTTGCATCTGCATCCGCACCGCCGTCGTCGAACACGGACGGCTCACCGTCCGCGCCGGCGCCGGCATTGTCGCCGACTCCGACCCCGAAACCGAGCAGCGTGAAACCCTCACTAAAGCCGCTGCCATGGCCCGCGCCCTCGAACTGCTCCAAACCGCCCAGCAAACCGAAACTCAAACTAAATGATCTAACCGCCATCTTTAATTCTTCATTCTTAATTCTTAATTGGAAACCCCATGATCCTGATGCTCGATAACTACGATTCTTTCACCTACAACCTCGTGCAATACCTGCGCGAAATGGATGCCGATGTGACGGTGCTCCGCAATGATGCCATCACGGTCGACACAATCCGCGCCATGGCCCCGGAAGCCATTGTGATCTCCCCCGGTCCCGGCCGCCCCGAGGCCGCCGGTATCTCGTGTGACGTCATCCGCGCCTTTACCGGCCAGATCCCTATCCTCGGCGTCTGCCTGGGCCACCAGGCCATCGGCGTCGTCTATGGCGGAAAAGTCGTCCACGCCCAAACGCTCATGCACGGCAAGGTTTCCGACATCACCTGCGACGGCCAGGGTATCTTCAAGGGCCTCGACAGTCGCCCCTTCAAGGCCATGCGCTACCATTCCCTCGTCCTCGAACGCGAATCCCTTCCCGATTGCTTCGCTATCTCTGCCACCGCCGCCGACGGCGAAATCATGGGCATCCGCCACACGCAATTCGCGCTCGAAGGCATCCAGTTCCACCCCGAATCGATCATGACCCCAGTCGGGAAGCGAATCTTGCGGAATTTCCTGCGAAATTCCGGGAAATCAGCAATCAGCAGTCAGAAATCAGAATAAGGAAAGGAGATCCTGTAGATCATTTTTTTGACAGGATTTACAGGATGGACAGGATAATCAAGAGTACCTGATGAAACACGAAGAGTTGACAGAAAAAATTATTGGCTGTGCCGATCAGGGTTACAATCAGATGGGTTATGGGTTTCTTGAATCTATTTCTGGAACAGGATCAAAATCCAGTCGATCCTGTTCATCCTGTCTAAAATTCTTCTCCCATTAACTATTTGAAAGAATCCCGCCATGAATCTGACCCCCATCCTAAAGAATCTCATCGCCCGCCAGGACCTAACGGAAACCGAGGCTTATGATGCCGTCACCGCTATTCTGTCAGGTAAACTGACCGAAGGCCAGATCGGCGGCTTCCTCGCCGCTCTCGCCGCCAAGGGCGAAACCATCGACGAAATCGCCGCTGGCGCCCGCGCCATGCGCGCCGCAGCCACCCGCATCCAATCGCTCGCCCATGACACGCTCGACACGGTCGGTACCGGCGGCGATGGCGGCATGACCTTCAACATATCCACCACCGTCGCCTTCGTCGCTGCCGGCGCCGGTGCGGTCGTCGCCAAGCACGGCAACCGCGCCAGCTCCGGAAAGAGCGGCAGCGCCGACTGCCTCGAAGCCCTCGGCTTCAACCTCGCGGCCGATCCCGAAGTGATGGAACAGGCCCTCAACGAAATTGGCATCACGTTCATGTTCGCCCCCTCGTTCCACAAGGCCATGCGCTTCGCCGGTCCCGTCCGCAAGCAGATGGGGGTGCGTACGCTCTTCAATCTCCTCGGGCCGCTCACGAATCCCGCTGGCGCCCCCTGTCAGCTTATTGGTGTTTTTGCTCCCGATCTCACCGAAACCTTTGCCGAGGTACTCAAGAAACTCGGCTCGCGCCGCGTCCTCGTCGTCCACGGCCACGATGGTATGGACGAAATCACCCTCACCACCACCACCCGCTGCTCGGAATTGAAGGACGGGTGGGTCAAGACCTACGACATCAATCCGGCCGCCTACTTCGATGATACCTGCACGAATGAAGACCTTGCGGGCGGCGAGCCCGCCGAGAACGCGGCCATCACCCGCGGTATCCTCGACGGCACCATCACCGGCCCCAAGCGCGATATCGTGTTGCTCAACTCCGCTGCCTCCCTGCTAGCCGCCAATCGTGCCGAATCCATCGCCGCTGGCATTAAGAAATCTGCCGAATCCATCGACTCCGGCGCCGCCCTCGACAAACTAGAGAAATTAATCGCCTTCTCCAAATCCTAAAACCAAACAAACAAACTACGAAAGTCGCGAAATGTACGAAATGAGATATCTTTTGAACGTAGTGACCCAATTCTTTTTCTTTCGCACTTTTCGCGTGTTTCGTAGTTACCCTCTTCATAACTATTCCCCAATCCTGAAAAATCCTGTTAATCCTGTCTAAAACACGTATGTCTTTTCTAGATCAAATCCTTACCGCCAAGCGCGACGAAATCGCCGCGGCACGCGCCATCACGCCGCAGGCCGATCTCGAACGCCTTGCCGCCCGGCGCGGGGACTTCCGCGGATTCGCAGAATCCCTCGCCTGCCCTGGCGTGCGCATTATCGCCGAAATCAAGCGCGCCTCGCCTTCTCGCGGCGACATCCGGCCTGACCTGAATCCCGACGACCTGGCCGTAGCGTATCAGGCTGGCGGTGCGGCCGCCCTCTCCGTGCTGACCGAACCCGCCTACTTCAAAGGATCAGCCGCAGACTTGCAACGTGCGCGCGACGCCACCGACCTGCCCGTCCTGCGCAAGGACTTCATCCTGGATCCCTACCAAGTTTTTGAAACCGCGGCCATGGGTGCCGATGCCATGCTGCTCATCGTACGCATCCTCGACGATGAGCAACTCTCATCTCTGCTCGCCCTCGCCGATGGTATCGGGCTCGAAACCCTCGTCGAAATTCACGACGAAACCGATGCCGCCCGTCTTGCCAATCTGGATGCCCCTATTATCGGCATCAACAACCGCGATCTTGCCCACTTCCAGACCGACGTCGAACACGCCGCGCGCTTGGCCGCCCGACTCCCGCGCGGCGTAACGGTCGTCGCCGCCAGCGGCATCCGCGACGAAGTCGACATTCAACAGTCCCTCGCCGCCGGCATCCGCCACTTCCTTGTCGGCGAAACCCTCGTGACGCACCCCGATCCCACCGCCCTCCTCAAGCAATGGACCGCCATCAAGACTCTAGAAGTCAAAGATCAGGAGTCAGAATGAAGCCGCTAATTTTAGAGACCAGAGGTCAGAGATCAAAAATAGCCTCACACTGTTCCTCATTTTCCTTCTGTTTTCCTGTGTTTCCTGTTTCCCTGATAAATGGATTTTATCTTCCTGTCTTCCCCCGACCCCTGAACCCTGACCCCTGAACCCCCAACTCTGACCCCTTCCCCATGCACCTACCCCACATCAAAATCTGCGGCATCACCCGACGCTCCGACGCCCTGGCCTGTGTCGACGCCGGCGCCGGCGCCCTCGGCGTTGTCTTCTACGAAAAAAGCCCGCGCTATGTCACTGGCATCCAGGCCCAGGGCCTGCTCAAAGACCTGCCGCCCGAAGTCGCCCGCGTCGGCGTCTTCGTCAATGCCCCCCTCGATACCATGATCCGCACCGCCCGCCAAGCCGGAGTCTGCACCATCCAGATGCATGGCGAGGAAACCGTCGAGATCACCACGGCCCTGCTCCGCGAAGGCTTCCATGTCGTCCAGGCTATCAAGCGTAATGGCCCCGACCTCCTCGTCGCTGCTCGTGCCCTCCCGCCCTGTGTCGGCATCCTCGTCGAATGCGGACGCGGCGCTCTCCCCGGCGGCAACGGCATGGCCTGGAACTGGAGCAAGGCCGCGCCTCTGGCCGACTTCCGTCCGTTCGCCATTGCTGGCGGCTTGAATGCTGCCAATATCGCCACGGTTGCCCACGATTCCTGCGCCGCCGGTTTCGATGCCTCCTCCGGAGTCGAGACCGCCCCCGGCATCAAAGATGAAGCCGCCGTCCGCGCCTTCCTCCGCGCCGCCGCTGAACTCCCCCCTGCCCGCTTTCCCTTTTCCTGGAAAGGAATCCCATGAGCCATCCCCGCCTCGAAAATATCAATATTGAATCCATTGCCCTCCTGCCCAGCCCGCGGGAAATCAAGGCCGCGATCCCCCTGTCGGCCGCGGCCACCGCCACGGTCTCGCGCGGACGCGACACTCTGGAGCGCATTCTTGATGGCGACGACCCGCGCCTCTTCGCCGTGGTCGGTCCCTGCTCCATCCACAACTTGGACGCTGCCGAAGAATACGCGCGCAAGCTCAAGGCTCTTGCGGATGACATCGCCGATACCATCTTTATCGTCATGCGCGTCTATTTCGAAAAACCACGCTCATCCATCGGCTGGAAAGGACTCATCAACGACCCCTACATGAACGACACTTTCCAAATCGAGGAAGGCATCCGCATGGCCCGGCATTTTTTGTTCCGCGTAGCCGAGATCGGCCTGCCGGCCGGCACCGAATTGCTCGACGTCCTCATGCCCCAGTATATCGGCGACCTCATCTCTTGGAATGTCATCGGCGCGCGCACCGCCGAGGCCCAGACCCACCGGGAAATCTCCAGCGGCATCTCGACGCCCATCGGTTTTAAAAATGGTACGGATGGCACGCTGGACGGCGCTATTAACGGCGTACGCTCAGCAACCGGCCCGCACCATTTTCTGGGTGTTACCGAAGACGGCCTGCCGGCGGTCTTCAGTACAACGGGAAACTCTTATCCACATATTGTGCTGCGGGGTGGCAAAAAACCCAACTACGATGCCACCAATATCGCCGCCTGCGAGGAGGCCCTACGCGAGGCCCACCTGCCACTGAATATTCTTGTCGATTGCTCCCACGGCAATTCCGGTAAAAAAGCGGAACGACAGGGTCTTGTTCTCAAAAATATCCTCTCGCAGATCGAAGCCGGCAACCGCGCCATCCGCGGCTTCATGCTCGAAAGCAATCTCGAAGGCGGCAACCAGCCCATGCAAGCCAACCCCGCCCTCCTCAATCCCCGCTGTTCCGTTACCGACGAATGCATCGACTGGCCGACCACCGAGGCGCTGCTGCGGGAGGCGCACGCCCGGATCAGCAAGCTGGTCCGGAAGGAGTCAGAAGACAACTAACGAAGCCGTATTAATATTGATCCTGTTTATCATGAATTTTTGACAGGATTGACAAGATAGACAAGATATTGAGTGCCTACATGCAACACACTGAACTCACAGAAAAGATTATTGGCTGCGCCTATCAGGTCTACAATAAAATGGGTTCCGGATTTCTGGAATCAATCTATGAGAAATGCCTGTTGATTGAGTTGGAAAAAGCAGGCTTGCATGCAGAAGCACAAAAACAAATATCG
>JAVEUJ010000057.1:0-7521 GCA_034005635.1 Kiritimatiellia bacterium | reverse complement strand
AAAATGGGTTCCGGATTTCTGGAATCAATCTATGAGAAATGCCTGTTGATTGAGTTGGAAAAAGCAGGCTTGCATGCAGAAGCACAAAAACAAATATCGGTTTATTATGAGAATCAGAATGTTGGCAATTTCACCGCCGATATCATTGTGGAAGGTCAGATCATCCTAGAATTGAAATCAGTCCAGCAGATTGCCAGGGCTCATGAAGTACAGTTGGTAAATTATCTGACTGCCACCAAAATGGATGTTGGATTGATTCTGAATTTCGGAGAAAAGAAAGTTGAAGTAAAACGAAAGGTGAGAATATTGAAGGCAGCCGATCAACAGGATTAGCCATCCCGTTCATCCTGTACATCCTGTCAAAAACATCTTCTCAGATTCTATGAACACCCCTCTGATTGGCCAATATCCCGACTCCACCGGCCACCTAAGCGCACGCACACATGGACTCGCTCATCCGGCCGAAGTCAGAAGACAACTAAAAAGGTGGGATTTATATTGATCCTGTTTATCATGAATTTTTGACAGGATTGACAAGATAGACAAGATATTGAGTGCCTACATGCAACACACTGAACTCACAGAAAAGATTATTGGCTGCGCCTATCAGGTCTACAATAAAATGGGTTCCGGATTTCTGGAATCAATCTATGAGAAATGCCTGTTGATTGAGTTGGAAAAAGCAGGCTTGCATGCAGAAGCACAAAAACAAATATCGGTTTATTATGAGAATCAGAATGTTGGCAATTTCACCGCCGATATCATTGTGGAAGGTCAGATCATCCTAGAATTGAAATCAGTCCAGCAGATTGCCAGGGCTCATGAAGTACAGTTGGTAAATTATCTGACTGCCACCAAAATGGATGTTGGATTGATTCTGAATTTCGGAGAAAAGAAAGTTGAAGTAAAACGAAAGGTGAGAATATTGAAGGCAGCCGATCAACAGGATTAGCCATCCCGTTCATCCTGTACATCCTGTCAAAAACATCTTCTCAGATTCTATGAACACCCCTCTGATTGGCCAATACCCCGACTCCACCGGCCACTTCGGTCCCTATGGCGGACGTTTCGTCGGCGAAACCCTCATGACCGCCCTCCTCGATGTGGAAGCCGCGTGGAAACAAGCCAAGCACGACCCCGCGTTTCTGGCAGACTTCCGCGCCATGCTGCGCGACTACGCCGGGCGCCCCACGCCGCTCGATTGCGCCGAGCGCCTCTCCGATCACCTCGGCGGCGCGCGCATCTGGCTCAAGCGCGAAGACTGCACCCACACCGGCGCGCACAAGATCAATAACGTCGTCGGCCAAGGCCTCCTCGCCCGCCGCATGGGCAAGACGCGCGTCATCGCCGAAACTGGCGCCGGCCAGCACGGCGTGGCCACCGCCACCATCGCCGCCCGCTTCGGCTTCGAGTGCAAGGTGTTCATGGGCGCGGAAGATATCCGCCGCCAGGCCCCCAATGTCCGCCGCATGGAACTGCTCGGCGCCGACGTCATCCCCGTCACCTCCGGCACCTCCACGCTCAAGGATGCGATGAACGAAGCCCTGCGCTACTGGGCCGGCACCAGCGCCGACACCTTCTACGTCATCGGCACCGTCTCCGGTCCCCACCCCTATCCCGAAATGGTCCGCGACTTCCAGCGCGTCATCGGCGACGAAGCCCGCGCGCAGTTTTTGGAGAAATACGGCAAACTTCCCGATCTGCTGGTCGCTTGCGTGGGCGGCGGCTCGAACGCCATGGGCCTCTTTTATCCCTTCCTCGACGATCCCTGCGAAATGATCGGCGCTGAGGCCGCCGGCGCTGGTCTCGACACCCCCCGCCACGCCGCCTCGATCAGTGGCGGCTCCCCTGGCGAACTCCACGGGGCCCTCACCTATCTGCTGCAAAGCGACGAAGGCCAAATCCACGAAGCCTGGTCCATCTCCGCCGGCCTCGACTATCCCGGCGTCGGCCCCGAGCATGCCCTCTTGCATGACTTGAAGCGCGTCCGCTACGAAGGCGTCACCGACAAAGAAGCGCTCGCCGCCTTTCAGATTCTGTGCAAATTCGAAGGCATCATCCCCGCCCTGGAAAGCGCCCACGCACTCGCCGCTGCCATCCGCGAAGCCAAGCGCCGCCCGAAAGACCAGAACATCCTTGTCAACCTCTCCGGCCGCGGGGACAAGGATCTGGATCATGTGCTGCGCTGTATGAAAGAATTCAGGAGTCAGGATTCAGGATCCAGAATGGATTAAACTCATGCCGATCTGCACCACAACCAGTAACTTCTTTACCGTCCCTCCGGTTTTCCACAGTATGGAAAACTTTTTTGAACTTTTTCCACGCTATGGAAGAAAATCTTCCACACTGTGGAAAACTTTTGATCCTCAACAGCCCACTTCACCACAGAGAGCACAGAGTTTCACAGAGAATGGAAATGAATTTTTCTCTGCGCCCCTCTGTGTCCTCTGTGGTGAAACATGATTTTGATTCCCCCCTGAACCCTGACCCCTGAACCCTGACCCCTCCAATCCCATGAACCGAATTACCGCCACCTTCCAACGCCTCGCCACCGCCAAGCGCAAGGCACTTGTCACCTACATTACCGCCGGCGATCCCGATCCCGAGACCAGTTTCCATATCTTGCGCAAAGCCTGCGATGCGGGCATCGACATCCTCGAACTCGGCATCCCCTTCTCCGATCCCACCGCTGACGGCCCTGTCATCCAGGAAGCCTCCCAGCGTGCGCTCAAAGCCGGTATGACGCTCACTAAAACTCTGGAGCTCGCCGCCCGCCTGCGCAAAGAAGTGGACACGCCGATCATGATCTTTGGCTACTACAACCCCCTCTTTAAGTACGGCCTCGAACGCCTTGCCCAAGCCGCGCAAACCGCCGGCATCGACGGCTTGCTTGTCGTCGATCTCCCGCCCGAGGAAGCCGGACCATTGAAAGCCGCACTCGCAGGCACGGACATCCAGCTCGTCTTTCTCGTCGCCCCCACCACGCGCCCCGACCGCGTAAAGATGATCGCGCAGGAGACCGGCGGATTCCTCTATCTCATCACTCGGGCCGGCACCACCGGCGAAGGCGGACTCGACCTCGAGGCCATCCGCCAACACGCCGCTGAAGTGAAAAAAGTCAGCCCCCTGCCCGTCTGTCTTGGCTTCGGCATCCGCAACGGTGACGACGCGCACAAGCTGGCCCCGATGGCCGACGGCATCATCGTCGGCTCCGCCATCGTCGGCATCATCGGCAGCGCCCCCGCCGCCCCCGACCTCCCCGAACGCCTGGCAGAAAAAATCCGCGACCTGCGCGCCGGCCTTGACCGGGTCTGAAACCCGTCCGAACCCTTCAACGCAAAAGACGCAAGCGACGCTAAGGGGTCGCCTGCGCCGGAAGAGGAAACGGCCTCGCGCCAAGCAAAGCCACCAAGGTTCCCGATCCGATATTCGTCCCGACCTCCGAGAGTTGAGAACCCCCGTGAATTCTTTCGCGCCTTGGCGTCTTGGCGTCTTGGCGTGAAATCGGCTGTTCTTCTCTCATTCCAGCGTTTCCTTGCGTGAAATTTGGATGTTAGATTTTAGAGTCTCTTTTTGACGATCTGCACATTATAATGTACAGTCATGTACAGAAAGGAGCTACCCCATGATTGCCATTACCTTCACGGAATTCCGGAACCGGGCCTCGGACATGTTGAATGCCGTCGAACAGGGGAAAACGCTGACCATTCTGCGGCACGGCCGTCCCATTGCTGAAGTGATCCCCGTCAGGGACCAACAACCTTCCTGGAAACGCCCGGCCTTGAGGCTGGCCGTCAAGGGAGCCGGCTTGGCCGCCACCATCGCCGAGGAACGTGAAGATGAAGTTGTTCCTTGATTCCTCGGCCTTTGCCAAGCGATTCGTCGAGGAGTCGGGCAGCCGGCAGGTCGAGACTCTCTGCGCACAGGCCGATGAACTCGGCCTGTGCGTTCTATGCGTCCCCGAAATTATCTCCGCATTGAACCGCCGAGTGCGCGAGAAAGTCCTAGCGCGCCCAGATTATGCCCGCGCCAAATTGCGCCTCTCTTTGGAGATACGCGACGCAACAGTCATCAATCTTACGCCAGAAGTCATCCAAGCCAGCATTGAACTGCTGGAAGCCTATCCCTTGCGGACCTTGGATGCCCTCCATGTTGCCAGCGCTCTGGCTTGGGAAGCCGATCTATTTGCCTCCGCCGACCACCGCCAACTCTTCGCCGCAAAGAAGGCGGGATTGAAGACAAAGACGGTCTGAAGGGCTCCGTCTCGTGATGGTTCTGCGCAAAACTACCAGATTTTTGAGCTTTTTAGGAGTTGCACTTGCTCAGCTCGATTCGGGCCAAGTCTTAGCAAGCTGAGCCCCTACGGAACCCTTCGCGCTCTTGCGCCTTTTGCGACTCTTGCGTTAGTAGATCTCGCTCCAATCCCCTTGCCGTTGTCGCGGCTTCATGGGACATTTTCTGCATGCCCACTGCTCAGCCCGCCATCTTCCATCGTTACATCCGTGATGAAGCGCACTATGCCGATATCCTCCTGCGTGTGCGGGAAGTAGAGAAAACTCTCTGGATCGGCACGGCAGATATCAAGGATGTGTTCGTGCTGCGCGGAAAAACGGCACGTCCCTTTCTCGGCGAGTTGGCCGAACTGATCAAACGCGGTGTCAACGTCCGTCTGATCCACGCTAAGGAGCCCGGTCCCCGCTTCCGTGCCGATTTCGACCGCTACCCTGTCCTGGTTGAAGGCCTGGAGCGGGTATTGTGCCCGCGCGCCCATTTCAAGCTGCTGGTCTTCGACCTGCGCGAGGCCTATATCGGCTCCGCCAATCTCACGGGCGCAGGTATCGGCATGAAAAGCGACGGTAAGCGCAACTTCGAAGCCGGCATCTGGACCAACGATCCCGAGTTGGTTGATTCTGCGGCGGCCCACTTCGACTCTGTCTGGATTGGCGAGTCGTGTGACACGTGCCGCCGCAAGGCTTATTGCGGTGATGCAGTCCGGTGAATAACAATTCCTCCCGTATGCCGTACAGCCGCCAAGACGGCCATTCACTCCAGATGGCACGACGCGGCATAGCTGCAACCAAAGAAGATAAGACAACCACGGATTACGCTGATAACACGGATGGGGAAGGTGGTGGGGAGAGTCGGGAATGAATCTGAACTCAAGAACACATGAACAGATCAATCAGCCGGACTCACGTTAAGATGCCAAGGCGCGAGGGGAAAGAATGGGGGCAACCACGAATGAACACTGATGGACACAAATACGATTTCTGGAGGGACAGTCTGTCCGCTGTGGCGGAGCCGCCGTGCCATCCGAGATAGGAAGCGACAAGGCCAGAGAAAACACTACGGATTTCACCCACCTTCGCAAAGGCTTCCGCCTACGCCAAGGCTACGGCGGACAAGACGGCGGGCAAGCAGGATTTCGTGGAAGGGAAACCCATCTGGAAATCAGGAGAAGGGTCTGGGCAAGCAGCCGAAACAGCCAAATTCTCACAGAGGGGCTTACCCCTTCGATATTGAGACTCTTCTACACCCCCTCCCCCTCCGTGTCTCTGTGCCTCTGTGAGAACCCGGTTTTCCCACCATTCATGAGTTCTTGAGTTCAAATTCATTCTGGCTTGGAAATTGAATTTTGCTCCCCTACTTTGCGCCTTGGCGTGAAACGGCTCCCCCCCCCAATTTTCCATCCGTGAAATCCCCTCCACGGCGGGCAAGCGCGAAATCCGTAGCTGGCTGTTGCTCTCCTCACTTCCCTTTCAAAGGGAAAGAACGAGTTAAGAAAAAACGGTTTTGAGAGATTATAGTACAATATTTCATAGAGTGGATTTTCGGCCCTGTCATTTGAATTTCTCGTAGGGATGAGTATATTGACATCACACTGAACAGAGGAGAAAACGACATGGCTAAAATTACATTTCACGGCGATCCCATCCATACATCAGGCGAGCTGCCGGCCCAAGGCAGCCAGGCACCAGACTTCAAGTTGACGACGACTGCCTTGGCGGATGTCTCACTGAAGGATTATGCGGGCAAAACCAAAATTCTGAGCATCGTGCCCAGTTTGGATACTGGTGTTTGTGCGACCTCAGCGAAGAAATTCAATGAGTCAATCTCGAAGTTGGACAACGTGGTGCTGTTGAACATCTCCGCTGATCTGCCTTTTGCAGCGGGGCGCTTTTGCGAGAGCAACGGGTTGAAGAACATCGTGGCGCTCTCCACATTCCGTTCGCCGGAATTTGCTCAGGCCTACGGGGTGAAAATTGTGGACGGTCCGCTGGCGGGTTTGACGGCCCGGGCCGTGATCGTTCTCGATGCCCAAAACCGCGTGGTCTATAGCGAACAGGTACCGGAGATTGGCCAGGAACCGGATTACGCCGCGGTGCTGGCTGCTGTAAAATAGTGGTAATACGTCAACAATAACGACGGATGGCGTCGAGAGGGCGGCGGGTTTTAGGGCGCACGGTAGCGTCGGTTGGATAACCTAGGCAGAGGAGCAGATCGACTTTGCTGGCGCGGGGAATGGTCAACTGTCGCTTGACGGCGCGCTCATCGAACCAACCCAGCCAGCAGCTCCCGAGCCCTTCATCGGTGGCCTGCAGCAGCAGGTGCTCGCAGGCAATGCCCACATCAACCAAGCTGTACTGAACGCCGCGAAACTGAGCGCCGATGCGGGCGGCGAGTTTCATTTTCTCGATCACGACGGCCACCAGTGCAGAGGCATCGGCGGCAAATTTATTCATCCCGTAGGGGGGGCGGGTACAGGCGGCGAGAGCCAGCTCGCGTACCTGCTTGGGGTGGTCCACCACCACGAAAGACCACGGTTGGGAGTTGCAGGCCGAGGGCGCCAGACGGGCGGCCTCCAGGCAGCGTTCCAGGGTTTCGCGCGGGATGTGCTGCTCCGGCTTGTAGTGGCGCACACTTTGGCGGGCCGTAACCAAGTCCATAAACGTCATGACTTCTTCCTCCAGGACAGGCGCAAAACTACCACCAGCAGCCAGAGGGTGCCCGCCACGAGCCATCCGCCCCAGAATACCCAGGGAAAGATCCACCAGCTCCAGCCGGAAAAACCGGCATCCGTAAACGGCCAGAAAATGGGGGTCATGAAGCGGCCACTGCCATGGGTGGGGATATCCACCAGAACATGGAGGGGCCAGGCGAGTGCCGGCAACCACAGGACGCGCTTCCACGCCACGAGCAGGGCATAGCCAATACCGATGCCCAGCAGGCTGTGGGTGATGTTGTAGAGCACGAGCACAAAATCGGGAATGCCGTGCCAGCGCAGCGAGCCGCTGGTGAAAAAGTCCGTCGCAAAATGAATGCCCAGCGACGCAATGTCGGGAAAGATGCCAAAGAAGAAGGCCGCCCAAAGGGTCCAATCGGTAAGGCGTCGCTCCCCGTGGTCATCGACAGGTCCACGGCGTCCGCCGGGGAGTCCGGTCCGGCTGCAGGCCACCGCGCCCAGGACTCCGTGCAGCAGCGTATCCATCTCAGCCCGGCAAATCGAAGGAGGAAATGTAA
>JAVEUJ010000195.1:0-3404 GCA_034005635.1 Kiritimatiellia bacterium | reverse complement strand
AAAGCGCCTCCCACCTCAAGCGGTGACCCGCCCCATCATCCTTGCGCGGCGACATCCATCGACATCCACCGCATTTGGAAAGTTGATGAATTATTCAGGCTAAAAGGCGCATTTTTTAGTTTGTCCAGCCCGCGACTCTGCGAGAATGGGCCCACCCCAGCTTGTCGGAGCGGAGTTGCGGGCGGGGACAGTTTGTCGGGAGATGGGCGATATTCGGACAAAACAGCCGCCGCGCCCAACGGGCGCGACCATGATCAATCTGAAGCAATTCAACCTTTTCTCCTCTGGAACCACCTCCAGACAGGAACTTCTCAGATGATGAACCATTTTCAGGCCCAAAATGGCCAAAACAGGCCCGAAATCGCGATTTTGAGGCGTTTTCCGTCAAAAATTACATTCCTAACCCATTGCAGAGGCTGAAAATAGCCAAAACAATAATTTTAGGACCCTTTTTCTAATCTATTAGTTGTGGCGCAGTGCGGTCAGGAGACCAGATTGCGAGCGATAACCTCGTGGGTAGTCTCGGTCAGGTGCGATTCATCGGTGCGGTCCGCGTCGGGGATGGCGGGCAAAAAGCGCACGGTGACGCGGGTGAGGAACCGCGGCAGACGGCGACCGCGGGGCAGGGCGCGGATGGCACCGCTGATCGCGACCGGGATGACCGGGACCTTCAACTGCAGCGCGAGGGCCGCAAAGGTACTCTTGAAGTCGCCCAGTTGTCCGTCTTCAGAGCGAGTACCTTCGGGGAAGATTAGGAGGTTATTGCCTTGGTGCAGAGCCTGGGCCATCATTTGCAGTGAGAGCTGCACATCGCGGCCAACTTCGACGATGATGACATTGCTGTGCCGGGCGAGCCATTCCATCAGGCCCTTCTTCACGTGCTTGCGCTTGGCATAATAATACGTACGGCGCAGAAAGGCATTCGTAAGAAACATCGAGACAAACAGCCCGTCGATGAAGGACTGGTGGTTGGCGACCAAAATACAAGGGCCTTGGGCCGGGAGGTGTTCCCGGCCTTCGGCGCGGACGCGGAAGATTAGGCGGACCATGCCACCGAGCAGCATCTTGAGGAAGGGATGGATCCAGCCAGAGCGGGGCAGGGCCAGCGAGGTTTTGCTGTCCTGAGGTTTGAGCAGTGAATCCCATGTGCCAGCTTGCTCGCGGAAAAAGAGGCGATTGGAATCGGCATGCTGGGCAAGCGCCAACACCGTTGGGAAGTCCTGGAACACGCTTTCGGGCAGTTTGACGCCAAACGTTTTTTCTATGAAAATCAGAACGGACAGGCGCGATAGGGAATCAAGGGCGAGGTCCATCTCCCAGTGGGCGGTGGGGGCCACGCGCAAACATTCCAACTCGGAGCGCAGGAAGCGGTCAAAGGCGGCATAGGCCGGACCGAGGTCTTCGGGCTTGGGGGCGGGGGTTGAATCGCTCGAAAAAGTGCCCACCGCCAGCACGGCCAGTTCGTGGCGCTTCAGCTTGCTCAGGCGAGTTTTGGGCAGCTCGCCAGTCACGATGGTCAGTTGGGTAATTTTCTTGGCGGGGGGGGCGAGGCGGTTGTAGGGCTCCAGGAGCTTCCAGCGGAAATGTTCGGCCTGGGCCGCCGGCACGCCGTCAAGGAATCCCGGCTGGGGAACGATCAGCGCGTGTAACAAATCATCGCGGAACGTCACCGCGACTTCCTTGATGTCTCCCGAGAGGCTGGTCAATTTTTCTTCAAGTTCGGCGGGGTTGACCTTTTTGCCGTTGGGCAGGACCACGATTTCTTTCTTACGGCCGGTGATGAAGAGATAGTTGTCGGTATCGAGGTATCCCAGGTCGCCGGTATGCAGCCAATCGTCCTGGATGGCCTCGGCGGTAGCCTCGGGATTGCGCCAGTAGCCCGGGGAGACGTGCGGGCCGCGAACCAGCACTTCGCCGGCTTCAATGCGCACGGAACCCGGCAGGCAGGGATTGCCGCAAGCCCCCAGACGCACGGCCTTGGGCCGCGGGAAGGTGATCATCGGGGCGCATTCAGTCATGCCATACCCCTCTAGGACTTCGAATCCACAAACGGTTAGGTCACGTGCGACATCGCGGTCCAGCGGAGCCCCGCCGGAGACCATTTGGCGCAGATGACCGCCAAATTTCTTTTGCACGGGAAAGAGCAGAATGCGAGCAACGGCCAGGCGGTTGATCGCGGCAGACAGACGGTAGAGCAGACGGCCGACCGGGGATTTGAACAGGTTGTCGATGATGGCCTTGCGGAAGAGGGCGTAGAGGCGGGGCACGCCAATGAGCAGCGTGGCCTTGTGGCGGCGCATGGTGGCGACCATTTCGGCCGGGTCGAGGGAATGGGCCATGATGATGCTCCCGCCGGAATAAAGCGGGGCAAGCAGGCAGCCCGCCAGCGGCAGGACGTGGTGGAAGGGCAGCAGTGCAAAAGTGCGACTGTCGGGGCGGAAGATAGGGACACGATCGCAGACAGACTCCAAATTTACCAGCAAGTTGGCAAAATTGAGCATGACGCCTTTAGGGTTACCGGTGGTGCCAGACGTATACAGGATGGCGGCCAGCGTCTCGGGAGCGCCGGAAACAAGCGGGGCTGAGGCCAGGGCCCCTGATGGCAGGGCTGGAAAATCTTCGGTATCAAAACAAACCACGCGCGGAGCGAGTGCGGGGAGCGAGCGCAAGGCATCCTGGACAACCAGTTGGGTCTTGGCGGAACAGAACAGGGCAACGGGTTCAGTCTGCTCTAAAATATAGGCCAGTTCGTTGGCAGGGCTCATGGCGTCGACGGGCACGACGACGCAGCGGTTGCGCCAGATCGACAAGAGCGCCGTGATCCACTCCGGGCGGTTTTCAGAGAAAATGACAATGCGTTCGCCGGGGGCGGAGAAATAGAGCGAGGCGAGTGCCGCGGAGTGGGTTAGCAAGTCAGAATATGAGATTTCCACATCTTGCCAATAGACGGCTGTGATGGGTAGAGGGCGGAGCACCGTGAAGGCGGGTTCAGGATGGGTCGATGTCATAATGGGCAGACTCCTGTCAGATCGGCAACACATACGCCGGATTTGTGCAGGTAACCTAGCTCATTGGCGCGTCTGGAACAACGCAAAGTTCAATAATAATCAGCCGGAGCAAGAGGGGCCCACTTGACGGGCAACGTGCACTGCGGAAATAGCCAAGCGTGCCAAACTACGAATGACACGGCGCGGGATAGTTGTGACCAAAGGGATTAAAGCCACCACGGATTACACCCACCTTCGCCAAGGCTACGGCGGGCAAGCAAGATTTCACAGATGAGAAAAGGAGGGAAAAGAGGAAACTGAATCTGAACTCAAGAACTCATGAAAAGTCAAAATAGTCAGACTCACGTAAAGACGCGAAGACGCTACGGATTTCGCGCTTGCCCGCGGTGGTGGGGA
>JAVEUJ010000056.1:0-14294 GCA_034005635.1 Kiritimatiellia bacterium | reverse complement strand
GTTGACGACATGTACCCCGAGGGCGCGAGCATTGCCGTGACAGAAAATGCCCTATCGAAGACGCTCTGCGGGGCCTCCCGTCCCGGCCACTTTGACGGTGTCTGCACCGTGGTCGCCAAGTTGTTCACTATCGTTCAGCCGCACATCGCGGTCTTTGGCGAAAAAGATGCCCAACAACTCCGTGTCATCCGCCGGATGGTCCGCGACTTGCACTTTCCTGTCACCATTATCTCTGGCCCCACCCATCGCGAGGCTGATGGTCTCGCGCTGTCGTCGCGCAATCAATACCTCACGCCCGCCCAGCGTTCGCAGGCCACCTGTCTTTGTCGCGCCCTCGACGAAGCCGAGCGCCTCTTTGCGGCTGGCGAGCGCGACCCGCTTCGCCTGCAGGCGGCAATGCGCGAGATTATTGAGCAGGAACCCGACGCCAAAATCGATTACGTGGCACTGGTGGATGACGAAACCTTACAGCCGCTCACCGGCCCGATTGAGCGCCCCGCCCTCGCCGCCCTCGCCGTCTGGATCGGCCAACCCCGCCTGATCGACAACACGGTGCTGCGCCCGTAAGGCCGCGAGTTACTTGATTGGCAATCCGAGGGATCGGAAGGTACGTTTCACATAGCGGAAATGGCGTTTCAGGTCGAAACATGCCACCAGTTCACGCCGCGTAGCGATGCGGGCGATATCGGGGTCTGCGGCCACCAGGTCAAGCAGGGGTGTCCCGCTCTTCCATGATTCCAAGGCGTTGCGCTGCACCCAAAGGTAGGCCTCGTCGCGCGCCGCCCCCTTCTCCACCAGCAGCAGAAGCACCTGCTGGGAATGGATCAGGCCATGGGTCAGATCGAGATTTACTTGCATCCGCACGGTGTCTACCTTCACGTTCTTAACCAGCGCAGCCAGCTTGTCGAACATGGTGTCGAGCAGGATGGTCGCATCGGGCAGGATGATGCGCTCAGCAGACGAGTGGGAAATATCGCGCTCATGCCACAGGGGTACATTTTCCATTGCGGTGAGGGCATACCCGCGCAGGACGCGGGCGAGGCCGCAGAGTTGTTCGCCGATGATCGGGTTTTGCTTGTGGGGCATGGCGCTAGAACCCTTCTGCGCCGTGCCAAAGAATTCCTGCACCTCGCGCACCTCGGTCCGCTGCAGGTGGCGGAACTCCTGCGCCCAACGTTCAACGCTGGCCCCCGCCAAAGCGATGGCCGTCACGAACTCCGCATGGCGGTCGCGTTGCAGGATCTGCGTGGAAATCGCCGCGGGCTGGAGCCCGAGCTGGCGGCAGACTTCACGCTCGATTCGCGGATCGAGATGCGCATGAGTCCCCACCGCTCCTGATAGTTTGCCGACGCGCACCACCTCGCGGGCCGCCTTGAGACGCTTTTCCACTCGCCCAAACTCATCAAACATCAGCGCCATTTTGAGACCAAATGTGGTTGGCTCGGCATGGATGCCGTGACTGCGGCCGATCATCGGCGTATAGGCGTGTTGGCTAGCCTGGTGAGCGGCCGCGGCCCGCACGCGGGTCACGCCCTCGAGCAACAGGTCGGCGGCGGCGACCAGATTGAGCGCCAGCGCGGTATCCACCACGTCGGAACTGGTTAAGCCCTTGTGAATGTGGCGGGCGGCAGGCCCGACATTTTCGGCAACTGCGGTCAGAAAGGCGATCACGTCGTGGCGGACTTCCGCTTCGATTTCGTGGATGCGTTTTACGCTAAACGCGGCTTTGCGGCGAATAGCCGTCCACTCTGGGCGGGGGATCTGGCCCGCCTTCGCCATGGCCTCGCACACGGCGAGTTCCACCTTCAGCCATGTGGCAAATTTGTGCTCATCGGTCCACAATGCACCCATTTGGGGTCGAGTATATCGCTCAATCATGCTCCAACTCCTTCCCTGAAAATGAACATGCCGGAAACCAAATGGATTCCGGCGCTGTTCCGTTGGCCGTCCAACGTCCGTGCTATTCTGCGGCCGGCTCTTCTGCGGCAGCCGCTGGCTCTACCGGGGCTTCCGTTGCTGTCTTCTTTTTAGGGGACTTTCGCTTCTTGGGCTTGGATTCCTTTGCAACTGCCGGGGGGGTGTCCTCCACCACGGGGGCAACTTCCGCGATCTCATCAGCATCGGCCGCGACCTCTTGGGGGGCGTCCGCTTCCGGCTCGACCATGGGGGCTATCGCCGGTTCAGGCTGCACCTGCTCAGAAACGACTTCCGCCACTTCATTCGCAACAGCGGAAGAATCCGCCGACATATCCGCCACTTCTTCCTGGGCAAACGCGCTTTCCAAATTGGAGTCGAAAACCACCGTCGGAGCCGCCGCCTCGGCCTCAACCGCAGGCACCACCGCCGGAGGGGGGAGGTCCTTGGCCCGCTCAGCCTTCTTCAGGAAGAGCAATCCGGACTCCGCCTGGGGCAGCCATGAACTCTCAGGATTAGCGGCGATGAAATCCTCGTATAGAGCGCGGGCATCGTCAAACTGCCCAAGTTGTTCGCGACTGCGAGCGGCGCCCATGACCGCCTGAGGAGCCAAGGTGCTGGTGACGTGGGAAGCCGCAAACGCCTCATAGGATTCCGCGGCGGCTTCAAAATCATCCAACGCCTCAAGGCTGGCGGCCACGCCCAGTTGCGCGTCGGGTTCCAGCATATGTCCGGGGTACTGGGCCAGGAAGCTCTGATAGGTTGATAGCGCCTCGTCGTAGCGACCCTGCGCATAAAATTCGGCTGCTGCTGTCGCCAGCGCCACCGGCGCGGTCGGCGCTTTGGGGTCGGCCACCGCCATCTGGCGGAATTCCTCTGGGGCACGCCCTTGGAACAGGGCCTGCACGGCGGCATCCGCCTTTTCCTGCTTCTGATTGCGCCAGATCGACAACCCCAGCAGTACGACTATGGCCACGGCCAGCCCAATCAAGGCCGGTCGGCCATACTCGGTCATCCACGTGGTAAATTGTTCGGCATCGCTCTGCGCCTCCGGCGGCGGTACGTTTCCAGTAGTCGGCTTTTTCTCATCCATGCGGGATCCATCCTCTCGGTTCAAATCGAGTCGGAATACTGGGGCCAGGCACTCAAAAACGCAAGATAATCGTTTGCATCATCTTGGGCGGTATAGCCGCCCTCGCGTATTTTTTTCGGTGCCGCTTGCCTTGACAAATGCCGATGCCAAGCCTTCAATGTCCGGCTGATTCGGGCCCGGTGCGGCCTGAGAAGGAAAACCCATGTTTAAACCCGTTTCCAATAAATTGTCGTTCCCGCAAATGGAGAAAGAAATTCTCCGCTATTGGGCAGAAAACGACACGTTCAAGAAATCTATCGCAAATCGCAAGGACGCCAAAGACTACGTTTTCTATGACGGCCCGCCTTTTGCCACGGGCGCCCCGCACTATGGTCATCTGCTGGCCGGGACCATCAAGGACATCCTGCCCCGCTATCAGACCATGCGTGGTTATTCTGTCGAGCGCCGCTTCGGCTGGGACTGCCACGGCCTGCCCATTGAGGCCCTCGCCCAGGAGCAGCTCGGCCTCTCCGGCTCGGCCGATATCGTCGCCACCGGCATCGACGTCTTCAATGAAACCTGCCGTTCAATGGTCCTGACCTATGTCGAGGAATGGCGCAAAACCGTGACCCGCATGGGCCGCTGGGTAGACTTCGATAACGATTACAAGACCATGGACCTCTCCTTCATGGAGACCATCTGGTGGGTATTCAAGCAGTTGTGGGATCAGGGACGCGTCTACAAGTCCCACCGCATCATGCCCTACTCCTGGAAACTCAATACTCCGCTCTCCAATTTCGAGGCCGGCAGCAACTACCAGGATGTCCAGGACCCCGCCATCACGGTACGCGTCAAGCTCACCA
Organism: Kiritimatiellia bacterium; assembly: GCA_034005635.1. GTDB lineage: Bacteria > Verrucomicrobiota > Kiritimatiellia > CAIQIC01 > Lenti-01 > JAAZFE01. The sequence goes on along the minus strand of JAVEUJ010000056.1, from coordinate 10,445 downwards.
CACTGCCGCCCGGGCTCGACTCCCAGGGGATGCCGGTCTACGCGCTCATCTGGACGACGACCCCCTGGACCCTCTATGGCAATCTCGCCATCTGCGCCGGGCCGGACATCGCCTACGTCGCCGTGCGCGACACTACCGACCACAACGTTTATGTCCTCGCCGAGTCCCGCTTGGCGGCCTATTACCAGCAGCCCGACCAGTATGAGCGTTTGGCGGCGTGGACCGGTGCCGACCTCTGTGGCCTGACCTATGAGCCTATTTTTCCGACTTTTGCGGAAACCGATAACGCCTTCCGTATCCTCAACGATGGGTTTGTCAGCACCGAAGACGGCACCGGACTCGTCCATGCCGCGCCCGCCTTTGGCGAAGACGACTTCCGCATCTGCCGGGCAGCCGGCATTCCCCTGCGCGACTATCTCGATGATGTCTGCGCCTTCACCGAAGTCGTTCCCGAATATCACGGCGTATTCTGCAAGGATACCGACAAAGCGATCATCCGCTCCCTCAAGGACTCCGGCAAGTTGGTCCACCAGTCCACGCTCGTCCACTCCTACCCCTTCTGCCCGCGCACGGACACCCCGCTGATCTACCGCGCCATCGAGGCCTGGTATGTCCGCGTCGAAGACCTGCATGACAAACTCGTGGCCAATAACGCCACGGTCCACTGGGTGCCCCAAGCTGTCGGCGAAAAGCGATTTGGCAACTGGCTCAAGGAAGCTAAGGATTGGAATATCTCCCGCAACCGCTACTGGGGATCCTGCCTGCCGATCTGGATTTCTGAAGATGGCCAGGACATGGTCTGCGTCGGCTCCATTGCGGAGCTCGAGCAACTCTCCGGCCAGACCGTTACCGACCTTCACAAACACCACGTGGACAAAATCACGTTCGAGATCAATGGCAAAACATACCACCGCACACCCGAAGTGCTCGACTGCTGGTTTGAATCTGGCGCCATGCCCTACGCTCAGCAGCACTACCCCTTTGCCCGCGCCGACGAACTGGACAAGTTTTTCCCGGCCGACTTCATCGCCGAAGGTCTCGATCAGACCCGCGGCTGGTTTTATACCCTGATGCTGCTCGGCACCGCGCTCTTCGACCAGTCGCCGTATAAAAACGTGATCGTGAACGGCCTAGTCCTGGCCGAGGACGGGCGCAAGATGTCCAAGCGCCTCAAGAACTACCCCGATCCCAACGATATCCTCGACACCTACGGTGCTGACGCCCTGCGCCTTTACATGGTTCATTCGCCCATCGTCCGCGCTGAGGATTTGTGCTTCTCCGAACAGGGCGTCGTCCATGCCCTGCGCCACCTGCTGATCCCGTGGTGGAACGCCTACTCCTTCTTGGTCACCTACGCCAACGTTGATGGCTGGTCGCCGACGGATCAGGGTTCAGGGGTTGGGGTTCAGGAGCGGCCATCAACCACCCACCACCAACCGTCAACCTCCGCCGCCTCAGGCGGCGGTGCCCTGATGGACCGCTGGATTCTCTCGACCCTCGACCGGCTCTCCGGCGAAGTGGTCGCCGCCATGGACGGCTACGACCTGCAGCAGGCCGTGCGCCCCCTGGTGCAATTTATCGACGACCTCACCAACTGGTATATCCGCCGCTCCCGCCGCCGTTTTTGGAAGAGCGAGGACGACGCCGACAAGACTCACGCCTACGAAACGCTGCACACCGTGCTTCTGCGTCTCTGCCAGATTGCCGCGCCCTTCACCCCCTTCCTCTCTGAAGAAATCTATCGCAACTTGCGCACTGCAGACCTGCCCGAGTCGGTCCACCTGTGTGACTATCCCCTCCCCGGCACCCTGCCCCGCGACCCCGCCCTCGAAGCCCAGATGGCCCGCGTCCAAGATGTGGTCGGTCTCGCCCGCCAACTCCGCGCCGACTTCAACCTCAAGGTTCGTCAACCGCTGGCCACCCTCCATGTGGTGTGCCGCGACGACGCTATCCTCGATTTGGTCCGGCCCCTCGCCGACATCGTCGCCGACGAACTCAACGTCAAGGAAGTCCGCTTCGGCCGCGACGAAACCGCACTGGCCGAACTTTCCGCCAAGGCCAACTATAAAACCTTGGGCCCCCGGCTCGGCAGCCACATTAAAAAGGCCGTGGCCGCCATCGCCTCGTTCGGCACGGAAGAACTGGCGCAACTTCTGGATAACGAAAACGTCGTGATCATTCTGGAGGGCAAACCCGTTACGCTCACCCCCACGGACATTCTGATCCAGCGTACGCCCAAGGCCGGCCTGGCCGTCGCTTCCAGCGGTGACCTGCTCGTCGCCCTGGAAACCAGCTTGACCCCCGCCCTGATTCAGGAAGGTCATGCGCGCGAGCTCATCAATCGCATCCAAAACCAGCGCAAAACGCAGGATCTCGATGTGGCGGACCGCATCACGTTGAAGATTACCGCCGATGCCGAACTGCTAGCGGCCGTCACTACCCACCACGCCACCATCGCCGCCGAGACCCTCGCGATCAATCTGACGACTGCTCGCGGCACCGGCGACGTCGACATCAATGGCCACCCCTGTGCCATCGAGCTGGCGAAGGCCTGAGCCGATCATTCTGACGAAGACCTACTGACACGTTTCGGGGCTCCCGAAAAGGCGACCATTCAAGGGTGACCGCCCATTCACCCCTGATTTTCCATGCTATGGAAGATTTTTGTGGTATCTTTCCATGCTATGGAAACTTTCTTTCCACAGCATGGAAAACAGCTCACCCGCGACGACCTGCGGCCTCTGCTTCAGGCCCGTGGTCCGGATTTGGCGGCGCTCTATGCCCGGGCCGACGCTGTCCGTCGTGAGCATTGCGGCGATGCCGTCCCCATCCGCGCGATCCTAGAATTTTCTAACGTCTGCGCCAACGACTGCCTCTACTGCGGAATCCGCGCCTCCAATCCCGACCCCATCCGCTACCACATGTCGCCGGATGAAATCCTGGCTGCCGTCCGGCAGATTGCTGCAACAGAAACTGCGGGGACCGTCGTCTTGCAGGGTGGGGAAACACCGGGCCGCTCCGACGACGACATCGCTGCCCTGGTGCGGAACATCAAAACGGAACATCCCGATCTCGCCATCACCGTCTCCGTCGGCAACCGCCCGCGCGACACCTATGCGCGCTGGCGCGACGCTGGCATGGACCGCTACCTCCTGCGTTTCGAAACCTCTGATGCTGACCTCTTCGCTCGTCTTCATCCCGCCTGCACATTGGCCGAACGCCTGCGCTGCCTGCGTGACCTGCAAGCGCTCGGCGTGCAAACCGGCGGCGGATTTATGATCGGACTGCCCGGTGAAACCCTAGAGACCCTCGCCAACAACATTCTACTGTGTCGGGAATTCGATTTCGACATGATCGGCATTGGCCCTTATATCCCCCATCCCGAGACACCTCTGGGGCATGAGCCGAATGCTTATGCCGGCGACCCGGATATGTTCTTCCGCGCCATTGCGGTTCTACGTCTAGCCAACCCTGCGGCGCACATCCCGGCTACCACGGCCTTTGACGCTCTGTTCCCAGATGGCCGCGACCGGGCGCTGCAATGCGGTGCCAATGTCTTCATGCCTAATGCCACGCCGCGTCCCTATCGCCACGCCTATCAGCTCTATCCCGGGAAACCCTGTGTGGATGAGGATGCCATGGACTGTTCGCGCTGCGTGGAACATCGACTGCACACCCTGGGCCGCCCTATCGCCCCGGGACCATCCCATTCTCTGAAAATTAAGTCCGACAGCCATGTCCTGAATCCTGACTCCTGAATCCTGCCCCTATGCCCGAACTGCCCGAAGTCGAAACCGTCGTCCGCGATTTGAGGGCCTGCGGTTTAGTCGGATTGCAGATCATGAGCGCCCACGTCTTCTGGCCGCGATCCGTGGCCGCCCCCGCGCCAGCCCGACTACCGGCGGCCATCCGCGGCAATCAAATTATCGGTCTGTCCCGCCGCGGTAAATTCATTCGCGTCGACCTGTCCGGCAAAGCCGACCTGCTGATTCATTTGCGCATGACGGGGCGGCTCTATGTGGCACCCGCCGAGCGCCCCGCCACTGGGAAGACCTACGATCGTGTTGTCTTTGCGCTCTCCGACGGCCGACGCTTGTGCTTCTCCGACCCGCGCAAGTTTGGCCGGGTTTGGCTGGTGGACAACCCCGATGTCCTGTTGGACCGTCTGGGGCCGGAACCGCTCGCCCTCCCGCGCGCGACCTTTGTGCACCGCCTGACGGCCCGCTCGCGCACGCTTAAACCCCTGCTGATGGATCAGGCATTTATCGCCGGCATCGGCAATATCTATGCCGACGAAGCCCTCTGGGCCGCCCAGATTCACCCGCAGCGGAAATCCGACTCGCTTTCCACGGAGGAAGCAGCGCGCCTGTACCGCGCCATCCGGACGGTATTGCGCCGGGGCATCCGTAATCTGGGCACGTCGCTGGGCGCGGGCCACACCAACTTCCGCCTGCCGCGCGGCGTACCGGGCCGCAACCGGGAACACCTCTGTGCTTATGGCCAAACAGGATTGCCCTGCCAGCGCTGCCACACCCCCATCGTCCGACTCCTGGTCGGCCAACGCGCCACCCACATCTGTCCCGCCTGCCAGCGCCTCTAACCCCCTCTCCCCCCTACCGTGCGGGGCGGCCGGGCGACCGGGCGAGGTCCGGGCGAGACCGAATTTTTCCCGCCCTCTTGACATCCGCCCGGCCGCGTGGTTCAGTATCCGCATGAATCTCATACAGAGCTATTATGGCTTCATCTTTAGGTCGCCGGACGCACGGTCCGGATCGGCCCGGTGAGCCATCGCCCCGGGATTCTTTCCAAAACCGCGTGTCCGGCGAAACGGAAGCGCGGTTTTTTTATACCCACCGCCCCCTTCCCCCCAAATTTAAACTCCTCATCCCTGAACCCCAACCCCTGAATAAACTATGATTATTGTAATGAAACGTAATAGCAGCGAGACGGACATTGCCACTGTCAGCGACATGGTGACATCCCTCCGCTATCAGCCCCGCATCATCCACGGCACCGAACAGACGATCGTGGCCTGCATCGGCGACGAACTCAGCCATCAGTCCCTCGAAGTCCTGCGCAATCTGCCGGCCGTTGAAAACGTCTTGCCCGTCCAGAAAAAGTTCAAAATGGTCTCCCGCGAATACCATCCTGGGAATACTGTGGTGGATGTCCGCGGCGTCAAGATCGGCGGCGGGAATATCGAAATCATCGCCGGCCCCTGCGCCATTGAGTCCTATGACCAGTTCCGTACCGCGGTTCGTGACCTCATCGGCTGTGGCATCCGGATCATCCGTGCCATGCCCTTCAAGCCCCGCACCTCCCCCTACGATTTCCAAGGCCTCAAACAAGACGGCCTCGAGATCATGCGCGAGATCAAAAAAGAATTTGATATCGCCTTGATATCCGAAGTGCCCGGTCCCGATAAGGTTGACCAACTGCGGGATGTGGCGGACATGTTCCAAATTGGCGCGCGCAACGCCCAAAATTATGACTTGCTGGAGCAGATCGCTAAAGTTGGCAAGCCGGTCTTGCTCAAGCGCGGCCTGGCCAGCACCGTCGAGGAGTGGCTCACCGCCGCTGAATATCTCATCGTGAACAACTGCCCGCAGGTGGTGCTGTGTGAGCGCGGCCTGCGCTCGTTCGACCCCAGTACGCGCAATCTCCTGGACCTTGGTGCGGTAGCCGTGGCCAAGCAACTCTCGCACCTGCCCGTCATCGTCGACCCCTCGCACGCCGCCGGTGCGCGCCGTCTGGTCCCGGCCCTCGCTCGCGCCGGCCTCGCGGTCGGCGCCGATGGCCTGATTGTCGAAGCCCATCCCGACCCGATCAATGCCTTCAGCGATGCCCCGCAGCAACTCGAAACCGGTAAGTTCCAGGAGTTCCTTGACGACCTGGCGCCGTGGATCGATCTCGCCCGCAAGGAAGCGCTGCGCCCCCATCCCGCTTGATCCAGAAAGGTCGCCCCATGAGCCCCTCCATTCTGTATCTTGGTCCGGCAGGCACCCACTCACAGGAGGCCGCCTGGCGCCGTTTCGGCACCAAGGCTCGTCTGGTTCCCTGCCTCTCCCACTACGATATCTTTGCCAAGTTGTGCGCCCCCCCCGCCCGCACTCGGCCTTTAGCTGTCGTACCGGTGGAAAATTCCAGCGAGGGCCCGGTCACCCAGACTCTCGATCAACTCGCCGATCACCCCCAGGTGACCATCCTGGACAGCTTTTCGCTGCCGGTGCAGCAGCACCTGCTAGCGCCACCGGGAGTGCCCTTGGCCGACATCGAGCGCGTATGCAGCCATCCGCAGGCCCTCGGTCAGTGCCGCGATACGCTCGCCCGCCTATTGCCGCGAGCCGAACTGGTTCCCGATTCCAGCACGTCCGCTGCCGCCCGGCGCGCCGCGCAGGAACCGGGCACCGCCGCCATCGCTTCCGAGGCCGCAGCCAAACTGCACCACCTGGCGATTCTGCACGCCGACATCCAGGATGGCGGCGAAAACGTCACGCGCTTCTTCACCCTTGCCACGACCTCCAAGGCGGCCAAACCCCGTCACACCAAGGGAGTTGAACTACGCTCGCTAATTCATCTGATTGTCGGCAACCATCCCGGCGCCCTGCTGCACGTGCTCTCGCCGTTCGATGCCGCTGACGTCAACTTGACATTTATCCAGAGCCGCCCGCTGCCCGGACGCCCCTGGGAGTACGGATTTTTCATCGAAGCCGTCACCAACTGGACATCTGCCCCGGCCCGCGCCGCATGGAAAATGGTCTGCGCGCTCTCTGAATCCGGCCGCAAAATTGGCACTTACCCCGTAAGCTGATATGGAAGCGCTGGCTCATCTGCGGCATTTAATCGCTTCGCTAGACGAGGCGCTGGTGGATGCCCTGTGCACCCGCGCACCCTTGGGGTTCAATCCGTTGTTCTACGCCATGCCCGCCAATCCGTTCCCCGGGCTGGATGTTGTTGCCGGAGAATTTGCAGATGCCCCATCGCTGGCTGCGCGCGTGCGCATACTGCGCCCCACTTACCTGCTGCGCATTCTCCCCGGGCTGTGCACCGACGCCCCCGGCAACGGCCCCGCCCCGTGCCTGGCCAGCGACGCCGCCTGCCTGGATGCCTTGGCCCGACGTCTCGCCCTCTCCGTGCACGTGGCCAGCCGTAAGCGCGAGACTTTGCCTGCATCCCTCCAATCCGCCCTTCAGTCTCACGATCCCAGTCATGTCGAAGCTGCCATCACCCACCCTAGTGTGGAACAAGACGTGCTCGCCCGCATCCGGACTCGCGTCCGCGACCAGTCGTCAGACCCCATGCTCCCCGATCGCATCGCGTCCCTTTACGCCGAATGGATCATTCCACTCTCGCGCAAGATCCAAGTCCATGGGCTTCTGGCGACCAGCTCATAAGCTAAGTTCCGGCACTGAACAGCCGCGGCTCACTCCGCCACGGGCGGACAAGCCGAAGGGGCGCACGACAAATTTCGGACAAGATGAGGGTTTGAAATGTAGGGGTCGAGCTTGCTCGATCCCTCATCAAGCCCGCGCCGGGCGGCAACGGTCAACCGAGTTTGCGCAGGAATTCAAAGTTACAGAGGCGCACCGCCGGAGTATTGTCCGGGTCCCGAACCAAGGCGCCCTCCGGCGACAACGTCAGCAGAAAATGCGTCCCGCGCAGGAACGTACTTTCAAATCCGGCACTGGCGAGCAGCCGCGCCATCTTGTCCATCAATCCCTCATACTCCTCGGGCTGGATCAACCCCTGCTCCAACGCCTGGACGGCATTGATCCCGCGGCAGTAGCGCTTGTGCTGATCTTCTGTGGCCAGCACCTCATCCAGTCCGTTCCAATACCCCCAGATCAAAATATAGTTGCGCTCCCGCTGCAGCACCGGCGATCCGTCCGCCATGCGCAAATCACGATGGCTGTCGTAGCGGCGCTGATCCAGGATTTCCGGCGGAAGAGTTGAGTGATGCCCCAGCATGTAAATCGCCCGCGGATAGGTTGTCGCCACGCCCGCTGCCGCCAGTTGAAACGCATAGGCGAATTCTTCGAATGGGCTGTTGTAGCCGTGGGCCACCAACGCCGCCGAGGTCTCCGCCGCATCCACAGTGTCGCCCACATGGGCCACCTTCCACACCAGCTGAATCTCGTCCTTCGTCTTGGTGTGGTAGACCTGCGCGCTATCCGAGAGACTGATGCGCGGGGTGCGCCGCCAGCGTTCAGGCTGAAAGTAATCGAACAGGTTCGGATCGCGCCCGACCACCCACAGCTTGCCCTGGGTGCTTTCGCAGTCGCCATGGACATAGTCCACGCCCAGAATTTTCACGGCGCGCAAATGCGCAGGAAAATGGTCCGGCTGAGTGGGGACCGAGACAAACCGATCCCGCTGCCGCTCAAGGTAGCTCTGACGGCGCACGCGCTTGACGGATTCTTCGTAGTCTGGCGTGCGAGCTAGCAACTCGAAGTCCACCAGCGCGTAGGCTGGCTGGCCCTGGCGATCCATCAGTAACCCACCCTGCCGGTTGGGGCGCACGATTACGTGTTCGGGCTTCACATCCAGCACCCGGAAGCCAGCTTGCCACATGTCCGTGATCGAGCGATGCAGCATATGCTGAGCGAAAGGTCGCGGCTCGGCATAGCCCGACACACGAGCCGCTTCAGCGGCTTCCGGCTGCGTACTCGACACGCCCTTGATCCATTCATAGATCAAAATATACTGTCGGTAAATATCCAGTTCTACGTCGCGAAACTTGGCTTTCTTCTGGGCGATCTTCGAGCGGGAACGCCCGGTCTGCCACAACTCCAGCCGTTTGGCCGGAACATAAATGGCCAACGGCTTGTGTGTCAGAATCGTACCCGCACGCGCCCGCTTACGCAATTCCATTAGTAGCGAAAACTCTTCGTAAGGCGAGTTAAACTCCGCCTCGATGAACTTATTGAGCGTGTAGGTGTCCAGGGGCACGTCTTCGCCCACCCGGCACCACTTGACCACCAGATCCTTGCTCACGCCCTCAATCGGCTTGGTCCGCACCCGGTACACCGTGCTGGTGCCCTGCAATTTTTCACGACTTTTGCGGAACCACCCTTGTTCAAACCAGCTTTCGGGAACCAGATGGCGCCAACACGACTGCCCAAATTCCGTCACATACAAATCCGCGCCGTCCCGCATGCGATAATGGTCATAGCGGACATTCAAGATGGTCTTGCGTTCCGGGATGATAGGCGTGTTGTCCATAACGATATTTGTCTAGTCAACCACAGCCGAACGCCAAAAACAACTCTGCGCCAGCGGATTCGGCACCGGGATCAGACGGCGTGCATGGCGGCTGTCATCCCGAGCGTGTCGAGGGATCTCGGCCCGGAGGCACCCGACCCGCCATCGCCGTGAAACCGAGATGGCTCGGCTTCGGCGCGATGCGCCTCCGCCCAACATGACCCGCGCTTGCACTAGATCGCAGATGGACCCGTGTTTCTTCTGATTGTAAACACTCGCTTGTGCCTGTATCATTTTTTCTTCAATGGAAGCTTTGGATAATTTTCGGATCGTGCTCGTCAATCCCGTCTATGGCGGGAATGTCGGTTCGGCCTGCCGCGCCATGATGAACATGGGGCTCTCTCAGCTTGTGCTCGTGTCACCCCACGCCGGATTTAACCTGCAGGATGCCGCGATGATGGCCTGCCACGCCGGTGATATTTTCCAAAACCGCCAGGAGTTTTCCACGACTGCCGAGGCCGTCGCCGGGTGCGGCCTCGTCGCAGGCACATCCAATCGCGGCGGTCTCTACCGCGACCACGCCAAAACACCCCGTGAATGGGCACCACATCTGCTTGAAGCCGCCCTCGACTCCCCCGTCGCCATCCTTTTCGGTGCTGAGGACAACGGCCTCTCGCTTGATGATCTGGCCCTGTGCACCCAATTTATTCGCATTCCTTCCTCCGACGCCTACAAGTCGCTCAATCTCGCCATGTCCGTCATGATCTGCGCCTACGAGTTGTTCGTTGCCTCCGGCACCTTCGAGCCCCCAGAGGAACGCTCGCCCGAATGCCCCTCCGCCATGCGCGAAACCATGTTCGGCAAATGGCGCCAGGCCCTCCTCGACATCGGGTTCATGACCTCCGACACCGCCGATCACATGATGCTCGGCCTCCGCCGCATCCTCTCCCGTGGCACGCTCACCGAGAAGGATGTCCAGATTCTCCTGGGTATGGCCGCCCAGACGCAGTGGGCCGCCCGTCACATCCCGCCAAAGCCATGACCCCCCCCGTCCAGTATGTCCTATCCGTTTTGGTGGTGGCCCTCAACGAAGAGCGTCACATCCCTAACCTCAAGAGCGCCCTCGACAAACTGCAGTTACCCGAAACTTGGCGCATTGAAAGCATCCTGGTGGATGGTGGCAGCCGCGACGCCACCGTTGCGGTCGCCCGAGCCGCCGGATTCGAAGAGTGCTTGGTGCTCCA
>JAVEUJ010000055.1:0-14380 GCA_034005635.1 Kiritimatiellia bacterium | reverse complement strand
GCCGACCGTGATCAGCAGCGCGGCATAGAGGGCACGGATGGGCGTGGGAGACATCTTGGATTTCTTCATGGGGCCTTTATGGGCGAAATTCGCCATTGTTTCCAGCTTGAAAAATGGATGGGCTGCGCTGGGGGGGGGACGGGCGGGGTGACTCACGCATTACGTTAGAGTTCTACAAAGCTGATGCCCGGGTTGTTACGGTCGGAGCGTTCGCTGGTGCGCAGGGCGGGATGGCGGCGAATGAAATCGCGACCTTCGGGGCTGGTGTGGGTGAAATGGTCGCCGAAGAAAACGGTGCGTAGATGGCCGGCATCGCACTCCTCCTGGAGCCAACGCCGAGTGGCCGCGCGGATTCTGCCTCCGCCACCGGTGGCGGAGCCCCAGCCATGAACGACGCGGACAACACGGACGCCATCGGCGCGGGCGCGGTCGAGCTGAGTCTGCAGCCGCCGCAGGGCTTCAGCAACGGTTGGCAGACCGGCTTCGAGGTCGAGGTGGCGCACGGTGGGCCCGCCGGGACGGGCACCGGGGGTGGGGCGCTGCGGTGTTTCGCAAAACGGGCAGACGGTGGAGTGGGGGGCGATGGGTTCGCCGCAGGTTTCACAGATTTTCATGAGGTGGCGGGGGCGGGCGGGGGGACAAAGATGGCGCGGCGGAGGAGACGCACCTGATGGCCCACCACGAAGAGCGCAATCAGGCAGGTTAGAGTATCGGAGGCTGGCGCGGCATAAAAGATGCCTTCGAGACCCCAGATTTTTGGGAAGATCAGGATGAAAGGAATAAACAGGATGACCTGACGGGAGAGGGCCAGCAGGGCGGCGGGTATCGGTTTGCCAATGGCCTGAAAGAGGTGGCCGCCCGTGATGGGGAAGCCGATGATGGGAAAGGCCAGCGTGAAAATACGCAGGGCGTGCACACCGAGGGGCACCAGCTCCGAGTCGGCGGCCAGAAACAGGCGTAGAATTTGGGTGGGGAAGAGCTGGCTGATCATCCAGCCTAGAATCAGCACGGCAGTGGTGGCGATGGCGGTGCTCCAGAAGAGATGCAAGACGCGGTCGAATTTACGCGCCCCAAAGTTGTAGCCAATCAGTGGCTGGGCGCCTTGGGTGAGACCGAAAACCGGCATGAAAATTACGCTCATAAAGGCGGCAAGAATGCCCATGATGGCGATGGCGTCATCGCCGCCGTACTGGCCCAGACCGCGGTTGAGCACGACGTTAAGCAGACTGTTGGCCATATTCATGGAAAAAGGTGCGAACCCAATGCCGAGCATGGGCCAGACGATGTTCCGGAAGTCCAGGCGCAAGTGGCGGCGCTGGAGGCGGGTATTTGCGCTTGGCGAGAGGAAGTAGGCCAGGCACCAGGCGAAGGAAATACCCTGGGAAATAACGGTAGCCCAGGCGGCGCCGGCCATGCCCCAGCCAAACCCGAAGATGAACAGCGCATCGAGTACGACATTGGTGAGGGCCCCGACGATCATCGAGGCCATGGCGACAATGGGATGGCCGTCGGAGCGCGCGAAGTGCGCCAGCCCGTGGCCGGTCGTAGACAGGGCGGACCCGGCAAGAATAATGCGGGCATACGTGCGGGCATAGGGCAGTAGGTCGTCGCTGGCCCCCACCAGCCGCAGGAGCGGGTCCAGTCCGGCCAGAGCGACCAGCGACGCCACCAGCGGGACGAAGAACAGCAACCCGAAGGCGTTGCCCAGGATCCGTTCGGCATCTTCCCGCCGTCCTTCGCCCATGCGGATTGAAAACAGCGTGTTGGCGCCGACCCCGATCAGGATGGAAAAGGACACCATGATCATCATCAGGGGAAAACTCAGGGTGACCCCGGCGAGCCCCTGGGAACCGATGCCGTGGCCAATGAACATGCGGTCAACGATGTTGTAGAACGCATAGACCAGCATGCCCACGATGGAGGGAATCGAAAACCGCAACAGCAGCGGCAGGATCGGATCGGTGCCGATCCGGCTGGTGCTGTCGGTGGCGGGAGCCGGATTAGAGGTGGGGGGGGCTAGAGTCATGCTAAATACGTCGTCCACCTTACGCTTCAAGACCAAATTGGCCAATGGTCATTTTTCCCGCCTGCCGCAACCCAAAGAGATAAGAACACCACCGCGACATCGGGTCAGACTCCTTCATTCCAGAAGAGGGAAATAGCAAAAATATTCAATTATGAAACTGGTACCTTTTTGAGCCGCATCCCGCAGCGGCCCGAGGCAGCCTGTCCGCCGTAGCCTTGCCGAAGGTGGAAGCGGCCACCTTATCCTCTCTCGCTCAAAATGATCGGAAATCGTGAAAAATCAGCATTTTCAGGCCCGAAAATCCCAAAAATGGCCAAAACAGGGCCAAAATTGCGATTTTGAGGCATTTTTCATCATTTTTTTCCCCAAAACGTCAAAAACAGCCTTCGCAACCCTCTCCATAGGAAAAAGATAGCGAAATCATTAATCCATGAAACTGACCCCTTCACTGTCTATATCGATCCTGAAAAGCCATTTTTACCACGGATGGACACGGATAGACACGAATATTGGGGCAAGCAGTTGGGCAGCCAAACTGAGAATTACTTGAATTTTACAAATGGGATCGAACATCCACCACCGACCATTCACTACCATCGACCCGAAAACTATGAAAGTCGCGAAAAACACTAAAAATGGGGAAAATCTTGAAAACGGGATCAAAACGGAGGGGAAATGATGGAATTTAATGAAATTAGGGGAGGGGGAAGCTGTAAAACACCTCATTTTAGTGCTGATTTTTTCCAAATTGACGTCCCACCATGTCTTCACTATTCTTTGAAACAGCCCGTTTAGCTTATAAGAAATCATTTTGGTTTATTAGGCTGCTGGGCTAACACAAAGTATATGGAGTGATGTTGGACATGACTGAGCCTGACACAACACCAACAAATAATCGTGATGAACAGCGAGCTGTTTTGATTGCTCTACGAGGTCTTCTTGAAACCATTGGGAGCGCCAACGATGCCGAGGATCATGGTTATATCGAAGATGCTCAACAGATGCGCAACGACTCCCGCGAGGCGATCCAGGGTCTGATAACGCAACATGCTTTCCTTACCGAGCTGTTTCCACAAATTCAGTCGCAATTAGACACCCGGCGCATCCAGATATTTGGGTGGGTAGATCTTTGCCATGGCGTGGACGCCACCCTGGAAGGTCCTGACACCGAGGATAATAAATAGCTGATGGTTTTTCATCGCCTGGAGATATCCGATGCCACACCGCGCCAAGTCTGCTGCGCCCCACACAACATGTGAATTGTGCTCAAGCCTATTGGACGAAGAATATGCATTCCAGACCTACTCTGGAACCAACAATACCTATTTGCCGGCTGCTGCCGAACACCTCAACGTGGTGCGAGATTTCAACCCCACTAGCAGCCGCAAGCTGCAACTCCGGCAGTGCAGCAACTGTGGCACCTACTACCTCTATAGAAGCGATTATGAGTATTTGGCGGTCAGCGAAGATGAAGAATTTTTGACGCGATTGACGGAGGAGCAGGCCGTTGAACATCTAAATCGGCCTGCAGAGGTTTGAGATGTACTGTGTTGATGCGTAAGTAGCCAAGATGCTGCTCCCAGAGCGTTGCGGGTAAGCTCAAAAGGATAGTATGAAGCTTCACGGGAGCATGAGAATTAACGGCCGGAACTGTCGGAAAGGCGATGAGATACCGTGGTACGTCGTCTATCCGCTCTTCATAATCCACATGCTGATGTTCGGGGCATCTGGATTTCTAATGGCCTATTCAGCCACAGCTCCGAGTGTAGCCTTTCTCTACGTGCATGGCGGCTTTGCCATTCTGATCTATATCGTCTTTTACATAAAAATGTTCGGACGTGATGAAGTAAAATGGATGTTCATCAATGCCGCCCTTGGCATAATTGGAATCTATACGCAAATCGGCTGGATATTATCGTTATTTGGCAAAGAGATTGGGGATTATCCGTATTACGTGCATGTGATCCCGGTTCTGTATTTTGTGCTCTACACGTTTCTCCTGCGACAAGCGGTTCTCGATATTACTCATGCACGAGAAGATGCTGAGAAGCAAAGACGGGTAGAACAGGGTTATGTTGTCGTCCTAGTCGTAGCCTACGCGATCTCTTATTTCCTAAATTAATGATTAATCAGGCAGGATCACTGCTGTCCGGTTTAATTTCAGGGGACACACAGATTAGCCCTGTTATATCGATACAGGATGCACCTCTGAACTTTTTCCCATTTCAACGTGAGGCGTTCTTTTGCACGGTTCTGATCGCCCGCCGGCGGCAGGAGAATGACCATGCAAGAAGGACGATCTGTGTTCAGCCAGTTGATGGATTTCATTCCGCGGTACGAATTCGACAAGTGCGTTACCCGCTACGACGGGGACAAGCACGTCCGCCGATTGAGCTGCTATGCGCAGTTTCAGATTATGGGTTTCGCCCAGCTGACCTATCGCGAAAGCCTGCGGGACATCGAGGCGTGCCTCAAGGCCGTTGGCCCCAAACTTTATCACACGGGCATCCGGCGCCCCGTGCCCCGAAGCACCTTGGCCGAGGCTAACGAGAAGCGGGATTGGCGGATCTTCGGCGGTTTCGCCCAGGTCTTGATTGCCCAAGCGACCCGGCTCTATTCGGGGGAGCCCTTTGGGGCCGATTTGCAAGGCGTCGCCTATGCCTTGGACTCCGACCCCGATTTCTGACCCCGATTTCTTTCATCTGGGTCAGACGTGACGCGTGAATAATCCGGGCTAGACTATCGGCCGCATTTACGGAAGGATCAGTGCCCATGACCATTTGTGACTTTTTGAAGACCCGGCGCCTTTTGATTGATGGGGCGATGGGCACGCAAATCCAGGACCGGCTTCCCGGGGCGGCGGCGTGGGGGGATTACGAGGGCTGTAACGAGTGGCTGAATCTGTCAGCACCGGAGCTGATCCACGACATCCATGCCGCCTATTTTGCGGCGGGCAGCGATGCGGTAGAAACCAACAGCTTTGGGTCTGCGCCGCTGACGCTGGCGGAGTACAATCTGGCGGCACGCGCCAAAGAGATTTCACGGGCGGCGGCACAAATCGCGCGCGGGGCGGCCGATGCCGCGCAGGCCACCGATGGCCAGCCACGGTTTGTGCTGGGGTCGGTGGGGCCGGGCACCCGCTTGGCGACGCTGGGGCAGGTGTCGTTTGATGAGCTGTACGGCGGCTACCAGGAGCAAATGGGCGGTTTGCTGGAGGGTGGGGCCGATGGCATCATCATCGAAACTTGTCAGGATCTGCTGCAAATCAAAGCGGCGGTGGCGGCCGCGAACCAGGTGATGGGCGCGCGGCGCACCACGGCCATTTATGTGTCGGTCACGGTCGAAACGACGGGCACCCTGCTGGTGGGCTCGTCCATTTGGGCGGTTATGGCCGCGCTTGAGCCCTATCCGATTGATGTGCTGGGCATGAACTGCGCAACGGGTCCCGAGGCGATGCAACGGCATTTGGAGGCCATGGCCCGTCAGTGGCGCGGATTCCTTGGCTGCATGCCCAATGCGGGGCTGCCGACACTGGTGGATGGCCAGGTGCATTATCCCTTGGGGCCCCAGGCGTATACCGCGGCTTTTATGCCGGTGGTCGCGGCGACCGGCTTGAACGTAATCGGTGGCTGCTGCGGCACCACCCCGGCGCATATTCACGATTTGCGCCAGGCCTTGGACTCGCTCCCGGTGCTTGCGCCGCGTCCCGTTGACGTGCCGGAGCAGGTGACCAGTCTGTTTACGCCGGTGGACCTCACGCAGGAACCCCCTCCACTCTATGTGGGGGAACGGGCCAACGCCACCGGGTCGAAAAAGTTTCGCGACGCGCTGCTGGCCGAGCGCCTGGATACGGCCTTTGATCTGCTGGTGGAGCAGGACGAGGGCGTGGCCCAGATTCTGGACTTGAGCGTGGCCTATGCTGGCCGCGATGAGCGCGCCGACATGATGGCGCTGGTGGCGCGAGCGGCGCGCGAATGCCGCCTGCCATTGATGATTGACAGCACCCAGCTCGATGTGGTCGAGGCCGCGCTGAAACTCCACGGCGGGCGCATGTTGGTCAATTCAATCAATTTTGAAGCCGGCGAGGGAAAAGCGGAGCAGTTGGTTGAGCTGGCGCGGCGTTTTGGGGCCGGGTTGGTAGCGCTGACCATCGACGAGACCGGCATGGCGATGACGGCCGACCGCAAAGTGGAGATCGCCGGGCGTCTGATTGGCTTCTGCGAGGCGCGCGGGCTGCGGCGCAGCGACCTGCTGATCGATGCGCTGACCTTCACGGTATGCAGTGGCGACGGAACCCTGCGCGATGCCGCCCAGGAAACCCTCACGGCTATTCGGCGCATCAAACAGGACTTCCCGGGCGTGCGCACGATCCTGGGGTTGTCAAATATTTCGTTTGGGCTCAAGCCGGCGGCGCGCAAGGTGCTCAATACCGTCTTTTTAGACCGCTGCATCAAGGCCGGGATGGATGCGTGCATTATTAATACCGCTACACTGGTGCCGCTGACGGATCTGGCACCGGCGGCTGTGCGCTTGGCTGAAAAGCTGCTGGAAAATGACGCATCCGACGGGGATCCCTTGGAACTTTACCTCGAATATTTTGAGGCGGAGGTGCCCGAGGCGGAAGCGGCGGCGGCCGCCGCGGCGCAGACGCCGGCGCAACAGGTGGCCTCTGCCCTTATTAAGGGAAAAGCCGCGCTGCTGGAAACCGCGATTCCGGCGCTGCTCGCTCAGATGCCCGCCGAGGATATTCTCAACGGCCATTTGATCCCGGCCATGAAGGAAGTCGGGCGACTGTTCAACGAGGGGATTCTGCAGTTGCCCTTCGTGCTGAAGTCGGCCGAGGTGATGAAAAAGGCGGTCGACCAGATCAAGCCGCACCTGAAGGCCGGGCAGGGGGGGGCGTCGGGTGTCTTAGTGATTGGCACGGTGGCGGGGGATGTGCATGACATCGGTAAGAATCTGGTGGATATCATCCTCTCGAATAATGGGTACCGGGTGGTGAACTTGGGGGTGAAGGTGTCCGTGGAAAAGATGATGGAGGCCGTGAAGGAGTCCAATGCGGACATGCTGGGCATGAGCGGGTTGTTGGTGAAGTCGGTGCAGGTGATGCGCGACAACCTGCGGGCGATGGCGGCCGCGGGCCTAGATATTCCCGTGCTGCTGGGAGGGGCCGCGCTGACCGAGGATTTCACCATCAACGATTGCCAGACCGTTTATTCTGGTCCGGTGCGGTATTGCAAAGATGCCTTCGATAGTCTGGAGGCCTTCCGGGAATTCAAGGAAACCGGGAGTCTGCGACGGGCAGGCGAGGGCCCATCGTGAATCGGGGGCTGAATCGCACTCGAGTGGATTCTTGGTTTTCATTCGTGCCGCTGATGAGTATCCTGACGCCATGACTGCCAACTCTGTCGTCGACGAACCGCTGGTGCCGCCCTTTCTAGGTTCGCAGGTCTGGGAGCCAGCGCTGGAAGAAGTGAATCCATTCCTGGAACGGCTATCGCTGCTCGTGGGGCGCTGGGGCTATAAAAAGGGCAACTTGTCGGAAGCGGAATACCGCCAGATTCTCGAAGGAGAGGCGCAAGCCCACTACGAACGCCTGGTGCGGGAAAATTTGGATCGGCGCTTGTTCGTGCCCCGTGCGGCGGTGGCCTGGTTGACGTGTCGGCCTGACAACGATGCCCTACTGGTTTTTCCTCACCCCGACGGTGAGCCAGTCCGTTTGACGTTTCCACGCCAAAAAATCCGCGAGAAGCTGTGCATTCCAGATTTTTTTGCGTCCCAAGGCGATGCCGTCGGATTTTTTACAGTGACGGTGGGCGGACCGGCGGCCACGGCGGAGATGATGCGGCTACAGGACGAGGGGGCCTATCAGGAGTATTTTCTGTGGACGGGATTTGCGGCGGAATACGCCGATGCCACGGCGGAGTGGGCTCACCGCCGGATGCTGGAATTCTTGGGGGGGAAGTCCGGGGCTCGCTTTGGCCCAGGCTATCCATCATGCCCCGACATGAGCCTCAGTCGTTGGATTTGGGAGTGGACGCAGGCGTGGCGTATCGGCGTGGAGGTGACGGAATCCAATATGCTGTCGCCGGAAATGAGCACCAGTGCCCTGCTGGCACCGCGGCCGCGAGCGAGGGTATTCAATGCCATGGGCTAATCTGATGGGTTGCGACGGGTGCAGATGTATAAACACGGCAAATGACGATTGACGGAATCCAAATCATGCGCCTATACTCTCAAAAATTGTGCAGGCAGGTTGTTTGGGCAATTTGGACTGAACCGCCACGTGCAGGAGGCTAGAAAATGACGCATCGAATTCGATCCACTCGACTGCTGGGTTTGGTATTATGTGCCACGTTAGGACTGTCCGCGGCGTGTGCCTTTGGCCAGGTTGCAGCGCCGGGGGCTGATATCATTCGAATCCGGAAAATGGCGCCGACCAAGGAAAAAACCCCGCTCTACACGACCTCCATGCGCACGCAAACATCAGGGCGGCAGCCGGATTGGTGGCGCGCGACAGTGGAATTTGATACCGCACCGGAATGGATTGATGAGTTGGAGTTTACGTTCTACGCCTATTTGGAAGACCAGAGCGCTAGAAATGCGCCGAAGATGTTCCGCGGTGTGGTCACCTATATGAATGTTCCCAAAGGGCGGCATTTGGCCGACATTTTTTTACAACCCAGTTTTGTCGCTCGGATGGGGGTCGTGAAACAACTCGCGGTGGTTGTGAAGCATCAGGGCGTGGTGGTGGCGACAGAATCTTCTGCTACGACACCCAACTGGTGGGACACAATGCCGCCCGTGGATGGGGTTCTGTTGAATCGTGCCCAAACCCCATTTGCGCTCGTTGATTACGACGCCTATAACTTTATCAAACCTGCCGCGCCAGTCCGTTAGGTACCCCAAGGAATCGCTTCCATGGCCAAAAAGCCCATTCTCACGCTGGATATCGGCTCGCACACCCTCAAACTTGCCGAGTTTGTGGATGTGCGCGGCGGACTGGAAATGACTCGCTATGCGGTGAGCGACTTGGGGCTGGATCCCCAGACCGATACCGAGCGCTCCCAGTATATCATCACCACGATCCATGATTTGGTCCGTGAATCCGGCTGCAAGCCTGGTCCGGTTCACCTTGCTATTTCCGGGCATTCAGTGTTTTCGCGTTTCGTGAAACTGCCGCCGGTAGAGCCTGAAAAGGTCTATCAGATCATTCAATACGAGGCGCAGCAGAACGTCCCCTTCCCGATGAACGAAGTGGTCTGGGACTATCAACTCATCAGCGGTGTCACCGGGGATGTGGATGTCATGCTGGCGGCGATCAAGTCCGACCATATCACTGAGATTTGCGACTGCGTGCAGTTTGCCGGGCTGACTCCGGTGCTGGTGGATGTGGCCCCCATGTCGCTCTACAACGCCGTGCGCTACAACTATGACGCCCTGCCACCGTGCACCATGGTGGTGGATATTGGCGCGCGCTCCACCGATTTAATCTTCCTTGAAGCCGGCCGGGTCTTCAGCCGCAGTGTCCCCGTGGCTGGTAACCACATCACCCAGTTGATCATGAACGAATTCTCGATATCGTTCGACGACGCTGAGGCGATGAAAAAGGCCCATGCCTACGTGGCGTTCGGTGGTGCGTATGAAGGCCCGCAGAGCGAGACGGTCGACAAGGTGTCCAAGAGCGTGCGCAGCATGATGACCCGCCTGCACCAAGAGTTGAACCGCTCAATCAACTTCTACCGTAGCCAGCAGGGTGGCCAGCAGCCTTCGCTCTTGCTGCTCACCGGCGGCAGTTCGGTAATCCCCTATACGGATACCTTTCTTAAAGAGAAGCTCCACGTCGAGACGGATTACTTCAATCCGTTTAACAACGTCGCGGTGTCTGAGCAAATTCCGGCCGAACAAATCGGTGCCCATGCCTGTGAAATGGGCCAACTCGTCGGCCTGGCCCTGCGCCAGTTGCACACCTGCCCGATCGAAATCAATTTACTGCCGCCTAAAGCGGCAGAAGAAAAGAAATTCAAACGCAAGCAACCGGTATTTGCGTTGGCGGCCGCGGTCTTACTGTTGACGCTGATTGTCTGGATTTCATTTTATCAGCGGCTGGCTGGCGCCATGGCGATCTTCCGCGGCAAATTGGATGATCGCGTGCAGGAGCTCTCCAGCGTGGAACAGCAACTGGTCCAGGCTGAAACGGATGTAGTCGCCACCTCCAATAAGATTACAAAATTAACATCGCTGGAAGCGAACCGTGGAGTGTGGCGCGCCATGTTGGGTGAAGTCAGCGGTGCCCTGACAGAAGGTATGTGGCTGACGCGCATCGCTCCCGTGGCAACCCTGCCCGGCGCCAAGCCGCCCGTTGATCCTCGTGCCGCCGCCGCTAATCCTTCTCAGCCTGGGCCCGTGCAGGCTACACTCATTACCGGCCTGGAAATCGAAGGTATGGGTTACCTCGATAAGGTAAAAACCAGTGATAAAATAACTGAATTTCGCAACAAACTGCGGGAGTCCGAGTTGTTTTCGGACAAGACCGAGATTGTGTGGCAGCCCCCGGTGCGCCCAGACGCCCCCACCTTGGAATTCAAGATTCTGGCTGTTTTGGAGGCACCGCAGGAGCTATGAGCCGTAAATACATACCATTGCTGGTGGGTGGGCTGGTGGCCCTGTTGTTGGCCCTGATTCTGGGCTACTGGCTTTTCAGTGCTTGGGGGCATTATCAAGAGGAAAATTCCGCGCTGGCCCAGAGTGGAACTCGTTTGACTCGTCTCACCGGACGGCCCACGTTCCCCTCAACGAACAATGTGGAGACGCTCACACGCCAGGTGAGCATTTACGACGAGTATCTCGAAGGGCTCTATCAGGCGATGAGCGAAGGACAGCGCCCGCCGGAGCCCATCGATCGTGACCGGTTCCGCCAGTTGCTCGAGCAGACCCTGCGGCGATTGGTCCAGACGGCTCGTGCCAAGTCCATTACCTTGCCGCCAGATTTTGCGTTTGGATTCCAGCGCTATGCCGCTGGCGCCCCGCCGGAACAAAAAGACCTAGAACGCTTAGTGGATCAGTTGCGCTCCGTCGCCATGCTTTGTTCGGTTATGTATGAGGCCGGAATTGGCGAATTGGTGTCGGTTGAGCGCATGGTGTTTGAAGAAGCCCAGGCGGCACCTATCGAAGAAGAATACGGTGGTCGTCGCGGTCGCAGTCGGGAAGAACCCGCCGAGGTGGTCAAATCCACTGATCTGGTTCGGGATCCCGATGGCTTGTTTACCCGTGAACGCTATGTGGTGAGTTACCGTGCTCAGGACGATGCCAACTGGAAGATATTGGAGCACCTCGCGCATGGGTCGCCCTTTGTAGTCGTGTCCAAGGTGGAAATCACCAATACGGCCCGCCCCGCAGTAGTGCCGCCCGCCCCCGCAGAACCTCTGGCAGAAGCGGCCCCGCGAACCTCGGTGGCGGCGACAAGTGGCTGGCAGTCCCCGGGTGCGGCTCGGCCAGCTGGCGGGCGCGAAGCCCCCGCCATTCTACCGCGCGAACTTCGTGTCGTTGCCGGCCAGGAACTACCCTTGGTCCGTCTAGAAGTTGATGTCTATCGCTTCGCCCAAGAGGCGTCTGACGCAGAAGGGGAGGAGAATCCGTGAACCAGGGACCCCGGAACAGAAAAGAATGGTTTCGGGAGCACTATGAAAAGGTGCTTCTGCTGATTGCACTGGTAGCGCTTTTGTTTTCAAGCGCCTGGCTCGTGAAGGATATTCAGGCCGACAAAGAACGCGCCGCCCTGAGTCTGGCGCGGGTCGGCTGGCGCGGGTCATCCGTGCCGATCCGCGATACCGTGCCCTTTGATACGATTTTGGCGGAAGCCCGTGCTTTGGCTGCGGCCCCCCTGAACGTGAAACCGCGCACCACCGTCAGCGAATTGAGAGTCTCCTGCATCAAGTGTGGTCGCCCCATCAGCTATGACGCATTGGAATGCCCCTTTTGCTTGGCTGTACAGCCGCCTATTGTCGATATCGAAACACTCGATACGGATGGCGATGGCATTCCTGACAAGGTTGAATTGGCCTGGGGGCTGGATCCCCAGAATCTGGCCGACGCGGCAATGGATCTCGACGGCGATGGGTTCACCAATCTTGAAGAATTTCGCGCCGGAACGGACCCGCGCGATCCAGAAAGCATGCCTGATCCAGTAGTCAAGCTGCGCGTGGCGGGAATCCGCGCCGTACCCTTTGTGCTGCGCTATGTGGGTACTCAGCACATGCCCGATGGCAGTCTGCGCTTCTTGCTCAACCTGCAAAGTCTCGAACGCTCCTATTTTGCCAAACTAGGCGACATCGTGCTGGGCTACAAAGTAGAGGCGCATGATCCTAAAGGCAAAAACGGCGAGACGCTCACCATGATCCGGCAGTCCGACCAGCGCCCCGTCGTCTTGGTCAAAGGCCGTCCGGTTACCGAGCAGGAACTGGCGATCCTGTTTGTGTCCTTGCTCGATCGGCGCAGTTTGCCCGTCCAACGCCTCAATGATGTATTTATCTTCCGCGGCGTGGAATACAAGGTCGTTGACATCCGCCGTGATAGCGTGGTAATCCAAAAAGTCAAAACCGGCGAAAGTGTGACAGTCCCTCAAATCAGCGGCGATGAACGTGCGGCGATGACTCCGGCTCCTGCCGCTGCCACGGCGGCACCCACCCCGGGCGCGAGTTCTCCATGGTGAGCAATTCTATGAATGATGTAAACAAGCAGACGTTGTTGGGTGAATCGGGACCGACGTCCCGGCCCCGGTTCAGTTCCAAGGAGGAATCCCAGATGAAATGGTGCATGATTGCGGCAATTACAGTGGCACTTTTGTTCGGTAGCACGGCGTGGGCCCAAGACGACGGCTTTGATTTGGATGCCCTGCTGGGTGATTTTGATTCTTCGCCGACTCAGGTGGATGACGCCGCGGCGCAAGCCGAACCGGCGGCAGAAGCCATGCCAGAGGACGTCGCAGAACCTGAGCTGAGTTCTGAAGACGCCTTTAGCGATAGCGATCCGTTTGCAACGGAAGAACCGGCTGACCTGATGACGGATGAAACCGCAACTACCGCAGAGGACGTGGTCGCAGACGATACGTTTGCCGACCTGGATGAGCCTTTTGCGGATACCGCGGAAGAGGCCATGACGGACTCGGATCCCTTTGGCGGAACGGATGCGTTCTCCGATGAAGAATTCAATGCCGATGCCACCACCGAAGTCATACCCGAGCCCGAGGCAGAAATACCCGCAGATGAGGACGATCTCTTGGGTGACCTGTTAGGTGAGCCTGCCGAACCGTTTGCCGTTGAGCCCGAGGCCGAAGAGATGGAAGCCTTTGACTCCTTCGCTCCCGCAATGGAAGAACCCATTGAAGAGGACGTGGATGCGGATCTCTTTGATGATGAGTTCACCGCCCAACCTCGGGCTGCCAAAACCGCACCCGTTGAAGAAACACTTTCTCCACGCGAAATCAAAAAGGTTGCTCGCGAATTAGCTCAACAAGAAGAAATCCGCCGACAAGGGGATGAGGCCAAAGCCCTGCAAACCTCTGAAAAAGGCTTCAACGCCTTAAGTGCCGGCAACTATCTGGCCGCCGAGACCAATTTCACCATGGCGTTGACCTTCTTGCCTGAGCGGCCCCAGAATGCCGCCGTGCGCGAACAAATTTCCTGGGGGTTGGCCGAGGCCCGATACCTTCGCGCTCGCGGCTTTGTCCAGAACCGCGAACGCCTGGCCGATGCGCGACGCTTAATAGATAGCGCCTTGAGCGTCGTTCCGAGCCATCGCGGTGCCCAAGCCCTTGATCGTCGTCTGACCCGCTTGGAGCAACTGAGTACCCTGCCCATACCGCCTGCCCGTCAAGCAGTCACCATTGAAAAATGGGCCGATATTGATCAGACCTATGATGAGGCCCGGCAATGGTACATGGTCAAGGATTACGATCGCGCTGTGGCGCTGTTTGAGCAAGTCCTGCTGCGCGACCCTTATCACAAGAGCGCGATGCGCTACATTCGTAAGATCGAGGCCGACAAATACAAGCTGGCCAGCTACGAGCGCGAAGCTCGTATCCAAGGCATGATGACTGATGTCCGTCGTTCCTGGAATCCCCCGATTCGCGCGGATATCGAAGTTCCCGAGAGTCTCGCCAAGGGCGGCGGTGTGGATAGCAAGCCCGCCTCCGACCGCCTGCATGAAAAAATGCAGAAGATTATCATCCCGGCGGTTGAATTCCGTCAGGCTAACATCAACGATGTTGTGAACTTCCTAGTCGAGGCCAGCATTAACGCTGATCCAGATAAAGAAGGCGTCAACATCATCCTGAACCTCGGCCAATCTGGCGGT
>JAVEUJ010000054.1:0-14409 GCA_034005635.1 Kiritimatiellia bacterium | reverse complement strand
CAACAGACGGCGTGAATACATGTGGAAACGTTACCCGGCGTAAAACGCTTTTGCAATCGAATATTCCAGGAAATGAAAGCCGGAAAAAGTCGAACAGCACACTACAAAAATCGCGAAAGACGCGAAATTGGACCGGGGGAGGGATCGTCACAACCAACGACCCACCATCAACAACGGACGGCTTACTTAGGCGCTGGCTTCCATTCCGCCGGGAGTGGCACAAAGATGTAGGGGAAGGGGTCGAGGATTTCCTCGATGAAATTCTCAGCAGCGACGGGTTTCACAACCGGTTGGGTGGCGGATGTCCATTCGGGTATGTCGCGGGCGGAGGCCGCGCGGACCAGTGTGGCATTCGGGGGGCGGGCCTGAGAAAAAACCTGCAAGGAATAGCGGCTAAGATCCAGAGGCAGGGTCGATTGCCCGGGTGGGAGGGTAAAGCCATTGCCGGGTTGGGGTCCGAGGTTATCGAAATCTTTGGCATAAACGGAGGAGCCGGAATTGTAGTGGCAAAACCAAGAGCCGGAGGCCGGGAAGCGAACTCCGTAGCCTTTGAGCGGGCTGCCGGAAAGATTCAGGACGACCACCGTTGATTTGTCGCGCGGAGCATTGCGCTGCCGCCGGGTGTACGCCATTACCTTGGCGTCGTTGTCCAGATGGACCACGCGCAGTTCTTCGCCCTGCAATCCGGGAGTGAAGCCTTTGAGATTACGCCGCAGGTGGATCAAGTCAGCATTGGCACGCACAATACCTTGGTGCGTACTTTGGGCCCGGGCCCAGGGGAGGGGGGTGCGATCGCTGAAGGGATTGGTCTCATGCATTTCAATTCCCTGGAGCAGCATGGGATAACCGGGGACCGTCAAGGCGATTCCGCCTGCGACCAGGGCGAGCGCACGAGCACGGACGCTATCGGGATGGGCCGGGTCGATATAGGCTGGCAGGCGCTGATGCTGGTTCAAGTCGCCAGCGGAATCGTGGCATTCGGCAAACACCACCCATTGAAATCCCTCCAAGCGCTCTAGTTCTTCCGCCAACAAGGTGAGATTGCGCTGGTCATCCGTGACCCGGACCAAGGTGGAGAGGGTCGTTTGGAAAGCCGAATGCCATTGGGCGTCAAATCCCACCCCGCCGCCATCGAAGGCATGGTCTTCGGCAATGCGCAGGGCACCGGCATGGTTCTTACCCATCCAGGAATTAATCTCGGAGAGCAGCCGGTCGCCGTCGGCATTGGAGTGGGCACCTTCCAACGTGTAGCGAATATTATGCACGGAGTCCCAGCGGAATCCGTCGAGCCGGTATTCCTCGAGGAACATCTGGATGGAGTCGGCAATAAATGTACGAACTTCAGGACGACTGTAATTGGGACGTGGCCCCCACGGTGTGGTGGCGCGGTCGGGATCGCTGTAAAAATAGATTCCACCCTCGCTGGCAGGCAGGCGCTGATCAAACTGCCAGGTAGCAACCTGTTCGGGACCGTAGTGGTTGTGCACAACATCCAAGAGAACAGCGATACCGTTGGTGTGGCAGGTGCGGATGAAGGCGCGAAAGGCATCGCCGCCACCATAGGCGGATTCGACCGCGAACAAATCGCCTGGATTATAGCCCCAGGAGCGATCGCCCGTAAACTCGTTGATCGGCATGAGTTGAATGCAATTGACGCCGAGGGCCTTTAAGTAAGAAATGCGCTTGGTTGCCCGTTGGAACAGGGAGCCGGAACCGGGGATTCCGCCGGCAAAGGCTCCCAGATGCATCTCATACATCACCAGATCTTCGCGCGGCGGCATTTTCCAACTGCTGGCAGGCCCCCACGGGAAATCGCGCGGATCCACGATGATGCCTTTGTTTTCATTTTGGCTAACGGCCCGCGCGCGGGGATCCCGTCGCTGGAGTCCATCGATAACAAACCGGTAGGCATCGCCTGGCCGCGCGCGGCGGCTATCCACCGTCCAATGGCCAGGCCGACTGGGCTCCTGACGCAAGGCCTCTTCCTTCCATCCGTTGAAATCCCCACTGACGGCTACCGATTTGGCATTGGGCGCCCAGACGCGAAAAGTGACGAAACGAGCAGCCCCCTGGCCTTGGACGGTGGCCCCCATTGGAGTTGTAGAAACGGCTTGCGCCAGTCCCGTCCGTAGGGGCATCAGCAATTCCAAGGCAAGGAGGATGGCCAGAAGGCAATGGCTTCGCGCGTGACTCATGATTGCACTGAAGAATAACGGAGGATTGCCACCAGCGGCAAGGCCCTTGTTGGGCACCCGTCGAAAGCTGCGAATTTCGCAGATAGTGATCTCGGAGGGGCACATCCTGCCTGCATTCCCGCGCAAGACGCCAAAGGCCCGACTGGATCAAGGGACCGATCTATCTGATCCAGCTGATCCGTCCCTCTGTTTTGCCACTGGAAGGCCGCGCGTTGGCGTGATAGAGTCTTATCCGTCATGTTATGCGAAAACTGTCAACAAAATCCCGCGACGGTCCATGTGACCCAAATCGTGGATGGAAAGGTGGCAAAGCACCACCTGTGCGAAAGTTGTGCCAAACAGAAGGGGCTGGATATCCAAGGCCAGTCGATGAATCTGGGTAACATGCTGGCAACCCTTAAAGAGCAACTGGAACAGTTGAAAACGACCTCGGGACCGGTGATTCCCGGAGGTGCCGTTACCTGTCCGGTGTGTGGCATGACCCGCGCAGAGATTTTGAAGACGGGACGAATGGGTTGCGACCGCTGCTACGACGCCTTTACTGCAGAGATGCTGCCAGTCGTCATGTCGTTACAGCATGCCGAACAGCATTTGGGCAAGGTGCCGCGGCATTCGTCCGAACGGATGAAGGTATCCGTCGAATTGGCGCGTTTGCGCCGGGAGCTGGATCAGGCCATTGCCAGCGAGAACTATGAGCAAGCGGCGCAGTTGCGCGACCACATCAAAGAGCTGGCAGCCGAGGAGGCAACGGCATGAAGGCGGATGCCCATGACGTAATGCCCCTGACCGAGGAGGCCTATCGCGAGGCCTTCGGCATCGTGTTGAGCAGCCGGGTGCGCCTGGCGCGTAACTTGCAGGGCCTGCCGTTTCCTGATCGTGCTCCGCCCGCCATTCGCGCGGAGGTTCTGCGTCGGGTATGCCAGGCGGCGCAGACGGAACTGCCGGTGCAGGAAATCCTTTCTGGCACGGTGCCGCTATTCCGTCAGCGGTTGTTCGAGGCGCACCTGATCAGCCGCTCGTTACTCGAAGAGCGTCCGGAATCGGCGGTGTGCATGGATGATGCCCGCCACCGGGCCGTGATGATCAACGAGGAAGATCACCTGCGTATCCAAGCCCTGCGCCCCGGGCTGGCCCTGCAGGGGGCCTGGCAGGATGCCAACGCACTCGATGATGTGCTGGAACAGCATCTCGAATACGCCTTTTCGTCTGTGCTGGGCTATTTGACCAGTTGCCCCACTAACGTCGGCACGGGCATGCGCGCCAGTGCGTTGATGCATCTGCCGGGGTTGGTGCGAATGAGGGAAATTGAACCCATCATCCGGGGCCTGAATAAAATTGGCCTGACCGTGCGCGGGCGTTGGGGCGAAGGGACGGCGGCGATTGGCCACCTGTTTCAGGTTTCCAACCAGATGACGTTAGGAATGTCAGAAATCCGCATCGTAGACGATTTAGAACAGATTGTGCGCGAACTCGCGCAGCATGAGTCCAATGCCCGCGAGCGATTCAAGCGCGAACGGCGCCGCATGGCGACCGACTTGGCGGCCCGCGCGGAGGGTATTTTGCTCTCGGCGCGGCTGATGACCACCCAGGAGGCTTTGGAGCGATTGTCGGAACTGCGCTTAGGAATTGCGCTGGGCTTGACAAAGAGGATTGAGATGCGGACGGTAGACCGGTTGCTGCTGGAAGTGCAACCGGCGCACCTTCAAACTCTGGCCGAGCGGACCATGAATAGTGAAGAACGTGATGAGGTCCGCGCCGACCGGCTGCGGACCGAGCTGGGGCGGCGCACGCCCCGACGAACAAAGAGGAGTGCATGAATAACTTTACGCCAAGAGCACAACAGGTCTTGCAACTGGCACGGCGGGAAGCCGACCGGTTCAACCATGGATATATTGGAACTGAGCATCTGCTCCTGGGGCTTATTGCCTTGGGCGAGGGCGTGGCCGTCGCGGTCCTGCGCCGGATGGGGCTGGACTTGGAAACGGTCCGCATGGAAGTCGAAAAGGCTGTAGGGGTGGGCTCCGACATGAAGACCGTGGGCAATGTTCCCTACACCCCGCGAGTCAAGAAAGTGCTGGCGTTGGCGGGAACCGAGGCACGCGCTATGAACGTGGATTTTGTAGGTACCGAGCACATCCTGCTCGGCTTGCTGCGCGAGGGCGAGGGCGTAGCCGCCCGAGTGCTAGCCAATCTGAATGTAGACGTGGAGCAGACCCGCCACTCAGTCCTTAAAGAGTTGGATCCCAACTATGAACCGGGACAGACATCGCCTGATGCTGAACTGGGCGGGCCTCCCCCCGAGCTTAAGCCGGGCGGTGCGTCAGCCAAAGATTCCAAGACTCCGGCGCTGACCGCGTTCGGACGCGACCTGACCGCACTGGCGGAAAAGGGTGTTCTGGACCCCGTGATTGGACGCTCGGACGAAATTGACCGCGTGATGCGCATCCTGTGCCGGCGCACCAAGAACAATCCCGCACTGCTGGGCGAGGCAGGTGTGGGCAAAACGGCGGTCGCGGAAGGTCTCGCGCAAGCCATCGTCAATGGCGAGGTGCCAGAGTTGCTGCACGGCAAGCGCATTGTTTCACTGGACTTGGCGCTGATGGTTGCGGGCACCAAATACCGCGGGCAGTTCGAGGAGCGCATCAAGGCCGTCATGGACGAAATCCGGCGGGTGAAGAATGTGATCCTGTTCGTGGACGAATTGCACAGTTTGGTCGGTGCCGGTAGCGCCGAAGGGGCCATGGACGCCGCCAATATCCTCAAACCGGCACTCTCCCGCGGTGAACTGCAAGTGATCGGTGCGACGACACTCAATGAGTACCGTAAATTTATTGAGAAGGATGCCGCACTGGAACGCCGTTTCCAGAGTGTGCTGGTGCGCGAGCCGTCCATCGAGGAATCGCTGGAAATTTTGAAGGGCCTGAGTGGCCGCTATGAAGCGCACCACCATGTCGTCTTTACCCCCGAGGCCATCGATGCCGCCGTGCGACTGTCCGCCCGCTACTTGCAGGACCGCTTTCTGCCCGACAAGGCCATTGACGTAATTGACGAGGCTGGCGCGCGCGCCCGGATCGGGGCCATGACTCGTCCCGTCCACGTCAAAGACAAGGAGAAGGCGATTGTTGCCCTTCAGGACCAACGCAATGTGGCCATCAAGGAGGAGCGCTTCGAAGATGCTGCTAAGCTGCGCGATGAAGAACGCTTGTCGCGCACGGAGCTGGATCAGGAATTGGATGCCTGGCGCAAAAGCCATAACGAAAAGATCGTCGAGGTCACGGAAGAAGACGTGCGGCTGATCGTATCGAAATGGACGGGCATTCCTCTCGAAAAGATGGAACAAAAAGAAACAGCCAAACTGCTTGAAATGGAAGATGTTTTGGCCAAGACAGTTATTGGACAGACCGCGGCGCTTGGCTCGATCAGCCGGGCCCTGCGGCGCTCACGCGCCGACCTAAAGGATCCACGTCGGCCGATCGGCTCGTTTATGTTCTTGGGGCCGACCGGCGTGGGCAAGACCCTGCTGGCGAAATCGCTGGCTGAGTTCATGTTCAATTCGCCCGATGCGTTGATCCAGATCGACATGTCGGAATACATGGAGAAGTTCAACGCCTCGCGCTTGGTTGGTTCTCCGCCGGGCTACGTGGGCTACGAAGAGGGTGGCCAGCTCACCGAGCGTGTTCGGCGTCGCCCCTATTCCGTGGTGTTGTTCGATGAAATCGAAAAGGCGCATCCCGATGTGATGCACATGCTGCTGCAGATTCTGGAAGAAGGCCGCCTGACGGACGGACTCGGCCGCGCAGTGGATTTCCGGAATACCATCATCATCATGACCTCGAACATCGGGGCCGACATCATAGGTAAGGGCGCAGGGTTGGGATTCGCGGGTCACACCGAAGAGGCCGACTATGCGACCCTACGGTCTCAAATGCTGGAAGCGGCCAAGAAAAACTTCCGCCCTGAGTTGCTCAATCGAGTTGAGGAAGTCATCGTCTTCCGCCCGCTCCAAAAGGAAGACATCCGGACGATTCTGGGGATCGAAGTGGCAAAAGTTGCGGCACGCCTGAAAACCCGTGAGATCAAGCTCTCAGTGTTGCCCTCGGCACTGGACTTCATTATGTCCCGAGGATTCGACCGGCAGTATGGAGCACGCCAGCTCCGCCGGGCAGTTGAACGCTGGCTTGAGAATCCGATGGCTGAAGAAATCCTGCGGGGAGAAATTCCCGATGGGGAGATCATTGAGGTTGAGGCCGGTGAAGACAAACTGGTCTTTCATCCGCCCGCTGGAACCGACGCCTCACCACCGACCGCGAAAGCCGCAGCGGCACCCGCCAAGAAAGCACCGGTGAAGAATAAACCCGCTAAGAAAGCGGCGGCCAAGAAGGCGACCCCGCCCAAAAAGAAGGCAAAACCGCGCTCATGAGTTTCCGAGTTTATAATACCCTGGCGCGGCGCCTAGAAGAATTCGTACCGCTGCAGCCGGGCCATGCGCGTCTATACACCTGCGGACCCACGGTCTACAACGTGGCGCACATCGGCAACTTCCGAGCTTATGTGTTTGAAGACCTCCTGCGGCGGTGGCTCAAATTCAAGGGATTCCGAGTCACACAGGTCATGAATTTGACCGACGTAGACGACAAGACGATTCGCGACTCTCAGGTCGCCGGGAAACCCTTGGCTGAATTTACGGCACAGTTCAAGCAGGCCTTCTTTGAAGATATTCGCGCGTTGAATATCGAGGCAGCCGAACACTATCCCGCCGCTACGGACCACATCCCCGAGATGATTGCCCTGATTCAGGTGTTAATGGAGAAAGGCTTTGCCTACCGTTCGGACGACGGCTCGGTTTACTTCAGCATCGATAAGTGGCCGACCTACGGCAAACTGGCGCATCTCGACCGCGAAGGCATGCGCCCTGGCGCGCGCATCGACTCCGATGAGTACGACAAGGAAAATGTTGCCGATTTCGCCCTCTGGAAGGCCTGGGACGAGAAGGACGGCGACGTGGCTTGGGATTCGCCTTGGGGGCGTGGACGGCCCGGCTGGCACATTGAATGCTCCGCCATGAGTATGAAATACCTCGGACCGAGCTTTGATATTCATACCGGCGGGGTGGATAACATCTTTCCTCATCATGAGGACGAGATCGCCCAGAGCGAAGCCGCCACTGGGCAACCCTTCGCTACCTATTGGCTCCACTGTGCCCACTTGATGGTCGATGGTCTGAAGATGTCCAAATCCCGCGGAAACTTCTACACGCTGCGCGACGTACTGGCGCGAGGCCATACCGGACGCGAAGTCCGCTATGAGCTGCTGGCCACCCACTACCGCGCGCCGCTGAACTTCACTTTTTCTTCGCTCGTTGCCGCACGCACGGCCTTGCGGCGTATTGATGAGTTCACGACACGGTTGGCTGATGTGGCCGCCGGCGCGACGCCCGGCGACCTGCCGGACTGGGCGGGTGCCGTTGCCCACCGCTTTGAAGCCGCGATGGACGAGGACTTGAACATCTCCGCCGCGCTGGCCGCGCTCTTTGATGGCATCCGCGAAGGCAACGCCGTAATGGACGCCAAGAAGCTGACGCCCGCGGAAGCGGCGGCCATGCAAGATCTGTTCCGCCGTTGGGATAGCGCACTGGGCGTCTTGGATAAGCCGGTACAGGCCATTCCCGCTGATGTCCAGGCGCTGCTCGACCGCCGCCAAGCCGCACGCAGTGCCAAAGACTGGGCCCAGTCCGACGTCCTCCGCGACACCATCGCCACGCTAGGCTGGACCGTCAAAGATACCCCCAAGGGCCAGGTCGCGACTCGGGCCTGAAAGACCACCACGGATAACACGGATGGCACTGATATGGGTGATTTAATCCACGAAAAATTGAGCGAAGACATCATTGGCGTGGCCATGACGGTTTTGAATGAACTCAAGCCGGGATTGGATGAGAAGCTCTACGAGAATGCCATGGTCATCGAGTTGCAGGACCGCGGACACGTGGTTAGTCAACAGACGATATTCCAGGTGGAATACAAAGGACGAGAAATTGGCAGGTTGATCCCAGACTTGATCGTCGATGACCTCGTCATCGTCGATCCCAAGGTTGTAACGGCGTTCAATGAAAACCACGTGGCGCAAATGACAGGCTATCTGGCCCAAACGGGTTTGCGTCTCGCCTTGTTGCTGAACTTTAAATACGCCAAGTTAGAGTGGAAACGAGTTGTAAGATGAAGCCGATCATCCGTGATATCTGTGTTATCCGTGGTGAGGTCGAACAGGAGGGTTTGTGATGGCGCGAGGCAGATTGATTACATTTGAAGGCCCCGAAGGGGGAGGGAAGAGCACGCAGGCAGCGATGTTGATCGCCCGGCTGGAGGAGCGTGGAATTGAAATCATCTATACCCGCGAACCCGGCGGCACGAAGCTGGGCGAAGCTATCCGCGGTATTTTGCAGTATGACGCCGCCGGCGAAGACCCGTGTCCAGAAAGCGAGGTCTTGCTCTTCGAAGCCAGCCGCGCGCAACTAGTACGCAAAGTCATTCAACCCGCTTTGGCCCGCGGCGCATGGGTGGTGTGTGACCGGTTCTTTGATTCCACGACTGCCTATCAAGGTTTTGGCCGCGGGTTTTCGGTGGAACTGATCGAAACCATCAACTGTTTTGCCATCGGTGACACCATGCCCGACATGACCATCCTGCTCGATGTGAATATCAGCCTAGGCATGCAACGCTGCGCCAAACGGCAGGCGGGCAAGAAAATCAAATATGACCGAATCGAGAGCGAAGCCCTCGAATTCCATGAAAAAGTACGCCAGGGTTACCTCGAACTCGCCCGGCGCTATCCGGAACGGTTCCGCAAGGTGGACGCCATGCGTCATGCCGAACCGATCGCCGCTGATATCTGGAAACTGGTAAGCGATGCCTTCTTCCCCCAAGCTTGAACGAGCCCTCACGGATCTGCGCCGGACAATTGTCGCCGGCCGCATGCCTCACGCGTTGCTGGTGTCGGGCCGCCCCCGCGGCAGCGGCAATGACTTCGTGCGTGGCCTGCTGACCCTGCTGTTTCCCACTACGCCCCCGGAGCGGCTGTACGAGCACCCAGACATTCGCTGGATTGAGCCCGAAAGCAAATCCCGTCAGATTAAAGTGGATGAGCAAATTCGCCCCCTGATCCAGTTCATCAACTTGACCTCCTATTCCGGCGGCTGGAAGGCTGGCATCATTCTGTTTGCCGACCGAATGAATGCCAACTCCCAGAATGCCCTGCTCAAGACCCTCGAAGAACCTCCGCCGCATAGCCTGCTGGTGCTGGTGACAGATATTCCCGCCGCCATGCTCCCGACCATCCGCTCCCGTGCCCAGTATATCGAAGTGCTGGACGAAAGTGGCGACGAACAAGCCCCTTGGCGGCCACTGGTCATGGACCTGCTGCGGAATCCTCCCATCCGCCGTGGTTGCGACATGGTGGCCTGGACTGACCGTCTGACAGCGCCATTGCGCGCGCTGGGAGAATTGGCCAGCGAAGAAGAAACTGCCCGCCAAGAAGCGGTGATGGCATCGCGCGATGCCGATCAGATGTCTAAGGCCGATAAGGCGGTCATCGATGGTCGCGTCGCGTCGCGCGTTAAGGAAATGCGCGAAGAACTACTGCGCACGATTCAGCTTTGGCAGCGCGATGTGCTCGCCTGCGTTCAACAGGCTGAAGCTGCGCCAACATGGTTTCCGGACGACAGGGAAGCGATTGCCGCCCAGGCAGAAGGCCTTTCGTTTGGCGATGCCCTGCAGCGCGTCCAAGCCGTCGATCAAGTGCGCGAGTTGCTGGAACACAACATCCGCGAATCCGTCGCTCTGTTGCGCCTGGCCCGGGCGGTCTCTCTTCCGGCCTGATTAAGTGGATTGGCGCGACTTTAGCTGTTCTGTAGCCATATCCCGATTCTAAACGGCTGCGGCTCACCCAGAGGGTGCGCCTTACCAATGGTATATAAATCTAACTTGCGATAGGCCGAGGCGTTCCTGCCAAGCCGGGCGGTTCTGATCTTCAAGATCAGCTACAGAATAATCTAAACCCCTCTGACCTCAGTCGCGCTCCAAAAGCGCAGCCTCCACGACGGCCCAGGGAACCTGCTGGCGAATTGCGGCTGATTTGCGCGCCAAGGTCGAAGCTCCTGCGGCGGCCTCGATAGAGGCTTGAACCAACTCTTGTTTGACGCCTGACACAGAAATAAGCCACAGCAGCATTTTGGGTTCCACGATGCGGTTGTAGACGTAAGCGGCATCGCGGTCCGGGGCGCTTTTACGGGCATAGGTGCCGGTGCCGGAGTTTGGATCCAGCCAACCCAGCCAGTGATCTTTTTGGGTGGTGTAGTTGTTGTAACCCTGCTGGCCGGGGGCAACTGGCTCATCCGAGGGAAGACGGCGTATGGCCTGGATCAGCCACACGATGCTATCAGGTAGCTTTTCCGCATCTGGGCGGGATGCCGCCACCGGCTGCGAGTCCATCCGATCGGCAGCGAGTGCCATCACACCCGGCAAAAGCATGGCCATAATGATAACTAAAACTTTCATAGTCATATTTTGATCTCCTCATGCGTGTGAAAAGGCTGTGATTTCGCTGCAACAGCAACGAAATCCACAGCCTTTGGTTCGGACTGCTTTGGTCTATGCTGCGACTTTGGCAGACTTGAGTTTACCCTTGAGCGCCACTGCCACACCGACGGCAATAACGATCAAGACGATGCCCAAGAGGGGCCGGTAAACAAT
This sequence comes from Kiritimatiellia bacterium, assembly GCA_034005635.1. GTDB lineage: Bacteria > Verrucomicrobiota > Kiritimatiellia > CAIQIC01 > Lenti-01 > JAAZFE01. The sequence continues at coordinate 3,467 of JAVEUJ010000054.1, read as the reverse complement.
CCACGCGATGGCAATTGTGATCAGCGACCCAAGTGCGGCCACTAAGAACGAAATGAGGCCGGTGCCGGCACCAACGATGGTGCCCGCAATGGGCAAGACATCTGCGACAACTGAGAGGGGTTTTAAAACCAAGTTCAGTCCCCCCAGCATGAGGATGAACCCGACCAGCCGGAGAAACCACGTCAGCATCTTGTTGCTATCCTGCGCCATCTGGATCATCTCGTCAGCCGTGTGAACACCGGTCTGCAGCAGTTCGAGGGTTCCACGCGTCTTGGTGGTGTAGGGCGCAAAGGTAGTACCCCGTTGTTTGGCAATCACGCTCACTTCTAAGGGTTTGACGACCTCGAAGGTCACTCGCAAATCTCCCACCTGCGGAGAGGCCGGGTTAGTGCCAATATAAAATCCGGACTTGTACAACATGGCCGTGTCTTCAAGGCCTGCGGGCACAGCCGTGTCACCCGGTACTGCGAGCGGCTCAAATTCGCTAATCCTCTCGACGAGCGAGGGCGACAGCGTGAAGGCCCCAAGGTCGACTTGGTCAGCGATTTGCTCTGTGGAATCAAAGAGCATGGAGTCAGGATTCTGATGGCCTTCCGGTTTCATGAAGTTCTCAGCGTTGACTAGCCTGGACGACCATGCCTTGCTATACGTATACTCCGTCACGGTCTCGGTGCCGCCCCCCAGTTTCTTCTTGGTATTGCTTTTTGAACTCTCTTTCCACTGGTACATCTCAACCTTGCGATTCAGTCTCAGGGCCGTCGCCGCTACACCAAAGTCTGGGTCAACCAGCGTAGCCTCGGTATCGGCCAATCCGCTCACATGGATCAGTTTTCCCTCGTTGGCAGCATCAACACTGTCGGCCGCGACTTCGATAACGGTTTTGCCGCCTTCTTGCAGGGTTTTATAGGTTTTGACGGCGCGGCCCTCGTTCCAGAACAGGAACGGGAACGCGACAAAAAACAAGATGATTCCCAGCAAGATACCTTTGAAGGCACCTCCGATGCGACTGCCCCACGATTGGCTTGTAACTTCTGTGTAGCTATCTCCTGACATCCCAGTCTCCTATCTTTCAGTGTTTAGTTCTACCATCTAACAGTTTCAAATAGACACGTTTGCTCACAAATTTTGAGCCGTAACAGTCTCACTTGCGTGGGAATATAAAAGCCCAACAACTTGCTAGGAAACGAATAATAGCGGGGGGCAGGATGAGGGTCAATCCAATATGGGCAATTCGAAAGTGGGGGCCGAGGTCAGAGGTGGGAAGTCTGAAAATTAGAAGACAGAGGGGGGGAGAACAATAACTGTTGAAATCTCGAAATGGATGTTTTCGTGAGGAGAAGGGCAATCGTGACCGGGAATATTATGCGCCAACATCGTCAATAATTGAAGAATTCCGCATTTTCACTACGAAAGGTTCGAAAAATGGCGACTGTGCGCCTAGGTAGGGCAGGGTGAGTCATCCTGCCGGTATATTTTCATGCCGATCTAGAATAGCCATCCTTGGCTCGTGTCGAAGTCGATCAAACCCATAAGCGAGTATGCTCCTCTAAGATGCAAGAGCGGTGTTCAACGCTACGGAGAAGGGGAAGGAATAGGCTTTAATCTGTCTTCATTCTGTCACTCATGGCACTTGCCCTCCAACAGGAACACCCACCACCTAATCTACTGTCGTTGAATGCGTTGCTATTCGTACCCGATTTAAGGAAGAAACACCAGCTTATTATATACCAACCCCACCCCTCAGAAACACCTGCTCCGCAACCCGTTCTCAACCGAATAGTTGCCATTTTAGACTTGCCAACCGGCAGGAACAGGAGAAACTGTTCAATAACTTGTTGGATATAAGATAGGAACATACGAATGAAAAAAACAATCATAACAATAATGATCACATTTATTGGCCTCTCCATATCTTATGGTGCTGTCGAATATGGTGCGACAGCTCGGATTCAATTTCCGATTGAACTTTTGCCTACAAATATAAATATGGTCCAGACCTACCTCGCGAATCAGAAACTGATTATTATATCATCAGACAATATCCTGAGCGCCAGGGAACTTATGGGAGACCAAGCTGATCGAATCAAAGAAGAAATTACATCCATATCGACCCGCACAGTTGATGTATCAAGCACCATTGAAGTGCAATGCAAAGCAACGGGACCTGTCATATGTTCAAGTTTTGCAAATGCATTAGCAGAGGCATACATTAACTGGCATCACAACACCTTAACCAATCTCAATACTCACCCAGTAATCATTCAGAAAGCCATTCCAGCAGGGCCACCAAAATCAACTATTGAGCGAATGTTTAAATCGGTATTTTGAAAATCTCATCCAACAAGCGGTTGCAGGGTACCCGCCACAAGGTGTCGGGTCCCCTGAACCGTGACGTTGGGTGAAATGATATGACCGAACTAAGCAATAGATCGATGCGTATATATAGGCTCCTCCCATACCTTATCGGTATCCCCGCCATTACGTTCTTGTACCTACTTGGCTTTGCGCTTATCCGAGGTTCAGATTACCGCTGGGACCCCAATCTAAATCCATTTGTCCGATACTTTATACTATTCATTGTTTCTGTGTTCTATTGGCCTACGGGTCTACTTATACGAATTCTGCCATCCCTTCGAAACACGATAGCCGGTGGATACTTGGCAATACTAATACCGGGTTTTCTATGGGGATTTTCGATAGTCTGGGTATGGCAGCGCATCATAAGGTTAAGAAATAAATGAAGGCACCCAACAATCGGTTCCAGGGTACCCTCCACAAGGTGTCGGGTCCCCTGAACCGTGACGTTGGGAAAAAACAATAGAGTCCGTATAAGCAGTTTCACACGGGTAGACTTACATGATGAGTTGCAAGACAAAGAATGAACTACGTGGCTGGTGGGTACTTCTGGTCATAGTCGCGCTTTTTGTTGCTGGATCACTTGCCGGCGTATATTTCGGCAACCAAGCATTCGTACCCTCTCAAGGGCCAGGCGTTAGTCCACCATTCTATTCTATTAGACGAGATTATATCGATGGCATATGCCGTGGAGTTACGCTGCTCATAATCATGATGGTCTCTAAGCTCGCCTGGAAGCGATATCCCGATTATGCAGGCATGGGGTTATGGATGGGCGTGCTCTGGATGGGAGGCGGCATCCTCAAATCCATAGTGATAGCATTTAATACCACAAACATATTAAGCCCTCTTGCTGAATCGTCTTGGGCAACATTTACAGACTACTTTAGAGACCCTATGATACAAGCCTCACGCTGGGTTGGAATAATATTGGGATTGGCAATTTTTTACATGATAAGGCGTAGAAAAATCTCCCAACAAGCGGGTGCAGGGTACCCGCCACAAGGTGTCGGGTCCCCTGACCCGTGACGTTCGACAAAAAGGAGAATAACAATGGCACTATTACCTCCGTTCTTCCTCCACACGGTTGCCGCAATTGGGGTTGGAGACGA
>JAVEUJ010000053.1:0-14488 GCA_034005635.1 Kiritimatiellia bacterium | reverse complement strand
GGGTTCGAGGGCGTTCGCTCCGAATTTCTGATCGATCAAGCTCCACAGCGCTGTCTGGCCCGTGCCCTGCGTCAGGTTCCAGATGCCGATGCCGCCCATTCCTTTCGTGTTGGACAAATCGTACTTCATCCCGAGGCTGGCTGTGTCGTCATAGAAACACTGGTAGGCGGTTCCACCCGACGTATACGTGTAGTACGGCACGCTGCCGTTGTTGTCCCACTTTTTCCCGTAAGTTGCCGCCGCCGATTCGCACGCCCCGTAGGTCAGCGCCGCCGAATAGGCACTACCGAGGCTGGCCGCGCCCAGGCTCGTGCTCTCCGCCGCCCAGCGCCGGCCATAGTACGGCACACCCAGCATCAGCTTGTTCGTGCTGATGCCCTTGCCGAGATAATAGTTCATCGAGTAGTTCACGGAGCACCACGAGCTAGCGCCAACCCATTGCGCGCTGCTGTAGAGAGGCGCATTGGGCCCCGGCGTGGTGCTGCCGGAATAATAATAGTCGTAGCCCATGATGATGGCGTAGTCCAAGCCAAAGGCATTGTAGCTGGCCACGTCAAAGTCTGCGTACCAGTCCACCGACGGCAGCGCTATGCTCACCTCATAATTTGGGTTTGCCGCGTGGAAACGCGTTGTCAAATTGCTCATGAACGTCGTCAGCGCCACCGTCGCCCCGCTCCACGATCCCACGCCCTCAAAATCGATGCACACCCCGTCGCCGCCCCGATTGCCCACCACCGTCAACAGATTGCTGATTAGATTGTTGCAGGCCGTCGGATTCGTCAGAAGCCGCTGGTTGGCCGCGGAGCCGAACAGCGTCGCCGTCAGCACCACTTTCACCCCGTTGCTGTGGGCCCACTCCACCACCGGACTCGTGTTCCAAGAATGGATGCTGTCATAGCCGCCATTCGTCGAATTCACTTCGTAGGAGAAGTAGGCAATCGTCGTCAGATTCGAATATTGGTAATTTTGGATGTCCGTGGTTGTCGCCCAATATGGATGCCAACCCAGCACTCGCTTCCCGCTTGGAATGGCTTTGGGGATCGCCGTCTTCAGTGTCCGCGGTATCAGGAGTGACCGTTTTGCTGGCGTTTGGGCGTCCCACTCTTCTACATCCGAGGGGGCCTCTCCCGCGTGCTCTTCCAGCGCCAACTGGTGGAGACTCTTGCGGTCCTCAATATCCTCCGGCACCACAAACGCGGCCAACTCCGCCTGTTCTTCCGTTGCCCCCGCCGCTCGCGCCGCCGCCCGCGCCACGCTGCGTGCCTTGGCGACCGCCGGCGTCACCTCGCGGATATCCGGAATTTGCGGCATCGGATAATCCACCCCCGTCTCGTCCCAAACGGTCACTGCCGGAGCTGGCGCAGCCTGCCCACCTTGCGTGCCTAACAAGATCCCTATCGCAACTGTTCTCGCGAACCAAACCCCATAGAATTCTCGATGTGTTCGCATTTAATTAAGAATAGTTTCAAAGCCCCCCCCCTGCCGTCAAGCATTCCCCCTCTTTTGAAGCCCGAATATTAAAATTGGAATAAAACATTTGCTTTTCCCATTTTTGTTGTTGCTAGTCCCGTGCGACCAGATGCAGGATTTCACTGTGATAGCGAAGCGCCATGGGCAGGGTTTTGTGGAACCGCGCCTCACCGGCAAATCGTCAGTCACATCAAGGAGGTTGCAATGAGCGCTCGTGGGATTCGCAAGTTCTCGTTCGCGATAGTGATCTGGGTGTGTTGCTCTCTTCCGGTTGCTCAGGCAGCCAAGGCCAAAGCCAAAGAAAAAGCCACAAGTTCCCCGCCGCCTTCAACCGCTCTTGCCAACGTCGAAACGCAATCTTCCGATTTTCCGCCGGCCGAGCTGACTCTCGGCTTTCAAACGCGCGAGTCAGAAACCGAAGGCATCGGCGATCTGCTCATCCCTGTCTGGAATCCGGGTGGCACTGGTTTACTGTTTGTGAACCCCCGCTCGGCCATGACAGATCACGATGGTGAGGAATACAACTTCGGCATTGGCTATCGCCAGCTTCTGCCCAAGCAAAAGATCATCGTCGGTGCGAACGCCTTCTATGACTACCGCGACACCGGATACAGCACCTATGATCAGTGGGGCGTCGGCTTCGAATTGCTCAGTTCGTGGATCGACGCGCGCATCAACTATTATGATCCCAACGACAAGAAAATGGTCGTAGGCACCCAGACCGAAATCGAAACCAGCCAGTCCGAGAAAACCACCTCGGGCTGGAACGATCCCTATGCCGACAACCATGCCGTCGTTCAGGACTTCACCGTCACCCGCACCCTCACCACCCTCACCACGACGCGCACCTACGAGCAATACGAACAGGCCCTCGGCGGCTACGACTGGGAAATTGGTCTGCGCCTGCCCCTGCCCGTCAAACAGGAAACCCTGGAAGCGCGCGTGTTTGGCGGCGCCTATGATTTCAATCGTGACTTCGGCGATGATGCCCAGGGCTGGAAGGCTCGTGCCGAACTGCGCGTGCTCTCCTCGCTCTTCCTCGATGCCGGCGTGTATGAGAACGACGACCTGACCGGCAGCGACTGGTTCGCCGGCGCCCGCCTCAGCGTGCCGCTCGACCTCGCCAAGATCTCGCAGGGCCGCAATCCCTTCGCCACCGCCAAGTCGCGCCTCAACGCCGAATCACGCGATTTCTCCGCCCGCCTGACGGAGATGGTCATGCGCGATCCCCAGATCCGTCTGGAAACTTCCAAGTTCATGGAAAACCCCGACCTCACGACCGAAGACACGTCCCGCACCAAAACCACTCAGCGAAAAAGCTACACGCTGCTGGGCGACGTCCAGTTTGTGGACGGCGATGTGTCCTCGTCCGGCGACGGCACCGGCCAGCGCCCGTATGCCACCATCCAGCAAGGCGCGGACAATGTCTTTGGCGATAGCAACGTCTATGTCTACAACGCCTCCGGCGCCTATCAGGAGAATGTCGTGCTCTCCGCCGGCACCACCCTCTGGGGCAGCGGTGTCCTCATCCCCGGCATGAACGGCAAGACCTTTGGCAGCGGCATCGCTCCCGTCGTCGACGGCATGAGCATGGGCCCGTCCATCACCATGGCCAACCGCACCACCGTCAAGGGTTTCCGCGTCCAGAACACCGACATGGGCGGACCAGCGCAATGGGTGATGACTCCCTTCACCCATGACATCAGCCGCGTCGGCGTCTACGGCGACGGCGCCACTGACCTGACCTTCCTCGACAACCTCGTCTCCGGCAACACCGTTGGCATCCAGCTTCTCCAAAGCGGCGACTTCAACCTGCGCTTCCAGGACAACCGCGTCACCGCGAACGAGGGCAGCGGCATGGAGGTCTGGGGCAATGGCGGCGGCAGCGGGAGCTTCAACGCAGACATCACCCGCAGCCTCTTCAGCCTCAACGGCGCGGATCCCCTGCTCGGTACGGACGGCCTGTTGTTGAACGCCAATGGCTACGATAGTTCCGTCGTTCGCGTCCAGGACTCCCAGTTTCTGGACAATCCCGGCAACGGCCTGAGTCTCACCCAGTCCGATTCCTCCTTCGCGATGGCGCTGCTCTCCGGCTTGCAGGCGGAACGCAACGACCGCGGCCTCTTTTCGCACCAGACGGCCAACCAGATTTCCCTGGTCAACATCTCCGGCAGCACCGCCAACGACAACATCAGCGGCGGAATCTTGAATGACCAGCAATCGGCGGAGATCTCCGTCGGCGTCATCGGCATGCCCAACGGCCTCGACACCCTCGCGGGCGGTTTGGCGTCGCTCTTGGGCTTCCCGCTGCCGGCGGAAGTCGATCTGTTCCTCGCCCCCTCCGGTCCGGTCACCGCCAACGGCAATGGCGGCTTCGGCGTCCAATCCATGGTCATATCCGACGGCTCCCTGGCGCTGGGCGGGCTGTTCGACATCACGGCCAACAACAACGGATCCGGCGGCATATTCTCCATCAACCAAGCCCCCACCGGGATCGCCGTGGGCTTGGCGGGCTCCACGGAAAATCTCGCCGATATTTTCAACCTCGGGTCTGAAGTGACCGGGTTGTTCGGCCTCGACCTGCCGCTGTCCATCCCCGGCGGCGACCAGATGCAGGCCAACGGGAACGCCGGCATTGGCTTCATGATGCAGACCTTCGGCGGCCAGGCCGCCATCAACGCCATTGTCGGGCTCGAAACCGTCGGCAACGTCACCGGTGCGGGAACCGTCTCGTTCAACGCCTCCGACAACCTCACCGTGAATGCCGTTGCCCGCCTGAATACCACGGACAACGGCGGCGCCGGCCTGCTGATGGATGTCCAGGGAACGGATACGGCCGCCATCGGCCTCATCGCGGACGTCAACGCCTCCGGCAACGGCGACAGCGGCATCACCGCCTCGGTCGACAGCCCGAACGGGTTTGCCGCCTTGCTGAGCCTCTCCATCGACGCCCTGCGGCCGGTGGCCCCCATGCTGGGCGAGCTGTTCCTCGGCGCGCCATTCGAAATTTCCGGCAACTCCTTCGGCCCCGTCATCGCCTCCGGCAACACCGGCAATGGATTCACCGCGAACGTGACCGGCCGCGATGGCCCCCTCGGCGTCGGCGCGCTGGCCCTGTTCCTCGACACCTGGGCGGACGACAACACCGGCAATGGATTCGACATCACCGTGGTCTCCACCAACGGTCTCTCGATCGCGGCGATCATATCCAGCGACGTGGTGCTGAATCTGCTCAACGACATGGCCGTCCTCCCCGACCCGATCGTCTTTGATCCGATCGGCTACGTCTCTGCGTCGGGCAACGGCGTCAACGGCATCCTGCTCAACCAGAGCGGCGCCAGCGGGGCCTATAGCTTGCTAACCGGCATCCGGGCAGACGACAACACCGCCAACGGCATCAACGCCTCCCTGGATTCCTCGGCTGGCGACGTCTATGCCATTCTGGTCGACGCCGATGCGGATGGCAACGGCGCCGCTGGCGTCCGCCTGGATCTCGATGCCTATGGCCATGCCATTTCCGCCTTGGTGTTTGCGGATGCAAACGACAATGCCGGACAGGGCTTCAACGTCACCCAGACCAGTACCACGGGCGACGCCTTGGCTCTGGTGAGCGGTTCCGGTGCCTGGAGGAATGGTGGTGCCGGCATGGTGTACAACCTGACAGCGACGAACGGCTACGCGGTCGCCTGCGTCACCGATTCCACGAGCGGCCGCAATGGCAGCCGGGGCGGAGTCTTCACCTTGAATGCCGGCAAGGATGCCGCGTTGCTGGTCGGCACCAACGCCCTCTTCTTGTTCGACCTGGACTATACCGGCGCATTGGGCGGCGACATCCTGCACACCTTCTGGGATGTGCTCCCGCAGGGCGAATCCTACTTCATGAACAATGGCGCCGCCGGCCTGTATGCCGACCTCACCAGCACCGGTGGCGATGTAGTGCTGGATATAGATGGTGCCTATGCCGGGTCTAATACGAATGCCGGATTCAACATTACCTTGAACGCGCTGGCGGGCAACATTAGCGGGCTCATCCAGCAGACTGAAACGATTGGAAACGGTAAAGACGGTATCACTCTGAATCTCAATGGCGCCGGAGGAACGAATACCTTCTGGCTGAACCAGATCCGCACCACCGACAACGGAGCCAACGGCATCAACGTTGTTGAGAACTACAATGGCACGGTAAACATCGGCGGCGAGCGGATTGTCTCCACCAACAATACTGCCAACGGCGTGAGAATCGTGGTTTCAGGTCTGGGCGGTGTTCCGGCTCTGGACTTCGGCGGCGGCACCCTGGGCAGCTTGGGCCAGAGCTCGATCTACGGCAACGGCAACAAGGACTTCCGCTACAACAATGGCGGCGGTACCCCCGTCATGGCCGAGAACAATTGGTGGGGCGTGGCTCCTCCGGCCGCCGGACAGTTCGCCGGCAGCATCGATTGGGCTCCGTGGCTGCTGACCGATCCGGACCCGTAAATCGAACGGGGTTCACCCTCCTGCGCAACTGGGGCCGGGCCAATGCCAGGCCCCGTTTCTTTGCCCTGCGCGCCTCCCCTCAATGCGTTCCGTTGTCGCATGGACTTGGAACAAAAGTTTCCACACGCTGGAAACTTTACAACCCGGTAACAAAGACCTTTTCGGCGGGCACGACCAACAGAAATATGTGCTGAAGTATCCTGATCACCGCGACCCTACACCCACTCAGTATCGATTCCTAACTGCCACTGGTGCCTTTTCAATGGGTTGCCCGATCGGAGAGAACGTTGGTTCAACAGTCGAAAAGTTAGCATGTCCCGAAGGCTTCGCGCAAGCGGCGGCGGAGAGTGGTATTGCGACGGCGCGCTTCCGCGTTACGCACAGCCAGCGCCACGGCCTTCTCAGTCCCCACCATCACTACTAGCTTTTTACCGCGGGTGATACCGGTATACAGCAAGTTGCGCTGCAGCATCACATAATGCTGCGTGTGCATCGGCAGCACCACGCAGGGATATTCGCTGCCCTGGCTCTTGTGCACCGTCACCGCATAGGCCGGGGTCAGTTCATCCAGCTCTTGAAAGTCATAGGCCACTTTACGGTCTTCATAGAGAACCACAACCTCTTGCTCAGCAGCATCCACGCGCACAACCCTCCCTATATCGCCGTTAAACACATCCTTGTCATAGTCGTTCTCCGTCTGCATGACCCGGTCGCCTTCGCGGAATTTCCAGCCAAAGCGTTCGATTTCGCGTCCATGTGGATTCAACGCCGCCTGCATCGCGGCATTCAGATTGCGTGCCCCCAGATCGCCTTTCTGCATAGGAGTAAGAATTTGCACGTCGTCCATAGCATTCAGCCCGAAGCGGCGGGGAATCGCCTCGCACAGCAGTTTACGGATCAACTCCACGCCCCGCTCAGGCGTCTCCGCCTTCACGAAAAAGAAGTCGCCGCCACCCTCCATTCCCTCGTCTTTGCCCGATAAATCGGGCATCTGTCCGGCATTGACCCGGTGGGCATTGTGAACAATCCGGCTGCCGGCGTCCTGGCGGAAAATTTCAGTCAGTCGGAAGACCGGCAGGGTGCCGGACTCGATGATGTCGCGCAAGACGCAGCCCGGACCCACCGACGGCAATTGGTCGACATCGCCCACCAGCACCAGCAGCCCCCCCTTGGGCATGGCGCGGAACAAATGTACGGCCAACTGAATGTCAATCATACTGGTCTCATCTACAATCAATACATCGGTTTCCAGTGGATTACGCGCATCGTGGCGGAACCGCCCGGTGCCGGGTTCATAGGCCAGCAGGCGATGAATTGTTTTAGCCTCCATACCCGATAGCTCTGCCATCCGCTTGGCTGCGCGCCCGGTGGGAGCACAGAGCATCAGCCGCAGCTTTTTGGCCGCCAGTACTTTGACCAGCGAGCGCACCAATGTAGTTTTACCAACTCCCGGACCGCCCGTAATGACCAGAACCTTGTGCCGAAAGGCGCCGAAAAATGCCTCCTTCTGCCCCAGGGCCAAGTCCATGCCTAGTTTCTGCTGCACCCATTCAGCCGCGACCGGTAGATCAATTTGGGGACACGGATGCGCCCCCTTGGCCACCTCGGCTAGACGGGCGGCGGCCTCCCGCTCAGCCAAGTTCAGAGCCGCCAGATAAACCCACGGCTCATCGTCTTCGCCAGCGCCAACCGTAAGTTGTCCATTTTCGACTTCAATCCGCAGCGCGTCCTCCATGGTCCCCAGTGGAATATCAAGCATCTCCGCAGATCTGGAAAGCAGCGCGTCGCGCGGGTACGCGCAATGCCCCTGGTGCGACAGCTCAAGTAATACGTAAGTCAGGCCTGCGCGGGCGCGCAGTACCGACTCCTTCTCGATCCCCAGCCGCGCCGCAATTTGATCGGCCGTCTTGAACCCGATGCCATGGATGTCGCGCGCCAGGCAATAGGGGTCCAGGCGTACCTTGTTGATGGCCTCCTCGCCATAGGCCTTGTAGATGCGAAACGCCCGCCCCGTTGTGACCCCGTTGGCAAACAGAAAGGTCATGATTTCGCGAACGGTCTTTTGGGCCTTCCACGATTCTTTGATTTGCTGGCGGCGCACCTTGCCGATGCCGTCTACCCGCTCAAGTTCTGCTGAGCGGCTTTCGATCACATCGAGCACCCCCATGCCGAACGCCTGCACGAGCTTTTTGGCATAAACCGGCCCGATACCCTTGATCAGCCCCGAACCTAAAAACTTCTCGATGCCCTCCAGGGAGTCTGGCACCACTGCCTCCAGATGCTCCGCCTGGAATTGACGCCCATGCTTACGGTCGATGATCCACTTGCCCTTGGCCTTGATCCACTCCCCTACGTCAATGCGCGGCACCTTGCCAATCACCGCCACCGCCCCTCGAAATCCCCGCGCTTTCACTTTCAATACGCAAAAGCCCGTTTCCTCACTATGAAACGTAATCAGTTCCACCAGCCCTTCGAGAGTTTCCTCCCCGGCTGGTGCCGGCATCACCCCGGGCCGCTTCATGCCTCCACCACGGTTGAGGACAACAGTCCCTGGCGGCGTGCCAGCTTCATGAACCACTTCTGCATTTCCACCAGACCGCTGGTGGTTCGCGGTGTGCCATCGCGCACTCCAATATCCGCCAGCGCATCCATACCGTCCAAGTCCATGCGATCATCCATGGCACGCAACTCCTCGCGGCGAATGCGTTCAAGCTCTGGTCCGGCGCGTTGCCTGCTCTGTACAAATTGACGCGACTGTTCTCGTATGGGGATCGTCATTTTACTTTAGCCAAGAATCTATTCGCACACTCTAAAAATTAAGGCGTTTTTGTCAGATCACAAAGACTGAAGCTGTTGCAACATCAAATGCATCTTCAATTTGCCACTCTGGCGAATCAGAAAGCCTTCGTTATTTATTTGATCATAGACCAAACATCCTCTGAAAACAAACATTCCGGCACGTATTTCACGCTAACAGCAGCGGCTCACCCGGAGGGTTCGCCCTAGCTAAAGCATGAAAATTGAATCGTGACGTTCCCTTGGCGTCTCAGCGTCTTTGCGTGAGACCGGCTGTTGCGGTTGTTCCCCTTTCCCCCGTCCGGCATTTACGAATCTTTTGCACCCCTTGCACTCTTGCGTAAAATGACTTTTGGGCTGTTCCCCAATCCCACAATCAAGCACCCCCGCCCCCAAGAAAACCCTCTCCATCGGTGTATTTCGCGCAATTCGCGTTTTTCGTAGTTGAAGCGGCTGTTTCCGTTTCGCCGTTTCAAACTTCCAACTTTACCTTTGCAAAGCCGCGCTTACCGCTCTTAAGGATCATGCCCTCCTGCGGGGTAACCTCGAAGCGAAAATCGGTGATTTTCTCGTCGTTCACATGCACAGCCCCGGCCTGCACCAGGCGCCGGGCTTCGCTAGTGCTGGACGCCAGCCCGGCCTTGACCATCAGCGTCAGGATGCCAATGGTGCCAGTCGGCACAACTACTTCGGGCATATCAGAGGGGAGCTGGTGCTGCGAGAACACGCGCGCAAACTCTGCGCTGGCGACCGCTGCGGCCTCCGCGCCATGAAACTTCTCCACAATGCGCCGCCCGAGCTCGTCCTTCACGTCGCGTGGATGCCGCGCGCCCGAGACGACGGACGCCTTGATGGCGGCGATGTCGGCTTCCGGCAGACATAGCACCAGCGAGAAATAGCGCCACATCAGCTCGTCGCTCACGCTCATGGTTTTGCCGAAGGTATCCTGGGGGGTGTCATTGACCGCAATGTAGTTGCCGAGGCTTTTGCTCATCTTATTGACGCCGTCGAGCCCCTCCAGCAGCGGCATCGTCAACACGATCTGGGGTTCCTGGCCGTGGGCCTTCTGAATTTCGCGGCCGAGCAGCAGGTTGAAGAGTTGATCGGTGCCGCCAATTTCCACGTCGGCCTTCACCATTACCGAATCGTAGGCCTGCACCAGCGGATAGAGAAACTCCACCAGAGAAATTGGCTGATTAGCCGCATAGCGCTTTGAAAAATCGTCGCGCGCCAGCAGTTGCGCCACCGTCACATGCGTGCTCAAGCGGATGACCTGCTCGAAGCCCATCGGTCCAAACCACTCCGAATTAAAGCGCACCTCGGTCCGCGCCGGATCGAGAATTTTGAACATTTGGTCCTGATAGCTTTTGGCATTCTCCAGCACCTGCTCCTTAGACAACTGTGGGCGGGTAACCGACTTGCCCGAGGGATCGCCAATCATGCCCGTAAAGTCGCCGATGATGAAGACCACCGTATGACCGCAATCCTGAAAATTACGAAGTTTATTGAGCACCACGCAATGGCCCAGATGCAGATCGGGCGCAGACGGGTCTGCGCCCATTTTAATGCGTAACGGGGTTTGTGTGGCGATGGACTTCGCCAGACGCGCCTTCAATTCTTCTGCACTATGCAGATCGACGCAGCGCGCCGTGACATGCGCCAATTGTTGGTCGAGGGTCATCATGGACGGCTCAGTCAACATCTACGTTCCAGCCGTGAGTGTCCGGCAGTTCGCCATACTGGATGCCCTGCACCGTCTTATAGAGCTTCTCCAAAACCGGACCGCATCCAATTTCAGGCCCGGTCTTGTAGACCTGGCCTTCCCGCTCGATCTGATACACCGGGGTAATCACCACGGCGGTGCCGCACGCCCCCACTTCGGCGAAATTCGTCACTTCGTCAAATGCCACAGGACGCACCTCCACCGGAATTCCGAAGTCTGCCGCGATCTCTTGTAACGTCAGATTCGTGATGCTCGGCAGGATGGAACTGGACTTCGTCGTCACGTAAGTTCCGTCCTTGGTGATCGCCACAAAGTTACTTGTCGAAAATTCCTCGATCCACTTGTGCTCCTTCGGATCGAGATAGAGCTCCACGGGGTAGCCTTTTTTCTTGGCCTCGATGTGCGGATATAAGCCGGCTGCATAGTTGCCGCCAACCTTGATGTGCCCCGTGCCGCGAGGTGCGGCTCGGTCATACTCATCCTGCACCATCGCCTTCACGGCCTGCAAGCCGCCCTTGTAGTACGCACCCACCGGTGTTACCAGCACGATGAAGGTATACTCGTCCGCCGGTGCCACGCCAATCTGAGCCCCGCTGCCAATCAGCAACGGGCGCACATATAGCGACCCGCCAGTCCCGTAGGGCGGCACAAACTCGAGGTTCGCTTTCACCACACGCTGGCACGCCTCAACAAACAGTGATTCCGGCACTTCAGCCATGCAGGTGCGCTGCGCGGTAATCGCCATGCGTTTGGCATTTTCTTCAGGACGGAACAGGCTGACTTTGCCATCTTTACGCCGAAAGGCTTTCAAGCCTTCGAAGGCGGCCTGGCCATAGTGCAGGGCGGTTGCTGCAATGTGAATGTTGAGATACGGCGATTCCACCAGTTCGCCTTCGTCCCAAGCGCCGTCCCTCCAGACATGCCGAATGTGACAGTTGGTGTCCAGATAGGCGAATCCCAAGTTGTTCCAATCGATTGGCTTCATGAGCTGCTCCTCTTACATTCCACGCAAGGCTTGCGCCAGTGACGGACTTGCCAGCAAATCTTGCGCCACACGGCGCGCAATGGCTTCAATCTCTTCGTCCGACAAAATCCCCGCGGTACAGGGCTCGACCGCCGACGCCGTGGTACCAGTTTTGGCAACGTGCGCGGGAACCCCCATGGCCGCTGCCTGGCACATGGTCACCGCCGCCACCCCCACGATATCGGCAGCGCTGCACCCGCGTGATAAATCATTCACCGGCTTAGCTAATCCCTGCAGGACCGGCCCCAGGGCAATTGCCCCCGCCAAACGTTCAACCAGCTTCACCGCGATATTGCCCGCTTGCAAATCGGGAAAGATCAGGATGTTGGCGGCACCTTTCAATGGACTGTCGGGCGCCTTTTGCGCTGCCACCTGGGGTACAATCGCTGCATCCGTCTGCAGTTCGCCGTCCAGCACAATTTCGGGGTCCGCTGTCGCGGCCAATCCCCGTGCCAGCCGGGTAGCCATGGCGACTTTGTCCACCAGCTCGTGCTTGGCGCTGCCGCGTGTTGAGAAACTCAACAGCGCAATTCGCGGCACCGTTCCGATCAGGGCCCGATGCGTTTTCGCCGTCGACATCGCAATCTCGGCCAACTGTTCGGCCGTCGGATTCGGATTCACGCCGCAATCAGCAAATAACAGGGTGCTCTCGCCGGCGATCGTCGGCGTCTGCAACCGCAACAAAAAACAACTGCTGGCCGTCTTGATTCCCGGCGCCGTGCCCACGCAATGAAAGGCCGCTCGCAGCATGTCCGGCGTCGAGGCAAGGCTACCCGCCACCATGCCCGACGCATAGCCGGTTTCGATCATGATGGCACCCACATACAGTCGGTTTTTCAAGGCGGTGCGCGCTTGCTCCTCCGTCAGACCCTTGCTCGCCCGCTTGCGGTGATAGGCCGCCACCAATTCTTCCCGGCACGGGGGATTGGTGGGATCAATGATTTCAAATCCGGACGGGATCACCCCTGCCGCCGCGCAGGCCTGCTGCGCCTCGGCCGGAGTCGCCAGCACAGACACGCGTGCGAATCCGAGGCGGACAATTTCCGCCGCCGCTTTCATCACGCGCGGGTCCTGCCCCTCTGGCAACACCACGCTACCGTTGTACTTCTTAGCCTTATCAATCAACAATTCCATAGATCGAGCATGCTAGCGCCCCCCCCTTTCCCCGTCCAGCAAAACCCGCCCATCGTCTCGACTCGCGGTAATTTATTGGAATGAGGCCAACAAATCCAGTAGAAGCCGGCGGCTGGTATCGGCTCCATAATGAGCCACGCAACGTGCCCGAGCCCGAAGCCCCAGTTCCCGGGCATCGTCCAAATCATCCAGCAGATTGGCCATGGCTTCCGCCACGGCCTCTACTCGCCCCGGTTCCACGAGGTGGCCGCATCCTTCCAGCACTTCCGGCAAATCGGAAATCGCGGTAGCCACGATGGGCTTGCCCATCGCCATGGCTTCAAACACCTTGCACGGCATCTGACTCTGCGCCAGCAGGGAATCTGTCAGCGGCACCACCAGCACATCTCCCAGCCCCAAATATAGCGGCATATCATGATGGATGGCCTGTGTAGAAGGCCCATCCACTGCCGGACACACCACCATTCGCCCATAAACCGGATGGGCCATCATAGCGCGGACATGCTCGTTCTGCGGCCCCAGAATCACCAGACGCACGTCGTCCCGCTCCAGACGCGCCAGTGCCTCGGCAAAGACTTCGACCCCTTTATGCTGCCGTACAATCCCTCCAAACACCGCCAGTGTCATCCCGTTCAGCCCCAGTCGATCCTTCAGCGCGGCGACTCGCACCGGGTCCTGGGGCTGAAAGCGGTCCGTATCCACGCCAATCGGAAATCGCGTCCCGTTAAATTTACGCTCCAAAAATCGCGTAGTTACCAGCCGCAGATCGCATTGGGGCAGCAAGCGCTCCATCCGCGGCACATGAACATTATTGCACGGATGCATCCAATCGCGCGCCCATTGGCGGATGTGTTCCATCGGGCTCCACGACGCCGCGACCGCGCCATCCCACTCGTCCAAATACGCCACCACCCGGCAACCCCGCTCCCGCTTGGCTCGCAACGCCGCCGGCAAGGTACTGCCAAACGCTTTCATGGCAATCACCACATCGCCCTGCAATGCACGCGATAGTTTGCGCACCTCACGAAAATACTCCGGATAGCGGTAGATCCGCGGACAATCCACCTGCCGATAGCTAAATTCTGCCGAATACATGGCATTAGCCCCCCCCCACAGGCTGGGTCCAACGATTTCTACGTCATGGATACCGACCAGATACTGCGCCATACGCGCGGCAATTCCCACAATCGGCCAGCCCAAATCGGGAACCAGAAAGGAAATCTTCATGGAAGTTCTTCTAAGGTTCGGGCCGCCGCCTGCCCGCTGGCATAGGCCCGGTCAGACCACAGGTAATGCCAGGACCCAAACAAGCCGGCTGTTTCGATTCCCTGCTCCCGCAGCCAATCGCGCACATGGGCAACGGCTGGGGCTCGATTTAGATCAGAGACGACATAGGAGTGCGGATAGCAGCGAATTTCCGCCGCCAGCACATCGGCAGCTTCGAATTTCAGTATCCGCCCCATATCCGCCACGGCTTGGTCCCGCAGCGTATCCTCATCTGGCCGGGCATCGCCCGGCAGGAAGATTTCCGCCTGGATCGCCGTGCGATCCACCTCTTCTCCCGACAGCGAGAACGGAAACGATACTCGCGACACCGCCACATCCGAGTCATAGATATAGAACCAGTTGGCCGCGCTAAGGCCAACACGGTCTACCACCAAGTTCACACAGTATTGCCGGAGAGAACGCAACTTGGCGGCTGCTGCTCGGACATCGGCTGGTGCATCCACGGCCATCGCGATGAGTTCCGGCAAGGGGATCGTGGACAGCAGCGCGTCGTAGCCGACATCTGTCCCGTCGGCAAACCCCACCCGCCGCCGTGCCGCATCCAGTCGAATCGCGCGTTTATCAAATTGAATGTCGAG
>JAVEUJ010000052.1:0-14530 GCA_034005635.1 Kiritimatiellia bacterium | reverse complement strand
GGCGGGGGGGGGGGGCGACTGCGCAGTTCGGGGCCGGTGCTGTATGCGGATGTGGAATGGCGCTGGGTGTATCCCGGGCTGGGGGGAGAGTGGGTGCTGCGGCCGCGGGGATTCTACTACAGCGACGACGGCTTTGGGCAGATGACCACGGTGGTGTGGACCCGGCCCACCAAGAAAAATCAAGCCCTCCAGTTCCGGTTGGCAGAGCGATCGACAGAGCAGACGGGGGGGCTGGAATTCGAGCAAACCGTGCGCTATGCGTGGTATCGCTCGGATCACAAGCGGGGGTGGATGACGCAGGCGAGCTTGTTCCCGCACATGAAGCATTCGCAACTGTACTGGGACGATGCCATACTGAATCTGACCTATCGCGGCGCGCTTTATAAAAAATGGATCTATTACAAACTGACGCCGCAGTTGGACTTTGCCAAGGAAGACGACTACAAGGCACGGGCCTCGCTGTGGATCGGATTACAGATTTTGTTTGGGGGGGAACCGGCTGACTTGATGTGAGTGAGCGCGGCGGTAAACAGGGCTTTTAATTTTTTTTGGGGGAAAGTTCACACGTGCAGGTAGCCATAATTATCCGGCAGGGCCTTCAGCTTGGGGTTTGACAGAAGCCGCGAGAATTCCCTACCCTCTTGCTGTTGGAAATCACAACCGGAGGAATGACTGAGTATGACGACACATAATTTGCTGTATTTGGCGCTGGCTTCGGGGCTGGCCGCTCTAGTTTTTGCTTGGTGGAAGACGCAATGGATCAACCGTCAAGATCCAGGGACGGAAAGAATGCAGGAAATCGGCGCCGCCGTTCGCGAAGGCGCCATGGCTTTCCTGAAACGCGAATATACAGCGATAGCCGTGGTCGTGGTGATCGTGGCGATCTTGCTGGCATGGATGAACGCCGGCCCCGTGCGCTGGGTCTCCATGGCCTTTGTGTTTGGCGCCTTTTGCTCTGCACTGGCGGGGCTATTTGGTATGCGAGTAGCGACCGCCGCTAACATGCGCACCACGAATGCGGCTCGGACCAGCCTGCCGGCGGCCCTGCAAGTAGCCTTTTCCGGCGGTACGGTCATGGGGATGAGCGTGGTGGGGCTGGGCCTGATGGGGCTCACGATCACCGTGCTGGTCTTGCTCAAGTACTACGGCATCCAGGCTGATGGCGGCGGATGGGAGTTGGCGGGTATCAAACATACCATTCTGCCCATTTTGGCAGGCTTCTCGATGGGCGCCAGTTCGATTGCACTGTTCGCCCGTGTGGGCGGCGGTATTTATACCAAAGCGGCCGACGTGGGCGCCGACCTGGTCGGCAAGGTCGAAGCCGGCATCCCCGAGGATGATCCTCGCAACCCGGCGGTAATCGCCGACAACGTGGGCGACAATGTCGGCGATGTGGCCGGCATGGGCGCCGATCTCTTTGAGTCCTATGTGGGCGCCATTGTGGCGGCCATGGTGCTGGGCGCCACCATCAAGGTCGGCGGCGGCTGGGACATCAAGTTTGTTCTGCTTCCGCTAGTGATTGCCGGGGCGGGCATTCTGTTCTCGATTGCCGGGACCTTTTTCGTGCGAACGAAAGAAGGTGGCAATCCGCAGACGGCGCTGAATCAGGGAACATTCGGTGCCTGCATCATTATGGCGGTGGCCACATACTTCATTTGCAAGTGGATGCTGCCGGCGCACTTCACCATTCCCTCGGCTCTTGTCGGAGACCTGAACCTGACCCCGAACGGCGTGTTTATGGCGACGGTGGTGGGGTTGGCGGCGGGCGCTGTGATCGGGATGCTGGCTGAATATTATACCGCGGAAGGCAAAGGGCCTACCAACAGCGTGGCGGATGCCTCCGAGACCGGAGCGGCCACCAACATCATCGCTGGCCTGGGCGTGGGCATGGTTTCGACGGCGATGCCCGTGCTGGTCTTGTCCGTAGCAATCATTGCCTGTTACTACTCCGCCGGTCTCTACGGGATTGCCTTGGGCGGGTTGGGCATGCTGGCGACCACCGGTATCCAACTGGCGGTAGACGCTTATGGCCCCATCGCTGACAATGCGGGTGGTTTGGCCGAAATGGCGCACCTTGAGAAGGAAGTCCGGGAGCGCACCGACAAGCTCGACGCGGTGGGCAATACCACCGCCGCCATCGGCAAGGGCTTCGCTATTGGTTCCGCAGCGCTGACGGCGTTGGCGCTCTTTGCCGCGTTCCGCGAGACCGTAGATCTGAAGGTCATTGATGTGACCGATCCGAAGGTCATGGCCGGGCTGCTGGTCGGGTCCATGATGCCCTTCCTGTTCTCGGCCTTCGCCATGAAAGCCGTCGGGCAGGCCGCCTTCGCCATGGTCGAGGAAGTGCGGCGCCAATTCCGGGACATCCCCGGCCTGCTGGAAGGCAAGGAAGGCGCCAAGGCCGACTATGCGCGCTGCGTGGACATTTCGACGGCCGCCGCCCTCAAGAAAATGATTGTCCCGGCCCTCTTGGGCATTCTGACTCCCGTGGGCGTTGGGTTCATCTTCGGCAAGGAGATGCTGGGTGGCTTGCTGGCGGGCGTAACGGCCTCAGGCGTGCTAATGGCGCTCTTCATGAGCAATGCCGGCGGCTGCTGGGACAACGCCAAGAAGCACATTGAAGGCGGCGCGCACGGTGGCAAGGGTAGTCCTGCGCACAAGGCGGCTGTGGTCGGCGATACTGTGGGTGATCCATTCAAGGACACCGCTGGTCCTTCGCTGAACATCCTGATGAAGCTGATGAGCGTGGTGTCGCTAGTCATTGCTCCGGTCCTGCTGGGCTGGACACCGGTCATCGAGCGCTTCATTGCCCACTGGTAAGCCTAACCCATGAGGCACGCCCCCGCACGATCGTGCGGGGGCTTTTTTGCACCATGTGGCGTGCAGGCTTGATGTTTGATTCCAACCAGGTATGGTAGGTCGCTCAACCCCATACTCAGGAGATTCAAATGGCCCAAGCCGCCGCCCGACATATTCTCGTCAGCACCGAAGTTCAATGCAACGATCTCAAGAAACAGATTGCCGAAGGCGGCGATTTCGCCGAACTCGCGAAAAAGCATTCTTCGTGCCCATCGAGTAGAGATGGCGGCGCATTGGGAACATTCTCGCCAGGACAGATGGTCAAGGAATTCGACGAAGTGGTCTTCAGCGCGCCCGTGGGCGTGGTTCAGGGTCCGGTCAAGACCCAGTTCGGCTACCACCTCGTGGAAGTGACGAAACGCACAGACTGATTCAAGAGAGAATTCAGGATTCAGGATTCAGACTGGAGCCGGCACATCCCCGTGCCGGCCGTTTTCATCTCGGCGCCTCGTCTTGAACATCTTCAGTCTTTGGTTTTCAGACTTCGGCCACCAGCCTATCGTCTTCAGCCTTCTCCACCCTCCAGCGGAACTAGCGTCCTCTTGCGGCGGCGGAATTCAGCACGGTGGGTGTAGCCTGCGGCGCGGGCGAGGGCAATCGCTTGCTCAAAATGACGGCCGATCTGGGTGGGGTCGTGGGAATCGGAGCCGAATGTTATGGCGATTCCGCGCTCCTGCATCATGCCCAGGATGAGCAGCGATGGATAGGCTTCCGCGGCGCCATGATCGAATCCGCTGGTGTTAATTTCGATGGCCATGTTGGCGGCGGCGACGGCGTCGAGGGCGGGCGGGACAATTTCCTTCAGCAGGGATTCAGGGGCATGGATACCGCAGCGCTTGACGATATCGAAGTGGGCACAGACGTCATAGAGGCCGGCGCGGGCCAGTTCAGCCACACGGAGGTAGTAGGTACGGTTCATCTGCTCGATGAATTCCGGCGTGGCGGTCGGATCTCCCGGCGTGAGATTCCAGAAGGGTCCCGTATGAAGCGAGCCGAGCACAATGTCGAAATCGGCTCGGTCGAGAACGGCTTGGATGTGGCCCAGAACCAGATCGCGTTGGTAGTCAGCTTCAATCCCCAGCAGAACCCGGCAGGGGGCGGCCGTTTGGGCTTCGCGGACCATAGCCAGATAGGTGGTAAAGTCCTCGTCGGGCATGCGGATGGATGGCGTCGGATCGTTGGGAAAGGGGATATGGTCGGTGCAGGCGATCTCGACGATTCCGCGGGCCGCCGCCGCCTGAGCGTACTCGAGGGGGGTGCCACTGGCATGGCGGCAAAGATACGTATGCGTATGGTAATCAGCGGGTAGGGGGGTGAGTTTCATAGGAGGTCACACCGTACCCTTGCCGGCCTGCTCTGTCAACGTGGTCAGCCGAAACAACCGAACAGCCAAACTACGAATGGCGCGACATGCGTGAAACAAGGAGAAGAGACGGGAGACGGTTTTCTTGTAGGTGCGCCGCTGGGCGCGTCCGATTGGAAAAACGCTGAACAGCCATTTTTACCACAGAGAGCACCCACCTTCGCCAAGGCTACGGCGGGCAAGCAGAGTTTCACCGCGCGGCAGAGCCGCAACCAAAGGGATTAAGACCACCACGGATTACACTGATTACATGGATAGGGGAAGGGGTTCCCTGTAGCGTGGACCTCTGGTCCGCGCCAAGCAGAAGAAGCCGCGCAACAGAACTGGAAGAGGCGCGGACCGGGAGGTCCACGCTACGAGAGCCGAGTTTTCCATAGCATGGAGTCTGTCGAGGGATCTCCGAGATGGTTCGACTACGTTCACCATGACCAGACAGGCTCCCCTTATCTCCGATCTCGAATCTCGGCCCCCTGTGTCTCTGTGAAAACCCGACGTTTCCTCCTTTCCACTTATCACGCGCGGCCCGCTCCGATTTCTTTACTTTGTTTGAAGCTGTGATATTGTTTTAGGTCCCAAACAATTCACGGGGACACAAAAAGGCGGCCATGAAGATCGAACGATTGAGCGCAAAAGCAGAAGACTATCTCGAGACCATTTTGCGGCTGTCAGAGACACCGCGCGGCGCTCGGACGGGCGACATTGCTCAGGCGCTCAATGTGCAGCCTTCGACGGTATCGGCCGCACTGAAATCGTTGACGGAACAAGGGTTAGTTGATTACGAACCCTACGGAGCGGTGGGGTTAACGCCTAAAGGCCGCCAGGTGGCCGAAGACATCGCGGGGCGCCACGTTTCTTTGCGACGATTCTTCACGGAAACCCTCGGGTTGACGCAGGTTGAAGCAGAGGTGGCGGCCTGTGGCATGGAACATGACGCGACGCCCCTGGTTCTGGATCGCATGGGGCTGCTGGGTACCTTTTTGCGTGATCATCCAGGTATGTTGGCCAAATGGAAATTGGCGCGCGAGGCAGCCAAGGGTGAGCGTGCGCCGGGGGTCGAATCTGGCTTGGATGAGCTGCCGCAGGGTGTTCGCGGGGTCGTGATGTCCCTCGATGTGCCTCATTCGCTGCGCAAACGCTTGGTGGAAATGGGGGTGACTCCCGGCGTGCTGATTGCCGTGGAGCGTGTGGCGCCGCTGGGCGATCCCATCGCGGTAGAGGTGCGCGGCTACCGCCTGTCCATGCGCAAGGCAGAAGCGGCCAAAATTCGCGTCAAATGGCGCCCGGGTCTCGTATGAGGAGCAAACTCACATGACCGGTGGCTCGGCCAAAATGGTGCGGAGTCGCACTATCCTGCTCGCGGGTAATCCCAACAGCGGCAAGTCCAGCGTGTTCAACTGGATGGCCGGCGCCCATCAGCATGTGGGCAATTATCCCGGGGTGACCGTAGAAAAGAAGTCGGCCAATTTTGTGCACAACGGCATCCGCATTGAGTTGGTGGATTTGCCGGGCGTATACAGCATGCTGGCATCCTCACCTGAGGAAGTCATTGCCCGCGATGAGATTCTTTCGGGATCTGCGGATGTCGTGATTCAAGTGCTGGACGCCACCAATCTTGAGCGAAATTTGCATCTGACGGCGCAGTTAACGGAGATGGGGGTTCCGGTGGCCTACGCTCTGAACATGAGCGATGAGGCCGCGGCCAACGGATTGCAGTTTGATGAAGAGTTGCTGGCCAGTTTGCTGGGCGGTCCCGTGGTGGCGACCAATGGCAGCAATGGCGATGGAGTGAAGGATCTGCTGGTCGCCGCCTTGCAGGTGGCCGACGCAGGCCAAGCGTGTGCCGGACGGGTGAACTACGGCCTGGATATCGAGTCGTCGATTATGGCCATGGCCGAAAAATTTGAGGGCGATGATGCGGTCTCGGCCCGCCGTCGATCCATTGCCCTGCTCGATGGTCTGGATGATCCGCACGCCCCGGCTGAGGCCGTGGTTGCGTCGCGGCAGGAAGCGGCGCGCCTCGAAAAGCGGGGCGGGCGCCCGGTGGACGTGCAGCTGGCCGAGGCCCGCTATGGATTCGCTCTGGGTGTGGCGCGGGAAGCCAATCAGGGCAAGGCCCATCATGTGCGCCGGGATCGCACCATGCGCATTGATGCCATTTTACTGCATCGTATTTGGGGCCTGCCAATCTTTGTGGTGCTGATGTGGGCACTGTTTAACCTGGTGTTTGCGTTGGGCGAGCCGCCCATGCAGTGGATTGAACGTGGCCTGAGTTGGCTGGCGGAATATGTCGTGGCCATATGGCCTGCGGGAGCAGCCCCGCTGCTGCAGTCTCTGGTGGTGGATGGGATCATTGGGGGCGTCGGCGGGGTCATTTCGTTCCTGCCCAATATCCTGTTCTTATTTCTGGGAATTGCCTTCCTGGAGGATACCGGTTACATGGCCCGAGTGGCCTTCCTGATGGACCGACTGATGCATAAAATGGGGCTGCATGGGAAAAGCTTCATTCCTATGCTGATTGGCCTCGGTTGCACGGTACCAGCCATTCTTGCAACACGAATGTTGGAGAGCCGCCGGGATCGGTTTACCACGATCATGGTAGCGCCCTTTGTGCCGTGCGGTGCGCGCTTGACGATCTATGCGTTCTTGATTCCTGCTTTTTTCGCACCCGTGTGGCGCGGGTGGGTCCTATGGAGCCTGTACATGTCCGGCATTCTGGTCGCGATCGGGATGGCGCGTCTGCTGCGCCGAACGGTGCTGCGCGGCGATAGCGCACCATTTGTGATGGAGCTGCCGCCTTACCGGTTTCCCACCGGGCGTTCCGTGGCCATTCACATGTGGGATCGCGCTTGGATGTACTTGCAAAAAGCGGGCACGGTGATTCTGGCGATCTCCATTTTGCTGTGGGCGCTGGGGACGTTTCCGCGGCGGACCGACTTCTCGCGCGACTATGCCGCCGCCCTGGCTCAGGCGGCGACCCCTGCTGACACGGCGGCACTGGAGGCGAGTCAACAGGCAGAGCGCCTAGAATACACCGCCATCGGCCGGATGGGCCGTGCGCTGGAACCCGTTGTGGAACCGCTGGGTTTTGATTGGCGTGTGAGTACGGCGCTGGTTGGCGCCTTCGCGGCCAAGGAGGTATTTGTCGCTCAGATGGGGATCGTATTTTCGCTGGGCAGCGTTGACGACGAACCGGACAGTCTGCGGCGGACCCTGCGCGAGCAGTACTCTCCCTTACAGGGAATCGCCATGATGTTGTTTTGTCTGTTGAGCGCCCCCTGCATGGCCACCATTGCGGTGACTAAACGGGAAACCGACTCCTGGGGCTGGGCCCTGGGGATGCTTATCGGCATGACGGCGATCGCCTGGCTAGCCACTTTTATCGTCTACCAAGCCGGCATGGCCTGGGGATGGGGAGTGGCCTGACATGAGTGCACACTGGGCGGACTGGATCGCTGTGGGAGTGGTCGTAGCCGTTGCCTTGACCTGGTTGGGAATCCGCATGTACCGCCAATGGCGGAAGCAGAAGGACCGGAAGCCGGGCACAATTGGTTGTGAAATCGGTTGCGAAAACTGCCCGTTCAACAAGAACTGTACGGGACGGAATCAGGCGGACCCAACCTAGTTAGACGGAATTGGCCACTCCAGCGCGAGCGCGATTGTGTGACGAGTGGGAAAGATGTAGGTCTCGTCAGCGAAGGATAGCGTAGCATTTTCACCATCAGTGCGGATGGTGAAGCTCACCTTGGGTTGACGGGAATGGAGAATGGCCGCCAGGGTGAGGGCTTTCTCGAAGCCATCGCCACGTCGGGTATTCCATACTTCATCGGGTTGTGCCGCGCGGGTGTCGTCGTAAATAGACTCGCCGACCATCTCGCGCAGGCTACCCACAATCATGGGGATATCCATCGTGCGTGTTTCTTCAATACACACGGGTGAGCGCTCGATGGCGGCCTGAAAGAATGGACGCGGATCGGTGCGGGCGAGGTCGCGACCCACGTAGAAGGCGAGGTCCGCCGCCGGGTTGTCGTGACGTTGGCGTTCAAGTGCCGAGATAAGTTCCTCGCGCGTCAGACCAATGGGCAGATCGATGCGCGGTCCGGGATTAAATATTTTGCCGCCATTGGCGTCAGGCCAGCGTGGCTCCAAGTGGCAGAAGGCGTGCAGTTCGCGAATCACTTCGCAGGTGTCGGTATGATAACAGTGGAATTCCTGGCCAAGCTTTTGGCGGTCCTCTTCCTTCTCCAGGTCAATGCTGTTGTGCTGGAAGTAGTCGTCAAATTTATTCAGCGGGATACGATTAGGTAGCGGCTCAGGGAAGAAATCATCGCTATCCATTTCGGCCAGCAGTTTGTCGCGCGTTCGGTCGGAAACTTTGTAGGGACATGAATTCTCATAGGCATAGGCCTTTTCAGCCGGGATCCAGCTGCGGCGGCCGAACCGCTCATGCTCGATTTGAAAACAGCGCTGCCGTTCAGGGTTTTGGCGCAGAAAATTGAACAGGATTTCCGGCGAGACCGCGACGCTCAAAAAGTCGCTGAGCCGCTTGCGGAAATGCTCATAGGCCGCCTGGTCGATACCAGCCTGCGGATACACCGTATGGATCCACCCCGTGCTGTGCGCCACCATGGTGATTTGTTCGTTTTCAAGGGCGCGCCGGGCCTTGGTGCTCAGTTCAGTGCCGTTGAACCACATGTTTTTGGTCACTAGCCGCCGGTTATTGGTCAGGATACCGTCGTTGATGTCCACGAAATTCTGCGAATGCAGGGGAGTGGCAACCAGAAAAATGTCATCCAGCGGGATCTCGCACAAAATGTAGAGCGCCGCGGCATAGAGCGTAGACAGCGAGACACATTCGCCGGCGCCCTGCTGGTGACCGGGCAGAAAGCGGAAAGCGTCCATCGCCTCCACCGTCTCCGTCTTCCAGTAAGGGATGACGTTGCTGGTGTATTTGTCGAGGCCGAAGTGACGGCGGATATCCAGATCAAAGTAGAACCGGTCGCCTTCATAGCCAAAAAGCGCATTGCTGCGGGAAATGGTCTCGCGGTCCATGAAGGGTGTAAACCGCTCGAGTTCCCGTTCCTGCGTGGTCAGACCCCAGGTCTCGAGATCGAGATTAAATGCGTAGTTATCCATGATGTACTGCTTCAGCCGCTGGATGCGCCGGTAGGGCGTCAACTTGGCGAAGTTGGCAAACCACGGATCTTTCCGCCACTTCCAGATGCGCGGCGACATCAAATTGGCCAGCACCAGCGGAAAGAACAGGTTGGGAAAAATAAAAATTTCCATATCGGACAGGGTGGCCGCGGAGGAGTATTCTTCGAGGCGGTCGACGGGGATTGGAGGGAACGAAGTTGTGCTCATAGCTCTCGAATATGCAATGAGAAAGAAGAAAGTGCAACTCAATATCCAGTTTTCAGGGGGTAGAACCAGTTTTTGGAAGCATCCAGAGACTTACTCTGGAACTCTGGAACTCAGGAAAGAACAGGTGGGAAAGCCGTCTCACGCCAAGGCGCCAAGCCGCCAAAGGGAAAGCAATATTCAATTTTTAAGTCAGAATGAATTTGAACTCAAGAACTCACGAAAGGGGGGAAATCAGATGGGTTCTCACAAAGGCACGGCGCGGCTTAGCCGCAACCAAAGAAGAGAAGACCACCACGGATTACACCGATTTCACAGATTGAGATAAGGAGGACAAAGAGGAAAATGAATTTGAACTCAAGAACTCATGAACAGATCAATCAGTCGGATTTACACAAGACGCCAGTGAAACCAATCTTAAAATGTTTGAATAGTGAACAGTATCCCCTCCTTGGCATCTTTGCGTCTTGGGTGAGACGACTTCCCCCCATCTTCCCCTCCGCGGAATCAGCGATATCCGTAGCTGGCTATTACTCTCATCGATCTGAGTTTAAGGAAAAGACCGAAAGTTGGCGTTGCAATTCTCACTTTTTACCAGGATGTTACAGGATTAGAAATGATGCAGGACAGCGAGGGAAAACAGGCGATGAGTTTTCCACGCTATGGAAAACTATTTTGCGATTTTTCCACGCTATGGAAGATCCCGCGCATGCGGGACCACACTGTGGAAAACGATACTCTCGTAGCGTGGACCTCCCGGTCCGCGCATCTTCCAGTTTTGTTGCACGGCTTCTCCTGCTCGATCGGGAGCACCTACAGGAAAGCCGTCCCTTTTCGCGCTTTTCGTAGTTAATCTTCTCCGTTATTATTTCCTGAGTTCAGATTCAGTTTCCTCTTTTCCCTCCTTTTCCCATCTGTGAAATCGGTGTAATTCGTGGTGGCTTTAATGCCTTTGGTTGCGGCTATGCCCCGTTATGTCATCCGTGGTCGGCTGTTAGAAAATCGACTATTCGTCTGTTCCCTTTCCCTGATTTCCTGAGTTCCAGATTGGTCTCCCATCTGTGTCGCTGTTCCTGTTCCATTTTGGGATGGCGTCTATTTTGAGATTGCGGGAGGGGAGTGGTTTGGAGAAACTGGCGTCCCATATGGAAGCAACTGTACACGCAGAAAAATCAGACACCCGAGCCTGGCGCTGGGGACATCTGATCCTGGTCCTGGTGGTGGCGGCAACCTGGCTGGGGATGGCGGGAATGAATTTGTGGATGGGGGAATTAAATCAAGACGAAGGCTGGTACTTGTACGCCGCGGGGCAGATTCGGCAAGGACATCTGCCCTACCGAGATTTTGCCTTTACCCAGCCCCCGCTCATGCCGGTGGTGTATTCCCTGGCGTATGATTGGATCGAGCGCTTTGGCGTGGCGGGGGGCCGTGCGGTGACTGGGTTCTTCGGGGCCCTGAGCCTGCTGGCGGCAGTCTGGTTGGCAATGCGCACCGGGCCGCGCCGCGCCCAGCGCCTCACCGGCGGCATTTGTTTCATCTTGGCCGCGATCAATCTCCACCAGTCCTATTTCACCACGATAGTCAAAACCTATGCCTTGTCGGGCATGTTCCTGGCCGCCGGACTGGTAATGCTCTCGTTTGTGGGGCCGCGCCGTGCCTTTCGGGCCGCAGCGGCTTCCGGCTTCCTGCTGGCCTGCGCGGCGGCCACGCGGATTTCTCTGGGAGCAGCACTGGCGTTGGGGGGAGGCTATCTGCTGCTCTGTCGCAAACGGCTTAAGTCGTGGGCCTGGCTGGATTTTGCGCTGGGCGGGGGCTTGGGCCTGGCACTGACGCTGCTGCCGTTCATGGCGATCGGTCAGGACGGATTCCGCTTTGGCATCTTGGAGTACCACACACTGCGTGAGGCCGGCCCCTGGGCCATGCAATTGGCCTATAAGGCGGGCTGTTTGGCCCGACTGACTCAGGCCTATTTCCCGGCCGCGATCATTAGTCTATTTTTATTGTTTGCCGCCTTGCGCTCGGTGACCTGTCGTCGACCCCCCGCTTGCGGCCCGGAGGCTCCGCCTCCGGAAGCGCCTCCCGACGACATTGCACCCTGTTTCAACTCGTTCCTGTGGGTGGTGGTGGTGGTCCTGGCGCTGGTACATCTGGTTGCGCCGTTTCCCTATGATGATTATCAAGTCCCGGTGTATTTGATCTTCTGCGCCGCGCTGGCAGCCACGGCGGCCCGCTGGTGGTTGCGGATGGAAGTCCGTTCTCTCGCGGGCTGCGCCATGCGAGTTCGCAGCGCGCGACGTTTGGCCATTCTGACTGGCTTGTGGCTGGTGTGCTCCCTGTATGCCTTTTCGTCACCGCTGGCGCAGGGATGGTTTGTCGCCGGCCGCGACCGCATCTGGTGGCGTTTGCGTGATCAAAGTCCGGTGGCCCAGTTGCAGGACATGGGCCGCTGGGTGCGGGAACTGACCCTGGCCAAGCAAGGCACGGAACTGCTGACCCAGGACACCTATCTGGCAGTCGAGGCGCGACTGCCGGTGCCGCATGGTCTTGAAATGGGGCCCTTCAGTTATTACCCCGACTGGTCGCGCGAACGCGCGGAGAAACTCGGCGTGCTCAATCGCGAGATGCTGCGCGACGTGCTGGTCACGGCCACCAATGCGCCCATTGCCGCCTTCAGCGGTTACAGTCTCACCATTCGCTCGCCAGAGGTCGCGCACGTGGATCGCGAAGACCGCCTGGCATTTGACGCCATCCTGGAGGAGGGGTTTGACCACGTCGATAGCGTGCTCAATTTTGGACAAGCCAGCACCGTGTTGGATATCTGGCAGCGCAAACTGATCGAGGATGTCGCGGCCCCGGCGGCAACAGACGCGAAATGAAGCTCTCGATTATTGTTCCCGCGTATAATGAAGAAGATCGCATCGGCGGGATGCTGGAGGCGTACCTGTCCCACTTCGCCGCCCTCTACCACGATCAAGTTGAGATCATTGTGTCGGTCAACGGTTCAAAAGACCGCACCGACGCCGTGGTGCGGCAGTTCCAGACGCGTTTTACACAGTTGCGAATGTGCGTCACACCCGAGCCGATCGGCAAGGGTGGGGCCATCATGGTGGGGGGGGAGCGGGCTCAAGGCGATCTCATTGGATTTGTGGATGCCGACGGCGCCACCCCCCCGTCCGCATTCGAAGACCTCGTGAACCAGATTGGTGAGGCGGGGCTGATCATTGCCTCGCGCCGCCTGCCGGGGGCCGTGGTTCATCCGCGCCAGCCCTGGACGCGCCGCATGGTCTCGCGCGTATTCAATTTTTTGGTACGCAAGCTGTTCAAATTGCACATCACCGATACCCAATGCGGGGCAAAGCTGATGACGGCGCAAGCCTGGCGGGCGATCGTGCCACACATCGGTCTGACTAAATGGGCCTTTGATGTGGATATGTTGTTCAAGACTCGCCGGGCGGGCTACCGGATTGTCGAAATTCCGACGACCTGGCGCGATGTCGGCGGGTCTAAACTCCGGATCGGGCGGGTATCGTTCCAGATGCTGCTGGCGATTGTTCGGCTGCGCCTCTTGTACTCGCCGCTAAGCTGGGTGGTGGCGCTCTATGACCGCCTGTTGGGACGCGTCATTGAATTGGCTCCCGATACCCAATGAAATCCGTACTGACAGTCCGGGATGAATCAGGGCTGGTCCGCCACGGCACGCTGCTGATGATCGGTACGCTGGTCGGAGCGGTTTGCAATGCCGCCTTCCACATGGTGGTCGGGCGCGAGCAAGTGCTGTCCAACGCGGAATATGGATCATTGGTGGCCATGCTGGGTATCATCCTGGCTGTCAGCACGCCCATGCTGGCGTTGCAAAACACGCTGGCACATTTTATTTCGACTCGTGAACGCGCGGGGCGCCGCGATGAAATCCTGCCGTTTTTCCTGCATTGGGCCATGGTATTTACGGTCGTGTCGGCGGTCATCGTGCTGGGGGCCTGGCTGTTCCGCGCACCCTTGGCGGCCTTTTGGAATGTACGCCCGGTGCTGATGGTCACGACGTTGGTTGTGCTGGCTGGCAGCCTGTGGATGAATTTATTCTACGGGCTGTTGCAAGGGATGCAGGCTTTTGGCTGGCTGGCCTGGGCGCCGCAGGCCTGGGGGCTGACGCGCCTGGTTCTGGGCGCAGCGTTTACGCTGGGTATTTCCGCCACCGCCACTGCCGCGCTGGCCGCACAGGGGATCGGCGTGGCGGTGGTGTTGCTCCTGGGGGTGGGGGCGCTGCTGAGCTTGCATCTGCCCAAAGGGTCGGCCGTGCGCCGCCCCCCCGGCAGTTACCGCTATCTTGGTTCGGCGCTGCTGTGCCTCGGCGGCTATGCCATGCTGATGAATCTCGATGCGGCTTTGGCTAAGCGCTATTTCGATGCCGAGACTGCCGGCTTGTTTGCTAAGGCCGCTATTATTGCCCGTACCGCCGTCTTTTTGCCCGTCCCCATTGCCACCGCCCTGTTCCCCAAGGTGTCGTCCGTGGGCGACCTCAGCCACGACAGTTGGCGGTTGCTAGGAAAAGCGCTGGCCTATGCCGGCCTGTTGATTGGTGCCGCCGTGGGCGTTTGTTTGGTGTGGCCCGCGTTGCCCTGGACCATCCTCTATGGCACCTGGTCGCCTGAAATCGCGGATAGTGCCGCGACGATGACCCGCGCGATGGTCCTGGCCATGGCGCCGCTCGCACTGGCTTATTTGTTGCTTAATTTCGAAATGGCCCAGCGCCAGTTCCGGCAGAGTTTTGTTCTCGTGCCCGCCGGGCTGGCCTACGTCGCGGGGGTAGCGCTGCTGCATACCCACCCATTGCAGATTCCCGCCGTATTGGGTGCACTCAACCTGGCCGTATTGCTGTGGCTGGTGCGTGCCGTTCTCCGACGTCGCGCCAGCCCTGTCAGGAGCGGACGAGAGCAGCCAGAGACTTAATCT
>JAVEUJ010000194.1:0-3541 GCA_034005635.1 Kiritimatiellia bacterium | reverse complement strand
GCCGCAACCAAAGGGATTAAAGCCACCACGGATTACACCGATTTCACAGATTGGGAAAAGGAGGACAAAGAGGAAAATGAATCTGAACTCAAGAACTCAGGAACAGATCAATCAGTCGGACTCACGCTAAGGCGCAAAGAGGGAAGGGAGGGGAAACAACCACGGATGGACGCTAATGGACATGGATAGGAAGGGAGGCTGGGAAACATATGGTTGTGTTGTGAGCTGGATCGGAAGACCAAGGCGACTGGTTTTTTTCTGTAGGTGCGCCCGCTGGGCGCGCCCGGTCGGAAAAAGGGCGAACAGTCGAATATCCACCACGGATAGGGGAAGGGGCTCCCCGTAGCGTGGACCTCTGGTCCGCGCCGAGCAGAAGAAGTCGTGCAACAGAACTGGAAGATGCGCAGACCGGGAGGTCCACGCTACGAGAGCCACGTTTTCCCCCGCTGTCCTTCATCATTTCCAATCCTGTAACATCCTGTATCTATTTCACCTGGTGGGGGTTGGGGGGTGGTAGCGTTGTTCATGGCGGTTGGCCTTGTGCCAAATGATGGTTCGCAGGATGAGATTAGCGCTCAATGCGATCAGGAGTCCAAGGGGACCAGCCTTGAGCAAGAGCCAGGCAGTGGCGGCCGCCGCCACCAGCGCCAGGAATCCGCCGCCAAACCAGCTAAACACGACCCACAGGGCGCGGCCAATTTTGAGATCCGCATCGCCGCGGGCCATGGTGCGGTCGCCCATGCCGGTGGCGATGACGGCGGCAAAGGTGACATAGGTGGTCGAGACGGGGAAGCCCTTGCTGGAAGCAAAGGCAATAACGCTGGCGCTGACGGACATGATGACGGCGGCGCGCAGGGGATCGAAGTGGACGCGCTTGCCGTGGTCGTCTACCTGCGCGGGTGGCGCCAGTTCCGGGCCGGCGGAACGCAGACGCAGCAGCAGGCCAGCCAGACGGCGGCACCACCGGGGCGCGTAGAGCGCAATTTGGTCATACTGGCTGCCGGTATTGACGGCCGCGCGGGTAACACGCTGGGCACTTTTGGTGCCCATGCCCAGCACCATTAAGATGCCCCCCGCTATCAGCAGCCAAACGGGAATGGGCATCTGGGTGGCGGCGGCAGTACTGATATCGGCGTGCTTCCACAGCCAGAAGGCGGAGAGTCCGGGGGCGGCGCAGTTAGCCAAGTCGTTTTGGCCAAAAGCAAAGGCGAGGCAGAGCATCCCGAGGATAGCCAGGATACCAAACAGGCGGCGGGTCAGGCGTTCCTGGAAAATCGTGACCAGCATATGGACCAGCAAGGTCATGGCGCCCCAAGCCACCAGCAGGAAGGCGCCGGTCCCCATGCGCTCTACGACGTGTTCGCGGAAGGCATTGACGCAGGAAATGGCCATCATGCCCTTGAGCACCATGAACCACGCCATGCCTGTCAGCATCAGGCCGGCGACCCACGGACCATGCAGCAGGATGCGCAGGTGGTCGGTGTGTTCGTTGCGGATGGCGGCGCGGAACATGCGCTGGACCAGGAAGCCGGCGATGCCGCTGAGCAGGATGGAGAGGGCAATGGCGTTGAGAACCGAACTGACCTTGCCCCAGTGGACGATACCCAGCGAGACCGATACGCCCAGGGCGGCGCCAACGAGTTCGAAGACCAGCGAGGCGGTCGTGCTGATCGGCATGCCGTAGGCGGAGAAGGTGTGCAGCAGGGCGGTATCCACGATGTAAGCTGCAACATAGACCACCATCGCTTGGTGCAAATTCAATCGACCCGGATCAAAGATTCCATTGCGGGCGGTTTCTATCACGGGTGCCGCAAACAAGACCCCCAGCAGCACGGCGGCCCCCGCCAGCCAGATGGCCGCCCGGCGCGACAAAACACGTGCCCCAAAGACGCCGTTGATCAGGTTGGCTGCGTCGTTCTTGCCCACTTCCAGGCAGTCCCAGGCCAACATCCCCAACGCCACCACCATCAACCAGGTTGTAAATTCCGGCATGTGCGACCTTCCTCTCTACGTGCAGGCGGATCGATTTGGCCGCACTCTAGCCGGGCGGCTGGGGGGTGGCAAGTAAAAAGGTAAATCGTTTTACTATTGGTGAGGTTTCTCCCGTCCCGGTCGTGGGTAAGCGGGGAAAGTGCATTGCGTTGAGCGGCGGGGTATGGTCTAGTGGCCAACCAATTGAGCGCAGGTCACCGGGACGATCTGCGCCGGTTCTATGAGGTTTTTATTATGGCAGCTTTGATGTTATATCTGATTGGTGCCCGTTCGGCGGGTAAAACAGCCGTGTTCGATGCATTGAACCAAACCCCCGAGGGGCCGCATTTTGCGTCCAAGGGGGCACATCGGCTGGGGACGGTGAAGGTGCCTGATGCGCGCTTGGCGGTGCTGCGGGATTTGTTTCAGCCCAAAAAATATGTCCCTGCAGAAATGACATTCGTCGATGTGGCGCTTCCTGCCGGTGGCATGGAGACCGGGTTTGGGACCATGAACGCTTTTTTGGGAGAGGCCGATGCGTTTGCCTTGGTGGTGCAGTCGTTTGGGGAGTTGGACGGGGCTGGCAAGCCGCTAGACTCAGCCGCCCAGCTCGATTCGGTGCTGCTGGATTTGGCAATGGCCGATCTGGAGAAGATCGAACGGCGGATCGAAAAAATTGAGCAAGAGGTGAAGCGCGGTCTCAAACAGAGCCTGCCAGAGTTGGAGGTGCTGCAGACGTGTAAGGCTGCAATCGAGGAAGGCCAAGCATTGCGCGATGTGGAATTGACTGCCGAAGAATTAAAGCGGGTCAGCAGCTTTGGTTTCCTGTCGCAGAAGCGCCTGCTGGTGGTGGCCAATACGGGGGATGACGATCCGTTGGGCGAAAAATGTGATTCACTGCGCGAGGTTTGCCAGACCAAAGGCTTGGACCTGCTGGCGTTTTGCGCGCCGCTGGAGGCAGAGATTGCCGCCTTGCCGCCGGAAGATCAATTGGGATTCTTGAAAGACTACGGTTTGGCGGAGTCCGCGCGAATCCGTTTGATCCAAGCGGCCTATCATAGTCTCGACTTGATCAGCTTCTTTACCGTGGGCCCCGATGAAGTGCGCGCGTGGACCATCCGCCGCGGCGATACCGCCGTGACGGCGGCAGGCAAAATTCATACTGATTTGGCGCGCGGATTTATTCGAGCTGAAACTGTGGCCTCGGCCACCTTGATCGAGAAGCAGACCCTGCCAGCCTGCCGCGAGGCGGGATTGCTGCGCCTAGAAGGCAAAGGCTATGTCGTCCAAGACGGCGATGTCATCGAAATCCGCGCCAACGTCTAAAAACCGGACTCACGCCAAGACGCGAAGGGGGTTCTGAAGGGGCAAGACCACCACAGATTACACTGATTACACGAATGGGGGAAGGGCTCCCTGTAGCGTGGACCTCTGGTCCGCGCCAAGCAGAAGAAGGCGCGCAACGGAACTAGAAGAGGCGCGGACCGGGAGGTCCACGCTACGAGAGCCGAGTTTTCCATAGCATGGAGCGTGTCGAGAGATCTCCGCGATGGTTCGACTACGCTCACCA
>JAVEUJ010000193.1:0-3550 GCA_034005635.1 Kiritimatiellia bacterium | reverse complement strand
CTCCCCTCCCTCTTTTCCTCTCCCCCTCTGTGCCCCTCGGTGGCCCTCTGTGGTTAAACCGGCTTTCTTCCTGCTTTCCTGCTGTTTCCTGTTTTCCTGATAAATTCTCCCTCCGCTCCCTGCCCTTTGCGCCTTCGCGTCTTGGCGTGAGATCCGTTGGGTAATCTGTTCATGAGTTCTTGAGTTCAGATTTATTCCTGGCCCCCCCCTCCTTTCCCCATTCGTGTCCATCAGTGTTCATCCGTGGTTAAATTCTCTTCTTTGGTTGCGGCTTGCCGCGCTGTGTAATCCGTGGTGACTGCTCGTCTGTCCCTTCCTGAGTTCAAATTCATCACCCGTCTCTCCTCCCCCCAATTGGAAATTGAATATTCGATATTGAGTATTTGCCCTCGCCCCGCCCGCATGCTACAACCCGCCCAAGATGAAACCACCGGCCCAATACTTAAAAAAACTAGAGCACCTCGCCATCCGCATTCCCGCGGGGGAATCCGCCCAATATTTTTACGGCGACAACCTCGAAGGCTACTTCGAAGGCTACACCCATTCCACCGCCAAGGGCTCCGGCTATTGGCTCGATGATCAACCCCTCTTCCGCGATCTCACCGCCCGCCTCGGCCCCCGCCGCCTGCCCCATGAAGCCGCCCGTGGCGCCGACATCCTCCCCCACGCCATCCGCCACGTCCACCGCGGCGCCAGCGACGAACTTTCTATCCTCCACCGCCAACGCGCCATCGCCATCCGCCTCCACGCCACCAGCCTGCAGTTGCTCGGTGCCGATATCCTGTTCGATGCCGGTGCCGGCACGATTCAACTCGCCCCCCGCGACGGCCATTGGCTGGCCACCTTTTCCGGACATCCCCTCACCTGCGGCATCAGCGCCAGCGCCGCTCTCCACTCGGAACCCGCCGACCTCGTCGATGGCCATCCCGCCCTCTCATTTGTCGCCCAGCGCAAGACCCGCGATCTCGTGCTTTATCTCGCCTTCGATGCCGATCCGGCTCAGGCCGTCGCCACTGCCCGCCGCCTGCGTGATGAGGACGCCCTCGCCGCCCATGTCGCCGCCATCGCCGATATCCTTTTCCGTGCCAGCCTCATCACCGGCGATCCCGATTACGACCGCGCCGTCGCCTGGGCCAAGCTCACCAGCGTCTTTATGGTCACCGAGCAATTCGGCAAGGGCATCTGGGCCGGTCTGCCCTGGTTCAAACACAACTGGGGGCGCGACACCTTTATCGCCCTCCCCGGCACCCTCCTCGTAGCCGGTCTCTTCGACGACGCCCGCGATGTCATCCTTAATTTCCTCCGCTGGCAGGACACCGATCCCGCCTCGCCCACCTACGGCCGCGTGCCCAACCGCGTCTGCAGCGCCACCGACATCATTTACAACACAGCCGACGGCACCCCCTGGCTTATCCGCGAACTCTACGAAACCCTCCAGTACACCGGCGACCTCGACCTCGCCCACCAGACCTATCCCCAGGTCCGCCTCGCGCTCGACAGCGCCATCGAACGCTCAGTCGATGCCGAAGGCTTCCTGACTCATGACGATGCCGATACCTGGATGGATGCCCGCATCGAGGGCGAGCGCCCCTGGTCCGCCCGCGGCAACCGCGCCAACGATATCCAGGCGCTGTGGCACAATGCCCTGCTCGTCGGCGAACGCCTCGCCCACCTCGTCAACGACCCCGACTCCGCCCAGCGCTGGCGTGAACTCGCCGATAAACTCCGCGCGCATTTTATCAAGCGCTTCTGGAATCCCCGCACCCAGCGGCTGGCCGACCGCATCGACGCCACCAACCGTCGCGATGAAAAGGTCCGCCCCAACCAGCTCATGGTCATCTCTATTCCCCTGATCGCCCCCCTCCTCGACGACACTCACGCCGAGCAGGTCGTCACCAACGCCATCTCCGAACTCCTCTTCCCCCACGGCATCGCCTCGCTCAGCCCGCACGACAACTACTTCCATCCCATTCACCACAACGACGACTGGTATCACTTCGACGCCGCCTATCACAATGGCACCGTCTGGGGTTGGAATGCCGGCCCCGCCACCACCGCCCTCTGCCGCCAACGTCAGACCGAACTCGCTGCGCGCCTCGCCCATAATCTCGCTGAGCAAATTCTATCGCTGGGCTGCCGCGGCGCCATGAGCGAACTCATCGAAGCCATCCCCCGCCAGCGCGGACAGCTCGTCCTCTCCGGCACCTGGGCCCAAGCCTGGAGCACCTCTGAATTCTGCCGCAATGCCTATCAGGATTTTGCCGGCTTCCAACCGCGCCTGCTCGATGGCGCGCTCCAGCTCAATCCCCACATTCCGCACGACTGGGCCCGACTCGATGCCCGTTTCCCGTTCGGAAACAAGGCTGCGCTGGTGTTCCGTTTCCGACGCAACGCCCAAGCCACCCGCTTCGAGTTCTGCCTGGAAGGCCACCCCTCGGCCCTCGACTTGCACTTCTCCGTCGATCTCGGCAACCGCCGCTACGCCGTAACCACCCCCCTCACCTCCGGACGCAAACAAGTGCTGCAAATCCACGGCACCCGCGCCCATCTGAACAAAAATACCCCCATTGCTAGCGAACGCCTCCCCGCCATCCAACCCCTGCATTTCGCCAAACCCGTGCTGCCCCAGCCCCCCCCCTGCCTCCGCCAAAAGAACTACCTCCAAAACATCATCGAATCCAACCGCTACCGGTAGATGGTGGGTGGAGGGCGACCCAAATCTGAATTGAACCACAGAGGGCCACAGAAATTCACCGCGCGGCAAGCCGCAACCAAAGGGATTAAAGCCACCACGGATTAAACAGATTTTACAGATGGGGAAAAGAGGGAAATGAATCTGAACTCAAGAACTCAGGAATAGATCAATCAGTCGGACTCACGCTAAGGCGCAAAGGGGGAAGGGAGGGGAAACAACCACGGATGGACGCTAATGGACATGGATAGGAAGGGAGGCTGGGAAACATATGGTTTTGTTGTGAGCTGGATCGGAAGACCAAGGCGAATGGTTTTTTCTGTAGGTGCGCCCGCTGGGCGCGCCCGGTCAGAAAAAGGGCGAACAGCCGAATATCCACCACAGATAGGGGAAGGGGCTCCCCGTAGCGTGGACCTCTGGTCCGCGCCGAGCAGAAAAAACCGTGCAACAGAACTGGAAGATGCGCGGGCCGGGAGGTCCACGCTAGGAGAGCCTCGTTTTCCCCCTCTGTCCTTCATCATTTCCAATCCTGTAACATCCTGTTAAAAGTGAGTTATGGAGCTATCAACATGAGAAACGTGTTAGAAAAACACAGTTTGGAGGGATTGTAGTACAGAGGGGAATCAAATGGCTGCCTGGCTGTTTGTCCGCCGATCGATCCACGCAAGCACATTTTCCACGCTATGGAAAACTTTTCCGTACTTTTTCCACGCTCTTATGAGAAGGCAAGTCAAGAGGTCCGTTTTGACGGACACCGCGTCGTCCAGTTCTTCGCGTTCACGCTCTTATCCGCACTCGTAATGGAGCCGCTATTGCTCCGGTGCATGGTTGGGTCCGTCGCGAGGCGCTGCTATCTAT
>JAVEUJ010000192.1:0-3595 GCA_034005635.1 Kiritimatiellia bacterium | reverse complement strand
CCCTGCTGCGTGCGGAAGTCCTGTTTGCTGTCCGCGACGAAATGCCCCTCACTCTGGGCGATCTGATGTTCCGCCGCATCAGCCGCGCCTCGACCGGTCACCCCGAACCGGACCTCCTGCGCA
This sequence comes from Kiritimatiellia bacterium, assembly GCA_034005635.1. Lineage (GTDB taxonomy): Bacteria > Verrucomicrobiota > Kiritimatiellia > CAIQIC01 > Lenti-01 > JAAZFE01. The sequence goes on along the minus strand of JAVEUJ010000192.1, from coordinate 3,472 downwards.
CCTGTGCCCAAACCATGGGACAAGAGGTGGGCTGGGACGAGGCTCGGATTAAACAGGAAATCGCCGCGGTTGAAAATGCTCCCACCCTGTGGCAGGCGGGGTGCGGCGTCCCAGCCCAGCGAGCGTCCCCATGAACAAATTCTGGTTGCATCCAACATTTCTCCCGCTGCTGCTGCTGATCGTCTTCATGACGGTCTTGATGGGCCAAACTCAACACCGCGTGGCACGGGTTGATACCCCGCCGGGTTTCGCGCTGGACGACTCGTGGATTCATGCGTCGATTGCCAAAAATATGATTCAGGGGCAGGGCTACGGGATTAATAACGGCCAATGGATCCCCCTGTCCACAGCACCAGCGTGGACCTTTCTATTGGCCGGCGCAATGATAGTCGTCAAAAATCCGGTGACTGCTGGCCTGCTGGTGGCGTGGTTGTGCCAGACCGGCGCGGTCCTGCTGCTCTATGCGCTGGCCTATCGCTTAACCCGCCACCGCCTGTGGTCGCTGGTCCCCGCCCTGTTATTGACCTTGCACCCCGTCTTGCTCTGGGGCTATGCGTCGGGCATGGAACTGCCCCTGGTGGCCTTTGCCGTCGTTTTGTGCCTCTATGTGTTTGACCGAACCTCCCCTACTGGCAAAGGTCGCACGTTTGGCCTGCCGTTGGCACTGCTGCTGGCCGTGCTCTCGCGCCCCGAACTCTTCGTGCTTGTTCCAATGGCAATTTTAATCACTTTTGGCCAGGTTTACCAACTGGCGAGGGCAAATCGGCGGACCGCTTTTCTAACGGCGCTGCGCGTGACCGCCATCCAATCGGCTCTTTTTTTGGCGGGCATCGCACCCTACTTCATTTTCAATGCGCTGACCACGGGGCATCTGTTTCCCACCGCTTTTCACGTCAAGGCGGGCCTGCGTGATGTGGGCCTCTTTGCTGCCCTGACAGACACTGATTGGGCGCGGGTCGGCCATCTCCTGTCCGTGGGCGCGTATGAGGAATGGGCCGCCTATATCATGACCTTTGCCAAGTACAACCTAGTGCTGACGCTGGTGGCGCTGCCGGGCTTACTGACCTTTTTCCACCCGTTTCGTGAACGCCAGGCCCACCGGGCGGCCCTGTTGGTGGCCTTGCTGGTGCTGCTGCCGCTGGTGATGGGCGCGGTGTCGCCGACAAGTACTTTTTCGAATTATGCCAATCGTTATCTCGCCCCGTATGTGCCAGCCCTGGTTCTGCTGGCTGGGCTGGGACTCTGGCTTCTATGGTCCCGCATGGGCCAGCGCGTCGCCGCCCTAGCCTGTCTGGTGCTGATCTTGATCCCTGTGGGGCAGCGGTTCAAACCAACCTTGGTAATGTATGCGCAGGATGTAAAAAACACCAATGAGCTTTATGTCAAATCCGGCCAGTGGATCCGCGACAATATCGACCCCGCCATCCCCATTGCCATTAATGATATCGGCGGGATTTCCTACTTCATCGAAAATGACATCATCGATATCATGGGATTGGCTTCCCCGGAAATCTGGTCCGCCCTGGATGGAACCTATACCGACGGCAGAATGACCGCCGCCCGTTCGGCCGCCATCCAGCGTTACCTCGCCGAACGCCAGGTGCCCTACCTGGTGAGCAGTCCCCGCTATTATCGGGACTTGCATATCCAAACCAATCTCTTTGTTCCCGTCATGACCTGGAACGCGGCCTTCCCAACCAAACGCGCGATTGATCCGCAAATTCTCTATCGTATCCAGTGGAATTAAACGGCCTCCGGCCCTGGGCTAGCAGGGGCAGAGCCAACCGATAGAAATTTAATGCATTTTAGATTTGGAAAGCCTACCCACGGGATGATACGTTAAGACAATTATTAATTTTTGACTTGGCTGCCTTTGGGAGAATATATGATACCTGCAAAGACATTTACATGGGTGGCGGTGGCCATGGCCGCGATGCTGATGGCACTGGGATGCGAAACGAAAATTGAGGATGAGGGCTCTATCACCTTGGCCGAATTACAAGGGCAGAATGTGCCCCCGCCCACCACCCCAGCCGACAAGCCGGCGCCCGCCCCGTCGACACCGCCCCTGACTGGCGGCGAAGGCATTGGCCCCCGAGGGCAAGGCGGTGGTTTCTTGTGGAAACCCGTCAGCGACAGCACCGGTACACTGGTTATTTTGCTGCCTCCACAATATACTGGAAAGACTAGAGGCGTGTATGTTGCCAGTTCCAGCCGTGCCCCTGTTGAAACCGGAAGATTTTCCTCCGTAGGTAACGGTGGCCGGGAACATTTCCGCTTTACTAAAAAAGGTGGTGCCTACGGCTCAGGTGTTTATGCGGTCGCCGTCCTGAAAGCCGGCGGTGCCGTTCACTGGCCCATCCCCAACGGATCTGCACGGACCCAATATTAATAAACCCTACCCGACCGGAGGTCTTGCCCCCCTCCGGACGGTCCACTCAACCGGGCTGAGGATCCCATCATGAACAAATCGAAATCAACATTTGGATGGTGGGCCCTGGCGCTCGCTCTGACGCTCGCCCTGGTGCTCATCGCGGGTGGATGCGATTCCGGCGGCAGCGATGGTCCCGGTATAGGCTCCACCGGAGAAGGGGGCGGGTTTCTCTGGAAACCGGTGGCCGATCACGGCAAAAAATTAGTTGTGCTCTTACCCCCCCAATACACGGCTCGACCGGTAACAGCGGTGTATATCACCACTGCCTCGGGTGACTTTGTTGAGGGGGGCGTCTTTTCCAGTATTGGCAATGGCAATCGCCGCCATTATCGCTTTACCAAACAAGGCCGCGAGTACGGTGGCGATGTCCGTGTTGTAGCCGAAATTACTGAGGCGGGAACCGTCCACTGGGTCATTCCCAACGGAGCCAACCGCCTGACTTATTAGCTTTGAAAATCGGAAAGGGGATTTGGCCATGAACATCCTTCTGCTGGCCCCCCATCCATTTTATCAGGAACGCGGCACGCCCATTGCCGTCGATTTGCTGATCAAGACCCTGGCCGAACGCGGGGAACATATTGATGTCCTGACCTACCACGAAGGCCAGGAGCGCACCTACCCCGGCCCTGGCACCGTCCGCCTCTTGCGCATTTCCCCTCCGCTCGCCTGCCGCAATATTCCACCAGGCTTTTCGCTCAAAAAGCTGCGCGCGGATGTCGCCATGTATCGCATGGCCATGCGTCTGGTCCGCGAAAATCGCTATGATCTCGTTCATGCCGTGGAGGAGGCCGTTTTCATCGCCATGCGGATTCAGCACCGCGTGGGCATTCCCTACATCTATGACATGGATTCCTCCATGTCCCGGCAAATCGCCGATAAAATACCCATCGCCAAATGCCTCCTGCCCTTCATGCGCTGGTGCGAACGCAAGGCGATCCGTGGTGCCGCCGCCATCGCCGCCGTCTGTGATGCACTGGCCGACCAGGCTCGAGCAGATGGTGCGGCGCGCATTGCCATCCTTCGCGATGTCCCCCTGCT
>JAVEUJ010000051.1:0-15033 GCA_034005635.1 Kiritimatiellia bacterium | reverse complement strand
GCTGTTCGTCGCGCGCGGCACGACGAACCTGCGAGAGCAACCATATTGCACTTGGTTTTTCTGACGTGATATTCTTCGCCCCCTGATTGCAGGTGGAGCAAAGTGTCCGTAGATTCGAAAGTTCGTCTTTCCCCCCCAAGAGACTTATCCTTGATATGGCCAAAATGAAGTCGGACTGGTCGCTGCGTTGCCGGATCAATCTCGCCCGGCGGAAGGCCGCACATTTGACACGTGAAATCATTGCGGTCGATTTAACCGCAGTGTGGTGCAACAGTGGGCATCAATCTCAACGGCGGCGACACAATCAAAACCAGCCGCCTCTAAACCGAGAGCCTGGCCCCCTCCTCCCACACAAAACTCAGCTACCGAAAATCTGCCCATGCCCACTACCATCCTTTATTCATCCGCATACCCTATCGAATTTCATGTGGCTTGTGCAAAACTCTTTCGTCTACAAACCAAGGCCAACAAGATATTGCCTTGAGCCCCCCCTGTGGGATATAAGGGTTAGGTATGAACCAGGAATTTGCAGGATACTCTATCACCCGCCCGATGACGGGTGGGGGCATGACCAAGCTGTATGTTGCGATTGATCCCCAGCAAAACCGCTATGTCATCCGTGTGCTCGACGCCGTAGTCGCTAAAGATCGGCAGGCCCGCAAGCGGTTTTTCTACGGCGGCGAGGTCATTGCCCACCTCAACCACCCCCAGCCCCACCCTAATATCGTCCCCTTCATCAAAGCCGGCTATGAAGGCAAGATTCCCTACATGGTGCTGGAATACATCGAATCCCGCACGTTGCGGGATCTGCTGCTTTACCGCGAGCCCCTGCTGACCGACAACGTCATGGTTTTCATCCGCCAGCTTGCCAATGTCATTCAGTATGTCCACGCCGGCGGCTACCTCCACCTCGATATTAAGCCCGAGAATATCCTCATCCGCCCCGACGGACGCCTGATCCTGATCGATTTTGACCTCGCGATCCCGCGCAAGCGTTTCTTCAAGAAATTGCGAAACGTCGGGGGCACCACGGCCTACCTGCCGCCCGAAACGCTGGTCGAACGCATTGCCGACGACCGCACCGATATCTACGCCTTTGGCATCTGCTGCTACGAAATGCTCTCGTTCCGTAAACCCTACGAAGGTGATAAAATCGAGCATGTTCGTGCGGCCCAGATCGATCCAAAGACCCCGCCCACGCCCATCCGTCAACACAACCCGGATGTCCCCACGGCGCTGGCTAACATCGTCATGAAGTGTATTGCCAAGGATCCCCGCGAACGCTATCCCGACATGGTGCTCGTGCTGCGCGATCTCAACCGTCTCAGCTAACCCCGCGCTACGCCCCTGTTCCATGCCAGCTCATTCCATTCCTGATATTTACCTCATGAAGCGCCAGAAATCGCGCGCCGGGTGCATGACAGCCTTGTTCGTCACCTTGGCGGTCGTGGCCATTGCCAGCATTGTCTTACTGATCCGCTGGACGCGCCCCAAAGCGACCGAAACCGAAGCACCAACGCCGCCGACCACGGAATCTGTGGAACCCGCTGCGCTGCCGGCGCCAATCGCCCCAGCGGCCAAGAAAAAAAACACCAAGGCCGTTGCCACGCCATCTGTCCCTGCGCGTCCGTCTTCTCCATCATCCGCCCCCGCGCCTAATGCCCCGCCATCCCCGGCTGCGACCCCGGCCCTCCCTACTCCGGCCGCCAACCCCGATGACGCCTTTGCCCAAGCCAACCAACGCCTCGCCAGCGGCGACTATCAAGGCGCCCGCGAAAGCGCCTTGGCTGCTTTGGCTGCGCGCCCCGGCGATGCCGCGATCGAAACTTTTCTCAACGATCTCGCCATGCCGTTGCTGGCCTCTCAGCGCCCCATGCCCGAGAAAATCGAATATGTCGTCAAAAGCGGTGATTACCTGGGTAAACTGGCGGCCACCTTTAATACCCCGGTGGCCCTCATCGCTAAAGCCAACAATGTTCAGGGGGCTATGATCCGCATTGGCGAAACCCTCCGTCTGCTGGACGGCAATCAGCACGCCTTCGCCATCACCGTCAGCAAGAGCCGTAATGATGTTCTGCTTACGCTCGATGGAAAGTACTTTAAACGCTATTCCGCGGCCACGGGCCGCAACAGCAAAACCCCCACGGGGACGTATAAGATCACCGACAAGATCGTGCACCCGGCCTGGCACAAAGCAGGAGGGCCGGCGATCCCCTATGGCCACCCCGACAACCTGCTGGGCACACATTGGCTCGCTCTGGACCTGCCCGGCTACGGCTTCCATGGCACGTGGGACCCCAAATCTATCGGCAGCCAAACCAGTGATGGCTGCATCCGCTTGCTCAATGACCATATTGAAGAATTGTACACGATCATTCCCAAGGGAACCCTTGTAACTATCACCGAATAGGACCCCGCCGGTGGCTGCTTATATCCTCCCATTTGAAAAACCTCTGCTCACGATCCAAAACAAGATCGAGGAACTGCGCCGATTTTCTACTGAGCAGGGCATTGAATCTTCTCAGGATGTCGCCCAGCTCGAAGTGCAACTAGAGGACACCCGCCGCGATCTCTATGCCCACTTAACGCCCTGGCAAATAGTCATGGTTGCGCGCCACCCCCGCCGCCCCTATACCCGCGACTATATCGCGGCCATGGTCGATGGATTCTGTGAACTTCATGGCGACCGCTTGCTGTCCGATGATCAATCCATTGTTGGGGGGTTGGGCTGGATTGGGGACCGCCGGGTTATGATCATTGGCACTCAGAAGGGGCGCGACACCAAAAGCAATTTGGCCTGCAATTTCGGCTGTCCCTTCCCTGAAGGTTACCGCAAGGCTCTGCGCCTCATGCGCCTGGCCGCCAAATTTTCTATCCCGATCGTCACCCTCATCGATACCCCCGGCGCTTTCCCAGGCATTGAGGGCGAACAGCGTCACGTCGCCGAAGCCATCGCCGTCAACTTGCGCGAAATGTTCCGCCTGCCCGTTCCCATTCTCGCCGTCGTTATCGGTGAAGGCGGTTCGGGCGGCGCGCTGGGTATCGGCGTCGCCAACCGCATCCTTATCCTGGAATACGCCTACTACTCCGTCATATCCCCCGAAGGCTGCGCGGCCATCTTGTGGAAAGACCGCGCCCACGCCGATAAAGCCGCCGCTGCCCTCAAACTCACCGCCCCCGATCTGCTGGAGCTGGGCATTGCAGACGATATCATCCCCGAGCCCGCCGGCGGTGCCCACACCGATCCTGACGCCACCACCGCCCAGGTGCGCGCAGCCATTCTGAAGCAGCTCGATCAGCTCGCCAAACTTTCCCCCGCCCAACTGCTGGAGCAGCGTTATCGTAAGTTCCGCGCCATGGGTGTTTTCAAAGAGGGACCCGTTCCCGCCTTGACACCCCCGCCCATCCCAGAAGATACTCACCCCTGATCATTTTTTGGGGCACCATGCCCCCCAACCCACAGGAGAATGCCCCCAGATGAAAAGCATTAAAGGAACACGTACCGAAAAGAACTTGCTCGCCTCGTTCGCCGGTGAATCTCAAGCCCGCAACCGCTATACCTATTTTGCCTCTAAGGCCAAAAAGGAAGGTCTAGTTCAAATTTCGATGATTTTTGAAGAAACCGCCAACCAGGAAAAAGAACACGCCAAACGCTTTTTCAGCTTCCTCGAAGGCGGTATGGTTGAAATCACCGCCGCCTATCCTGCCGGCGTTGTCGGCTCTACCCTCGATAACCTCAAGGCCGCCGCCGCGGGCGAACACGAGGAATGGACCGAGCTCTACCCCAACTTTGCGCGCATCGCCCGTGAAGAAGGATTCGGGCAGATCGCAGCTCTGTGGGAGCACGTCTGCAATGCTGAAAAACAGCACGAAAAGCGCTACAATGACCTGTGGAAGAACCTCAGCGAAGGCCGCGTCTTTAAGCGCGACGGTGTCGTTGTCTGGCGCTGCATCAATTGCGGCTATCTCCACGAAGCCCCCGAAGCCCCCAAACTCTGTCCGGCCTGCCTCCATCCCCAGTCGCACTTTGAACTCCTGGGCGAAAACTGGTAGGATTACTGTAAGATACACATACCCCTGAAAGGAAATCCCATGAAAGCATCCGTAGATTTAGGCTCCTGCACCGGCTGCACCCTTTGCGCCGATATCGCCCCCGAGGTATTTGAGATGGGCGACGATGGCCTGGCCCATCCTAAAGGCGACCAAGTTCCCGCCGGCGCCGAAGACTCCGCCAAGGAAGCCGCCGATAGCTGTCCCGTCACCGCCATCACCGTCGGCTGAGTCCCTCCCGATATGTGCCCCGGCCGCCGCCTCAAAATCGGCGGCCGTTTTTTAGAGCGAGTTAGGTTATTCTGTCGCCGGTCTTGAACAACAAAACAGCCCGGCTCGGCAGGGACTTGCCGCCCTACCCAAAGCTGAATCACACGCCGTTGGTAGGGCGAACCCTCCGGGTGAGCCGTGGCTGTTTAGAAAAACAACATGGCCTTTCAATATCTTAAAACGCTCTAACGGGCCGGCCGCCCCTCACCACTCACTACTCCCCACTCACCATCCCCCCCATGCACCTCCTCCTCGGCATTGGACATTCAGGACACGGCGACGACGCCCTCGGGCCCATCTTTGCCCGCGCTTTTCGTCATCCGAATTGGCACTGTATCAACGCGGCCACCGCCCCCGAGAACTTCACCGGCCTGATTCGGCGCCTGCACCCCGACTGGCTGGTTCTGCTCGATGCCGCGGAGATGGGCGCCCCCCCCGGCACACTTCGCCGCCTTGATCCCGCTTCGATCTCGGCTGGCAGTTTTGGCACCCATGCCGGCTCCATCGGCCAATTGGCGACCTACCTGGCCGACTGCGCCAATCAAATCGTTATTCTCGGCATTCAGCCCGCCTATACCACGCCCGGCACCCGCCTCTCCCCCCCCGTCCGCGCCACCCTCAAAGCCCTCGCCCACTCTCTCGCCCAAAACTGTGTTCCCTAAAAGGGGGCAGAAAAGGTACCAGCCCGTGAGTTCTAGCATTTTGTATGGGTATCCCGTCTCCATCCCCTGCCAACTTCAAAATAATTCCTTACCACCTACACGCGGTTATTGTAATAACCGCGTTTCAATAAGATGCCATAATAATCATATAAAAACATCATAACCACTATATTTTACTGCATATAACTACTTCATTCATGCCCAGCCTAATTACGCGGTTATTATAATAACCGCGCACTTGCTTGCATTACTCAATCGAGAAGGTGACCCGGAAAAGCGACATGCCACCCCAAGCAGGTAGTGGCCAGTTTCCGCCCCAGAACACAATGATGACCAATTCAGACTAGGCTGTTTCCCCAAACTTGGGGTATTGTCTCTTCCTCACCACTTACTGAGCCAACACTATGAAAACACCTGCCCCAACTGCCCCGGCCCCGTTGCCCAGCGACGTCTCCATCATTACCACCTATCGCTGCTGCATGAAGTGCAAGATGTGCAACATCTGGCGCTACCCTACCGAAATTAAGCGCGAAATCCGCCCAGAGGAGCTGGAGATCCTTCCCCAACTGAAATTCGTGAATATCACCGGCGGCGAACCCTTTGTGCGGCGAGACCTGGCCGAGATCGTGGAAGTCAGCTTCCGCAAGGCCCCGCGCGTCGTTATTTCCACCTCCGGCTATCAGGTCGATGAGATTCTGGCTCTTGCAGAAAAGTTTCCAAAAATCGGGATTCGCGTCAGCATCGAAGGGCTTTCGACCATCAATGATTATCTGCGCGGGCGCGACAGTGGATTCGACCGCGGGCTCAAAACACTTCTGGGACTCCGGCGCATCGGCATCAAGGACATTGGGTTTGGCATCACCGTCTCGAACAATAACAGCGACGACATGCTAGAGCTCTATGAGCTTTCCAAGAACCTGAAAATGGAATTCGCCACCGCCGCCTATCATAATTCGTACTACTTCCATAAAGACGACAACGTCATCACGAATCAGGACGAAGTGATCGACAATTTCTATGATTTGATTGACCGGCTGCTCGCCGAGAACAGCCCGAAGAGCTGGTTCCGGGCCTTCTTCAACCTCGGTTTGATCAACTATGTCCGGGGCCGCCGCCGGCTGCTCCCCTGCGAGGCTGGCACAGTCAATTTCTTCATTGATCCCTACGGTGAAGTCTACCCCTGCAACGGTCTGGAAGAGCGCTACTGGAAAGAAAGTTTCGGCAATATCCGCAACGTGGGATCATTTGCGGACGTGTGGTATGGCCCGCAGGCCGACAAAGTGCGCGGACTCGTCCGTACCTGCCCGAAGAACTGCTGGATGGTCGGCACAGCCGCCCCGGTCATGAAGAAATACATCCGCCATCCCGCCACCTGGGTCCTCAAGCACAAGCTGCGCAGTCTGGCTGGAAAAAAATTCGCACGTGGTATCCTGCCCGAGCCCTTTGATGTCGGCCAAGACCCACAGCAGGGCGACCTGCGTGAAACAGGTAATGTGGCCAACGCTGAAACCTTCGACAACTACAGCGAAAGCAGTACCCCCGACCAGCGCCATACCGTGGTGGTGGAGTCCGTCACCGAAATCGTGCCAGGTGTCCTGTTGCTACGCACCTCGCGCAACGGCTATGCCTTTGTTCCCGGACAAAACGTCAGCATCGGCCCGCATCTGGCCTATCACAAGAGCAAGGACTTCACGATCTGCTCCGGACTCGAGGATGACTTCTTGGAATTCATGATCAAGGAAAACCGCAGTGGCACAATCTCTCCACTTCTCCGCCAACTCCAGCCGGGCACCAAACTCGACCTCACCGGTCCTTACGGGGAATTTTTCTATCGCGCGCAGGCCCCCGGTCGCCACGTTTTTCTCGCCACTGGTATCGGCATCAGCCCCATTCGTTCCTTCTTGAGAAGCTATCCCATCAAAAACTATTTACTCGTCCATGGCCTGCGCACCGCCACCGATAAAAAGCTTACGGAGGGCCTGGATCTTTCCAACATCATTATGTGTATGACTCAGGATCAGGGCGGTACGATCCAGGGACGAATCACGGATTATTTACAAACGGCCGAACTGTTGTCTGATGATCTCTATTATGTGGTCGGCAATCCGCTAGCCGTCAAAGATATCATTGAGCAACTTCAACACCGCGGTGTCGCCCCAGAGCAGATTATCCAAGAATTCTACTATGCCTATTGAGCTGTGTCTTCATGGACGGCCGGTACGGAGCAATCTAATGCGCCCTTTTGGACTGCGGGGGCAAGGCACAGCCGCGACTCCGCTTTTCCTCTGGGAGACAAGCTGTCTGTCGCGGCTCCCGAAACCCTCAAATCAAAGCGGTGCCGCGCTCCAAAAGGATTAGCCCGGCAGCCCGCCGATGTTCAGCGGTCGCGCTGGATCCCCAGCCAAATACAGCGTCTGCGTCGGGAATGCGAATTCGATTCCTGCTGCGTTGAAACGCTGCAGCAGTTCCATGTTCAATTTTTCGGTGAAAGCCATATAGCGCCAGTATTCCGCTGGATGGTACCAGTAGATCATGAACAAGTTCAGCGACGCATCGTTGAATTCGTTGAAGAACACACGCGGGGGAAACTTGGGATTCATCCCCTCGTGGTCCTTGAGTAAATTCCTCGCGATCTCCAACGCCTCCTGCACTTTCTCAGGCGGCGTATCGTAGGTGATCGTGAGGTTGGCTATCCGCCGGATGAAAGGCCGTCGGCCAATATTTTCGATCATTTGATTTGCCAACTCCCCATTGGGAATGGTCACCAAATGCCCGTCCTTGGTCCGAATCCGCGTCGAGCGGAATCCGAGCGACTCAACCGCCCCCGTTATTCCCCCCACCTTGATCATTTGTCCCAGTTCGAATGGCTTGTCGCCTAGGATCACCAACGAGCCGAAGAAGTTCGCCATCGTATCCTTCGCCGCCAACGCCACTGCCAAACCGCCGATACCCAGACCGGCCAAGATCGACGAGACTGGCTTGTCGCTTAACGACTGGGCAATCTGCGCCAAAACCAAAATAACCAAGGTCACCCGCAGACTTTTACTAACCATCGGTACGAGCATGTCATTGAGCTTGCTCGATGATTTCGTCGCCCACCCTTCCAGCGCAGCGTCTACCACATCGATCAGCGCATAGAGGATGTAGCCGATCACTAAAATTCCCAACACACTCAGGCTCGATGCCACCCACCCCGCAAAACGCTCTGGCAACTGCAGTGCACTCATGCCCAGCGTTAGTCCCCAGACAAAAATAGCGGGTGTCGCCGCTTTCCCCAAAGCCATAAATAACGCCTCGCGCACCTTCCGACTGTGCTCCCCCAGATATCCGGCTGTTTTCTCTAAGTAATACCGCATTAGTTTCCCCACGATCAGTCCGCCCAGCACTCCCCCCAGCAGGACCAGCACCCGCCACAACTCGTTACCCAGCACCTCCCTCGTCAACCACACCTTCCATTGTTCCATTTTAAATCCTTTCTACTATTAGCACGGTAAATACATTTTCCTGGCACGGCTTTTTCGCCGACTTAATGGACGGGCCCCAGCCACTGGTGTCACCTGAACGGTGCGACGACCTGCATCGTAGGAAATCGTTTGCGCACCGCCGCTTCATCCTGGGCCTCGAACAGCAACTTCACGTTTGGTCCCGCATCCATTGTGAACCATAGCGCCACCCCCTCTTCCCGCGCCGACCACACGGTCCGCATCGCCGCCATGGTTTCCGGCAACGCATAAACAATCGGCGGACGAGTCGCGGCCATCAGCGCATGCATGGCTAACGCATTGGCTTCGGCGACCGTTCCCAGCGCCGCAAAATCTTTCTCAGCAATCGCTGTCTTCAGCAACGCCAAATCTTTTGCCACGCGCCCGGGCCATTCGCGATAAAACTCACACGTCTCGACACTGCGCTTCATCCCCTCCCGAGAGCCTATCGGCTTCTCGTCGGCGCACAGCACCACCGCGCCTACTCGCAAATTCGGCCACTCGGTTGGCACCCGCTCAGCAAAGCAATCCATACCGTCGGGATCGCTCCCTACCTGCCATTCCACGAAGCCCTCTTCCAGACTGCGCGCCGCACTGCCGCTGCCCAGGCGCGCCAAAATAGACAGATCGCGGGTGGGCAGCTCCCAGCCATAGAAATCATCCAGCGCCCGCGCTAACGCCGCAAAACCCGATGCCGACGATGCAAATCCAGCGGCGGTAGGCACAGTATTGCGCGCCTGGATCTCGAACCTGAAGCCCGGCGACGGCCGGAATAAATCCAGATAAGCACTCGCCCGCTTGGCAAAGATACTGTTCAAGGGCTGCGGCGCGCTATTGAGCCAGATGGCATCCGTCGGACCTTCCGCGGCCAACAGTTCCACCTCCGACCCCAGCGGGCCCAGAGAAATGGATAGGCTGCCGGTCACCGGTAAATTCAGCTCTTCGTCACGCTTGCCCCAGTACTTCACCAGGGCGATGTTAGCCGAGGCGCGGCCGACACCGCGCTCCACTCCGGGCATTCCTCGTCCGGCCACAATGCGTTGAACTATCTCGCGCGCAGTACTCATGGCATCACTTTCACCGTTGCCCCCACGGAATCGACCTGCACCGCCAGCGACGGCACCCCCCACTCGCGCCGCATGGCTTTGCCCAGGCCTACCACACAATCACCCAGCCCCGATCCGGAAATTTTGCTGCCCAAGATATTGGGATCCTCCCGCAAGGCGTAGACCAGTTCAGACAGTTCGGCATTGTTGACGCCCATGGCATCCATCATCCCTTGGTGGATATCCATCAACTCTCCCACCGTCTCCCAGTCCTCCTGCGCCGCGGCGGCAAACGCGCGTTGGACAATATCGCCAATCACCGCCTCCAACTGGCTGAAAATCTCGGGCTGGTTCTTGCGGTTCTCCTCGACAATGGCAATCACTTCGGGCGTCGCCATCTTGCTGCCAGAATACAGCACGGTCAGTTTAGGGGCCGTGGGCAGGACCACGGCCTCTTGCGATTCGGCAACGTAGCGCAGACAACCCCCATAGGTGCTGGCGGCTACATCGGCTCCAGACCCCACGCCCCCCTGCGCCTTACGGACAATTTTCACACTGGTATCGAGCAAACGTCGCAGATCAAGCTTCTGTCCTTGCGCACCGGTCAGGGCCGCCAAGGTCGCCACCGTCACCGCCGCACTGGTTCCCAACCCCATTTGGTGCGACATTCCCGAACGGATATCCAATTCAAACCCCTGCCGCAGTTCCTCGCGGCAGGCGCGGATAGCCCCTAGTACAAAACGGAAGCTGTCGTTGGGGGCTAGTTCGTCCAGGGTGGTTTGGTGCTTGCCCAGCGCAGAATGCAACAGAACTTCGTCGTCAGCGCGCGGGGTCAAATTCACCTTCATGCGCTTACTGATGGCACAGACAATGGCTGGCTGACCGCGCAGCACCGCATGCTCGCCCATTAGCATGAGACTGCCCGGCGCGGAGGCTTGTACGGCGCGCAAGGTCATCGGAGAAACAGTCACACCACTCGCACGCCCATCGGATCAGGGCGCACGGTCATCAGGTCGTAACCGTATTTTTCGCACAAGGCCGTTGGCGCTTCGCGGGTGGCCACCAGCACCATTCCCGCCGGGTCTCCCACCACGGCGCCCGCACCGCAGATTTTGGCGGCCGCGCCAGCCTGTTCGATTTCCGCCACAAATTCCGCCACGCGGCCGGGTACCACGCCGATGTGCTCCAGCAGCCGGTGGTTCTCTTTCATCGCCCGCTGGAAACCCTTTAGGTCGTTGTGCGCCAGCGCCTCGTGCATCTGGTCGGTCACGGCCTCAAACTGATCCCAAATTGCACTCGTCGCGCCTACCCGACGCGCCACGGATGAGACCGCTTCGCCGGTTGTACTCTGCGGCTGGCCCGTGTTCACAATGTACAGCGGCATCCGCGGCAGCGGCATTTCCACCGCCTCGCCATTCTGAAACCGCACGCAACCGCCATGCATGGAAACATAAGTGTCCAAACCGCTGGCTTGGCCATGCTGCATGTTTTCGACTTCGAGACTATAGCGCGAGTACCATTCCGGACGAAACTCGACCCGGTAGTAGTGGCCCAGGCCCCGCAACACGCTCAGAATCGTGGCGGCCGACGAGCCCATCCCACAGCCAATCGGGATGTTCGAGCTCATCCGGATGTTCACGCCCCCGCCCATTTTCAAGTGCAGCCCATCCAGTACCGTCACAAACGCAAACTGAAACAGGTCCACCGGCTTGTACAAAACTTCGCGAATGGACAGCTTCCCCGCCAGAAATTCTTCATAGTTGCGTTGCACGCGCCCGTGGAATTCCCGCAAGGCCCGCAGCGTGAAGGATTCGCGCCCTTCTTTCAGGTTGGGCAAATCAAACGACACCGTCCCCGCCGCCCCCTCCTCTGTAATAAAGGCCTGGGCGTTGCGGTTGACCGCCATGGCGATAGCTGGGCGGCCATAGACCACCGCATGCTCACCACTCAGGATCAATTTACCTGGTGCAACTGCTTTCATTTGTGCGCTACATCCTACCCCGCCCCCCAAGAATTGTAAAGCGTTCCGACAGCCTGTTGCACCGTGTTTCCAGTTGTTTTCCACTTGGGCTTCCGCCACACTCGGCCACATGAATGCAAGCGCAACCCATCGACGACTACCTTCTTTAATCGTCGGGGTCTTGGCGGCATTTCTACTGCTTCTCGTCGGCTGTGTGCATGTGCCAATGGCGCCTCCCCCAGCCCAACCCACGCGCCCACTCCCTCCCCATCCCCTCACCCCGCCCCCCCCGCTGGTTCGTACCCCTGCGCCTGTGCCAACACCGTCCCCTGTTCCCATCGATGCTCTGATGGCTGTTCAAATCCAGCTCGACCGCGCCAACTGCTCTCCCGGCGGCATCGATGGCCACTGGGGGGCCAAGAGCCAGAAAGCTCTTGCGGCCTGGCATCGAAAAAACGGATTCCCGCCTCTGGAGCAGGTGACCCCCACTGTGTTGTCCCGCCTCGGCGCCACCAACAAACTGATGACCACCTATACAGTCAGCGCCGCCGACCACGCTGCCCTCTCACCCTATCCCGATTCCTGGCTCGAACGCTCCCGCATGGATCGCCTGGGCTTCGCCTCTATCGAGGAACTCGTCGCTGAAAAATTCCACCTCTACCGCGCCACTCTTCGCCGCCTGAATCCTGCCGCCCCCTGGCCTAACCCGCCCCTAGGCACCGTCCTAGTCGTCCCCGACATTCAAACTAAGCGCCTGCCCCCGCTGGCCCGGATTGAAATTCGCCTAGGTGATAAAACCCTATCGGCCTATGACACCACCGGCCGGCTCGTCGCGCATTTTCCCTGCTCCATCGCGGCCGACAAAAGCAAACGCCCCGAGGGCGAAACCCTGCGCGTTGTCGTCTGGGCCGAAAACCCGGAGTATACCTTTGATCCCGCCTTGTTCTCCGATAATCCCGAATCCGCCACCATCGGCAAGCGCCTGCGCATCCCTCCCGGCCCCAACAATCCTGTTGGTGTCGCCTGGATTGGTCTCGATCGCCCCGGCTACGGCATCCATGGCACCCCCGCTCCTGAATCCATCAGCCACACCGAATCTCATGGCTGCTTCCGCCTCACCAATTGGGATGCCGCCAAACTGGTGCACGCTGTCCATGCGGGCCTACCCGTGACAATCCTGCCCTGAGAATTATTACCACGGCAGCGAGACCACACGATGGTTAATTAACCATCGTGTGCAACCCCGCCCTGAAGATTATTGCTGCGGTAGCGAGACGGCCACCCGGTAGGTGCGTAAGCCAATCTCCGGCCCAGTATCCGTTAGGCTCATCATTCCCCCCGTTCCCGACCGGTTGGTCAATACGGCCCATTCTCCCGCAAACAAATCATCGCACCCCCGCAAGGAATAATGTCGCCCTGCTGACGTTAGAATCTCTACCGCCATCCCCTCTTCCACCGCAACACCCGCAATGGCAAACGGCAGCCCCTGATTCGTTGGGCAACTATCCACCACATATTCATCCCAGTCGGTCACGCCATCGCTATCGTAATCGTGTATCCTTCGTTCCCAGGTCCGCCTTGGGTATCTGCGGACTCCCGAACAGAAAGCGCAACCAGTGCGGCGTCATCCGTGCCCAGGCCGCCTCGTTGTGCTCGGCATGGCTTTCAATCCGTACCGTCATGCGCTCGTCCGGAAAACCTACGCTCTTGAGCAAGTCCGCCATTTGCAGCGTGCCGCCTAGCAGCTCAGCCTCCAGCCCCAGCGCCCCGCCACACGACAGAAACAGCTTCAGATCCGGCAGGTTGTCCCGGTGGGCTTCGACTAGGCGGAAACATTCAAGTCCGTAGCGCTTTACGAATGCTGGCGACAAGCACGCCGCCCCGGTAAACACGTCCGGATGCATCCAGGCCGCATAAAATGAAATCAACCCGCCCATGCTCGAGCCCGCGATACACGACCGCTCCGGGTCTGTCCGCCAGCGTCCATCCACCAGCGGCTTGAGCTCCTGCAGCAGAAAACGGATGTAGTCATCACCCTTGCGCGATGGGTCATATTCATCGCGCCGTGCGTCAGTACAGTCCACTGCCACTACGATAAATGGTTCCAACTCGCCGCTCAGGATCATCTCTTGCGCCAGCTCGTCCACCTGCCAATCCATCCCCCATGTCGAGGTCGTGGGATCAAACACCTGCCGACCGTCGTGCATGTACAACACCGGATAGTGCCGGGACGGTCGCGCCGCATAGCCCGGCGGAAGCCAGACAATTACGTCCCGGTCGTGCGCCAGAAATGCCGACGACACCTGTGGCAGCACCTCATAATCTCCTGTGATCTGAGGCCCCGTTCCTATCGCCCGTCCATCTTTCCACCCGGCCACCTCAAACTCCACTCGCGCCCCGTCCTTCGGTTCAAGGCGGTGGTTGGGGCAAACATTCCCCCTCGCATCCACTTCCTCTGTTTCCCATGTACCGCGAGTCACCTTGAATTCGATCGGCGTCGCCTCGCGCAGCGCCAGCACCACTTCCCAGCGATTATCGTCCATCCGCGTCAGCGGCACCGCATCCGGCTGCCAGCGCCCCAGTTCATGCGCATCCCCCGTCAGGAATACCTGTTCGCCCGCCCCCAGACTGATCGCTGTCTGCACCACTACCAGCATTCGAATCATGATTTGCTCCTTGCCTGTATTACATTATAATGCCCCACCATAGCGAAGTCCACGCATTCCAACCCCCCGTGCGAATGAGCATGGCCAACACAAACGTATTTTCCACACCATGGAAAACTTTCTTCCACAGCGTGGAAAACTCACGGCAACCCGTCGATATTTTAAATATCCTCTTTCCCCAGTCCGCCCTCTTCCTACTCTTTTCCTGTCTTCCTGTGTTTCCTGTTTTCTTGTTTGGTTCTCCGATTCCCCTCCGCCCCCTAAAACTATACTCTCGCCAAGACACTTGAGACATTGCGGTTGCTTCTTGGCGACCTTGGCGCACTTGGCGAGAGGCATAATTCCGGCTGTCCTCTGTGCCCTTGGTCAAATGCACTCAAACGCACCTAACGGCCTATGCTTCCGCATTGCCGGGCACCCGCTGCTTGCGTTATACTGTTGAAATTGCTCAGGAGACCCCGTTCATGATCCATTCAACCGCTATTGTCGAACCCGGCGCCCAAGTAGGCACCGATGTCCAGATCGGTCCGTATGCCTATGTCGCCGCCACAGCCCGCCTGGGCGATGGCTGCCGCTTGGCCCCCCATGCCGTCGTGCTGGACCACACCACCCTCGGCGCTCGCTGCACGATCCATACCGGTGCCGTCATCGGCGACCTGCCCCAGGACCTCTCCTTTGGCGGCGGCCCGTCGTTCGTCGTCACCGGTGACGACTGTACCTTTCGTGAAGGCGTCACCATTCACCGCGGCACCAAACCCGACACCACCACCCGCATCGGTAACCACGTCTATATGATGGCCAATTCTCATGCCGCCCATAACTGCGAGGTCGGCGATCACGTCATCATGGCCAATGGCGCAGCCCTGGGCGGCTATGTCACCGTTGGCGAACGCGCCT
>JAVEUJ010000050.1:0-15043 GCA_034005635.1 Kiritimatiellia bacterium | reverse complement strand
CCTTTCACCGCCGCACGGGCTACTTGCCGTACATTCAAGTAACAAGTTCATCTCCTTTCATATGAATAGACAACTCCGATTTATCCTGACGCACCCAAGGCGCCAAAACACCAAGGAGGGATAATGTTCACTATCCAGACATTTCCAGTTTGGGTTCCCTTCCGTGAAATCCGCGAATTCCGTAGTTTCTTCTCTGGTTTTTCCGCTCCCTATCCCGCACGGAGGTTCCGCCACGGCGGACAGGTAGCCCCTCCAGGAACCATTCGTACTACAATCCCTCCAAACCGTGGATTTTAAACGCGTTTCTCATGTTACCATCTCCACAACTCACTTTTTAACAGGATGTTACAGGATTGGAAATGATGAAGGACAAAGGGGGGGGGGACGCGGCTCTCGTAGCGTGGACCTCCCGGTCCGCGCATCTTCCAGTTCTGTTGCACGGCTTCTTCTGCTCGGCGCGGACCAGAGGTCCACGCTACGGGGAGCCCCTTCCCCTATCCGTGGTGGATATTCGGCTGTTCGCCGCTTTCCCAATCAGGCGCGCCCAGCGGGCGCACCTACAGGAAAGCCGTCTCCCGTCTCCTCTCCCCTTTTCGCGCTTTTCGTAGTTTATCTTCACCGTTATTCTTTCCTGAGTTCATGAGTTCAAATTCATTCCCGGCCTCTTCTCCCTTCCTTCCCCCATTCGTGTCCATCTTGCTTGCCCACCGTAGCCTTGGCGAAGGCGGGTGTTCATCCGTGGTTAAATTCTCTTCTTTGGTTGCGGCTATGCCGCGCCGTGTCCATCTGTGGTTAAACGCATCGGCTTTTTTCTCCATTATTTCCGCGACCCTTTCGTTCTTACGGCCGGGAGGGAGGGCCGTTGGCGGGCGGGAAGAATATGGAGTAGGGTATTTGACTTATGATCACATTCACGGATCCAGACGCCCTATTGGGGGCGCTTCCCGAAGAGACCCTGATGGCGCCCGCCGGCTATGAGCCGGAATTTCTGCGCGATTTTTTGCGCACCGGGGGAGGTAGTGCGCTGTTTGCGCCCACCTCCACTGCGCGCGGCAATCTGGAGCTGGTGCGCGCGGCGGGCTATCGGTCGGTGGAGCTGGCCCTATCGCTGGGCATCACTGTTTCGCTTTTCACCGACCCGGTCCGACGCTTTGCCCCGGATCTGTGGCGCGAGAAGCTGGAAGAGGGATTCCTAACTCAGGGCTGGCTGGGAGGGATGATGATCACCGAGCCGGGCTGCGGCACGGACATGATGGCCTGCCAGACCGAATACCGCGCGGATGGCGATGGCGCCCGGCTGACGGGTACTAAGCATTGGGCGGGATTGACGGCATTGGCCGACTATTGGCTGGTGCTGGCGCGCGATGGCCAGACCGGCAAGGGATTCAGCTTCCCGTCGTTGAACTTCTATATCTGCCGGGCCACACCAGAATCATTTGCGCTCCTCAAGCGCTATGGTTCCGCCGGACTGCGTTCAATCCCCTATGGCCAGACTCGTATTGACGCCCGCGACGATATTCTGGCCCCCTTGCTGACCGGCAGCAAAACGGATCGCTTTCGACAAATTCATTCCATCCTGCATCGCAGCCGCATTTCTATTTCGGCCATCACCTGTGGGGCGTGCGCACGAATCGCGAATGACATCCGGCGGCACGTGCGCGAGCGGGTGGTGTTCGGCAAAACGCTGGAGAGTTACGGCCAGGTGCAGGCACGCGTGGCAGAGATCGAGGCCGCGCGGGAGATATCGCAGGTCCTGCACGAGGTTGGCTGCCGCGCGGCTGAAGCCGCGGATCAGCCCGGCACCGAGGGTGTGCCGGCACAAACGGCCAACATTGTAAAAGTGGTGGCAACCGATCTGGCATTCGCCGCGGCGACTTCCGCCTCGCAACTGCTGGGCGGCGAGAGCTACCGGACCGATACCTATATCGGACGCACGACTGCGGATTTGCGTCCGTTCCGGATTTTCGAGGGATCGAATGACGTCCTGTGCGATGCTATTGCGCAGGCTGCAGAAAAAATGGCAAAGACCGGCGGAGAATCATTTGCCGCGACGCTGCGCCGAACCTTTGAGATCGCGGGCGCCCCCATGCCTTCGACGGCGGCCTTTATTGCCGATACCTCGGGTCCGGCGCTGCCGCAAGGACTGCGATGCCTGAGCGGACGCATCCTGGCCAACGCCACGGTACTGCAGTGGTGCGTGGAAGCGGGCCTATCCCGTCCGGCTCTCCAGCCCCTGATCGCGCGCATCACCCACGATTTGTTGTCCGCCGAAATCGGACAGGCTGGCGCAGGACTCGTGGAATACTAAACCGGCGCTGTTTTTCCCTGATTCACTCACAGGACAAGCCCACGGGGATTTGGATAGTTGTTTAATTTCCGATCGGGATATTCCTATGATTCGTAGTTGGGCTATTTCTTCTTTGCGACGTGGGATTTTGGCGTGATTCTGACTTTTTCGAACTTTTTTTCACTTTTTAGGCTATTTCGGGCCTGTTTTTGGCTATTTTCACCATATTTGGGCCGTTTTTTCGTCAATTTCGCACTTTTCGTAGTTTGCCTGTTTGGCTGCCAGTAATTGTTTTCTGTACCTTGACAAGCGCGAGTAATGGGCATATGCTCATATCAAACACGGTGCCGTAGTGGTGCCACATCGAACGAATAAGGAGAATGGATATGCCACAAGGAGATCGAACAGGACCAATGGGCGCAGGCCCAATGACAGGCCGCGCTGCCGGCTATTGCGCCAGCACCGCTGCACCCGGTTTAGCCCCTATGGGCGGGGGCCGGGGATATGGAGTGGGCTTTGGCCGCGGTGGCGGTGGAGGCGGTGGCCGGGGTCGAGGATTCGGCCGAGGTTTTGGCCGTGGAATGGGCTTGCCCATTGCCGGTGCCGGCGTCCCCCCGACAAACGACCTGGAACTGGCTGTGCTCAAGCAACAGGCCCAGCAACTCACCGCGGACATGGACTTGATCCAAGGACGCATTAAGGAGCTGGAAACCACACCGAAAAAGGCCTGACACCCCATTCCGGGGTGCCTGAATCAGTCATGATCATCGGGCCCGGATAACTGGTCCGGGCCCTTCGTTTTCAAATTTATGCCGGACTACCGTTATCTATTTGGCCCCGTGCCCTCGCGGCGCTTTGGCCGCTCGCTCGGCGTGGATCTCACGCCGCTAAAAACGTGTAGTTTCAACTGCCCCTTTTGCCAACTCGGTCCAACTGAACATTCCACGCTCGAGCGCCGCGACTATGTGCCCATCGCAGACGTTCAGGAAGAAATCCTGCGCTGGCGCGAGGCGGGCGGTCGAGCCGACTATGCCACGCTGTCGGGTTCGGGCGAGCCCACCCTGCACACCGGTTTCGGTGCCATCCTGCAATTTCTAAAAGCTGAACTCCCCTGTCCCTGTGTCCTGCTAACCAACGGCAGCCTACTGGATCGGCCCGAGGTCCGCGACGCTGCCTGCCACGCGGATGTGGCCAAGCTCTCGCTGAGCGCTTGGGATGATGCTTCGTTCCAAGCCGTGAACCGTCCGCATCCGGATTTGAATTTCGAGCGCATGGTGGCCGGCATGCAGGCCTTCCGTCGCCAATTTACGGGGCAAATCTGGTTGGAGGTTTTTCTGATGGCCGGTCTCAACGATACGCCCGGCGACGTCGCACGCATCGCGCCGCTGGCCGCAAGCATTGGCCCAGATATCGTTCACCTCAACACCGCGGTGCGCCCCCCGGCAGATTCCACCGTCCAACCCGTAGGACAGAAGCACATGGAAGCGCTGGCCGGGTTGTTCCACCCCCGCGCCGAGGTCATTGCCAACTTTTCTGCCGCACCCGGTTCGACCGTCGCTGTAACGGAAACCGGCATTCTGGAAATGCTGCGGCGGCGGCCCTGTACGGCCGGACAACTGGCCGGTGTTTTGGGTCTGCACCTGAACGAGGTCGCCAAATATACCGGTCATTTAATAAGTGAAGGTCGCATCCAAGCCTTGCCACGCGGGGATGAAATTTACTATGAAGCCTCCCGTACCGGCGCATCCGGCCATAATTAAATTGGAGCAACCCGTCATGACCAGCCCTACGTCCAACCATCGCCACTCCACGCCCCCCCACCCGGCCGCGCCGCTGACGCCTTACGGCAACCGCCCGATGGTCACGCCCATTGTCCATGCCGTCAACTACGAGTACCTCAACTTCGAGGTGTTGCGGCAGATCACCGATGGCGAAGTGGACGGCTACACCTACCACCGCGACGACAACCCGACCGTGCGCGCAGTCGAAAAGAACATCGCCGCGCTGGAACATGCCGAGGATTGCGTGGTCTGCACGTCGGGCATGGCCGCCTGTACCATGGTTTATCTGTCCTATCTGCGCGCCGGGGGACACGTGATTCTGTTCCACGACATCTATGGGGCGCATTATAAAATTTCCCTTATTCTGCAGCGCCTCGGCGTGGAGGTGTCGTGGGTGGACGCCGCCGATTGGCGCACTCTGGCCAAGGAAATCCGGCCCACAACCCAAATGATTTTTCTGGAAACGCCCAGCAATCCGCTCTGCAAGACGGTCGACATCGCCGCAGTGCGAAAAATGGCGGACACGGTTGGCGCCCGCCTTGTTGTGGATAACACTTTTGCCACCCCCTATCACCAGCACCCCCTCAAACTTGGCGCGCACCTTGTCGTGCACAGCGCCACCAAGGCCCTGGGCGGACATAACGACCTGATGGCGGGCGCCATCGCCGGCTCAAAGGAGGACTACGACACGCTGTGGTTCACGCGACAAGCCATTGGGACGACCCTCGACGCCTACTCCGCCTCGCTGCTCGAACGGGGCCTCAAAACGTTTCCTCTCCGAGCCGAACGCATGGCCGAAAATGCCCTGGCCGTCGCCCAACATTTGGCCCAGTGCCCCGGAATTTCCAACCTGCGCTATCCCGGTCTGAAAACCGATGAGGGCTACCGAGTTTCCGCCCGGCAGATGCGCAACGGCTTTGGTGGCATGATGGCCTTTGATGTCGGTCGGACCCAGGCGGACGCCAAGCGGTTTGTCTCCGCGTTAAAAACCATCCGCCATGCCGTCAGTTTGGGCTCCACCGAGTCGCTGATTTGCATCCCATTTCTCACCACGATGTTGTACATGCCGCCCGAGCGCCGCACCCTGTTTGGTGTCCGCGCCAATAGCGTACGCCTCTCCGTCGGCATCGAACCCATGGCCGACCTGTTAGCAGATATAGACCAGGCGCTGAACCGGAAACGAAAGCGTGGCTGACAGGAGCCACTGACGCCCCACTGCCTATGACCAACGAACAACTCCATCCCATCCCACTCTGGGTTGAAGCCTACGTGGAGCAGATTTATGGAACGGGCAATGCTGTGCCGGCGGCGCTGGCGCTCAAGCTGGAGCATACTCGCTTGGTTGCGGCTAATGCCCGCGAAATTGCCCGGCAGTTGGAGTGGCCCGTGGGAGACGTTCGCCTGGGCGAGGCGCTCGGCTGGCTGCATGATGTCGGGCGCTTTGCGCAGTTTGCCGAATTTGGCCATTACCATGATGCCGCATCGTTCAACCACGGACTGCGCGGAGCCGAGATTGTCGCCGAATCCGGCCTATTGGCCTCCCTGCCGCCCATCAGCCAAGCGTGCCTCCTGGACAGCATCCGCCATCACAATGCCAAAACGATTCCGCCGGATGTCGCAGCCACGAGTCTGCCCTTTCTGAAGCTGATCCGCGACGCGGACAAACTCGATATCTTTCGTGTCGTGATCGATGGTCTGGAACGCGATGGTTTCAGGGAGTTGGCGGCCATGTGGCCTCACATTGATTTAGACGGCCCGATCAACTCCCGCCTCTTGCACGAAATCCGCGCCAACCATCAGGCTGACCTTGTCCACGTTCGCTCGCTGGCGGATTTTCTTATCTTGCTGGCATCCTGGATGCTCAATCTGAACTATGCCCCCTCCCGCCAATTGATGCAGGAGCGCGGAGTCTTGGATACCTTGGAGATCTACTTGCCACCCGACCCCGCCGTGCGTGAATTCATTCAGGAGATGCGCGGCGTCCACGCCCAACAGACAGCCAACGGACTCTCGATCGCTTGCGCTGCTCATGCCGGATAACCTCGCGATGGTCATCACTCACCCCCATCCCCACCGCCCACAACTGGAGCACTGCATATGTTGAAGCACCTCCATTTATGCCCGCCCCACGGCTGGCGCGTCAAACGCTACAAGCACCTGCACTTCCAGGCGGGTCTCAACCTGCTCATCGGGCCCAACGGCACCGGCAAGAGCACCGTTCTGCGTGCCATCGCCAACTGCCCGGACTGTCGGCGAGAGGAACACGGCCCGACGGACTATGTCTTCTTCGATTCAGACAGCATGAATCCCAAGCGTGCCGACCGCCCCATCCGCAATTCTACCGAAATGAAACTGCATGTTCGCGCCCTGTTTTCGTCGCATGGCGAAATTTTGCAGGCTGCTTTTTCCACCCTGCGCATGACACCCCAAACTTGCCTGCTGTTTGATGAACCGGAAGCTGGCCAAGATTTTGATCATATCCTGGCTCTGCGCGCGGCAGTTGACCGCGCGGTGGCGCGGGGCGTGCAGGTCATCATGGCTACCCATGAAATCCTGTTCTGGGAGCGTGCACATATGATTGAACTGCGCCGCGGTTATTACGAGCGCGTCACCCAGGCCCTGTGTCGCATGCGGTGCCTGCACCCCGAGGAGACCCCGGAATGAAAATTCAACTCGACTGTGTTCCATGTTTTGCCCGCCAAGCCCTGGATGCCGTGACCGAGGCAGTGGAAGACCCCGCCCGCCGTGAACCCATCCTGCGTCGCCTGCTGCATGAAATTGCCGAGGGCGACTGGTCCGGCTCCCCGCCGGCCATGGCTCAGCGCCTCCACCGCTTCATCCGCCGGGAATTAGGGAACCCCGATCCCTATCGGGAAATCAAGGACCGCATGAATCGCGTCGCGGAGCAACTCGTGCCCGCCATGCGCCAGCGCATCGACGCCCATCCCGACCCGCGCGAAGCCGCCGTCCGGGTGGCCATCGGCGGCAATCTGCTCGACGTTGGCGCCACCTCGCAAATTACCGCCGAGGAGTTGCCGGCCCATCTGGAAACTATTTGGAGTCAGCCCCTGTGCGGTGATCTGAACGGATTGTTTCTCGCTGCGGAACGCGCGCATTCCATCCTGTTTCTCGCCGACAATGCCGGAGAAATCTTTTTTGACCGGCTCCTGATCGAACGCCTTCCGGCTGAAAAAATAACCATCTTCATGCGCGGCTCGCCCGTCCTGAACGACGCCACCGTCGCCGATGCCGAAGCCGCCGGTCTGCCGGAACTCGCCCCGGTTCTCGATAACGGTTCGGACGCGCCCGGCACTATCCTGGAGGACTGCTCCGCGGACTTCCAAGCCTGGTTTGAGCGCGCCGATCTGATCATCGCCAAAGGCCAGGGCAACTATGAAACACTTTCGGGAGTGGACAAAGACATCTACTTCCTGTTTACCGTTAAATGTCCGTTGGTATCTGGACGCGTTGGCGAGCCCGTTGGCAGCCTCGTGGTAAAATCCGGCCGAACGGCCAACGAGGAATCCTGATGAAAAAGGACTTGATCCTGCGTGAGCTGCGATCCCATGCCCCATTTACCGCCCTGGGAACGCTGGGCGGCATCCTGCTGCTCGCCGGTCTGTCATGGGGCAACCTGCCGTTAGCCGCATCGACCGGACTCTTTGCCATCCTCCACCCCCTGCATGTGCTGTTGAGTGCTCAGGCCACCACGGCCACCTTCCGGCGAGCCGGCGGAAAAGGATTCTGGCGCATCCTGGCGATTGGCTATCTCGGAGGCGTTGGCATCGGAACGCTCAGCGACTGCCTCATCCCCTATCTTGGCGAATGGCTCATGGGATTGCCGAACTCCGGCCTCCACCTGGGATTCATTGAGGAGTGGTGGCTAGTCAACCCCCTCGCATTTATTGGCATTGCCTTGGGGGCCTGGCGCGCCACCACCCGCATCCCGCATGGCCTACATGTCTTCATCAGCATGGGCGCATCGCTGTTTCACATTGCCATGGCGCTAGAGGGCGCCCCCATCGGCTGGCTCTTTGCGCCTATCGGCGTTTTCCTATTTCTGTCTGTTTGGCTGCCCTGCTGCACCAGCGATATTGTCTTCCCGCTGCTCTTCGCCCCCGGTGCTGACCTGCCGCTGGGGTGCTGCGGACACGACCACAAGTAAGGTGGAAAGTGGCCCTGCCGCGCACAGCGCGCGTCAGCGCGCGTCAGGTGATAATTGGTAAGGACATCGGATTGACGTCGCCGCTGTTGTGGGTATATGCTCTTTTCTATGGCCCGACCTCTACAACCGCGCAAGATTGAGTTTGTTCCCCGTGTTAATTTCTTCAAACCCGTGGGTGTGCCCCGCGCCACCCTCGAGGAAACCATCCTGAGCTTGGACGAGTTGGAAGCTCTGCGTTTGGCCGATCTTAATGGCCTGTATCAGGAAGCCGCCGCCGAAAAAATGACGATTTCGCGCTCAGCTTTTGCCCGCACCCTGGAAACCGCCCGGCACAAAATCGCCGATGCCCTCATCCACGGCAAATCCCTGCGCATGGAAGGGGGACCGGTTGAGACGGGACCCGGCCGTGCCGGTATCTGCCCGAGTGACTGTCCCTGCCGCCACCGGAGAGGCTGGCGCCGATGACTCCCCGTGACGCCATTCGTCTGCTGCAGGGCGAGATCGTACAGGTAGTCGGCTGTACGGAGCCAGCCGCCATTGCCTACGCGTTCCGTACCCTGGTGCGCCATCTGCGCCGCCGGCCCGCCCCCAGCCGAATCCAGGCCACACTCCGAATTTCCCGCGATGCCTTCCGCAATGCCTCCACTGCTGTGGTGCCACATCTCAAAGTGCCTGGCGTCCTCGCCGCCGCCGCGGCCGGCCTCGCCTCGCGCGCCAACGACTTCAATGTCTTTTCAAATTTTGATCCCCCACTCGCCCGCTCGTACATGAAGGATGGCGCCTGGCTGCGAACAGTTCCCCTGCGACGCAATGGGCTATACGTTCATCTTCAACTGAGCCCTGAAACAGAAATCCTCTTACGTGGGCGTCATGACCACATTGAACGGCTTGTGGTGCGTGGGCGGGACCTCACGCCCCGCGACCAACGACTGCCCCCGCCCCCGCGGCTCAACGATATTTTCACCTTGGCCCGCGCCCGGCATCCTGATCTGGAAGCACTGGCGCTGGACTTCATCACCCGCCAGGTGCCCGCAGAAAAAGGCTATTCCCTGGAAGACCAGGTAGTACGCCGCGTCATCGGGCGCATGAGCGGCTATGCGCATCCGGTGATGACTATCACCGGATCCGGCAATCAGGGCCTATTTTTGGGACTTCCCTACCGCCAATTTTATGCCGATTTGGGCGATGCTATCCTGCCGGCGCTGGTATTTTCCCTGCTGGCGCAAGTACACCTGAGCCACACGCATGACCGGTTGGCGGCCGAATGCGGGCTCGCCACCAAGGCCGCCCCGGCCCTCGCCGCAGGATTGGCCTTTGCCAACGGCGCATCCCCCAGCGAAATTCGACGTCTCTTCCGGGACATCCCGTCCCACGTTGCACCTCTGCCCTGCGAAGGCGCAGAACCCGCCTGCGGCGATAAAGCGCGAAAAGCCCTCCGCGCCATCCAGCGCTATTTTCCCGGCGCGCAGTAACAGCAACCGACCGTAATTAGGAAATATTATCCAATTGACGCATCCAAGCTGGGTCGCTATCCTGTCTACATGCACGGTAGAGCAATAACTGCCCACCTGCACTGTTCTTTGTGGAAAGGATGCTGGCATGAACCATGAGCGCATTCTGTTGGTTGAAGATGAACAGGACATTCAGGAATTACTAAAGTTCCATCTGGAGCATGAAGGCTTTGCCGTTATAGCTGCCAAGACCGGCGAAGAGGCTCTGGATGCTGTTTCCACTCAGAAATTCGATCTGATCTTATTGGACCTCATGCTGCCCGACATCAATGGCAGCGACGTCTGTCGCCGCCTGAAGGCCAATCCAGAAACGTGTGATATCCCCATCATCATGCTGACGGCCAAGGACAGCGAAGCCGACATCATTGCCGGACTTGAAATGGGCGCCGCCGACTACATTACTAAGCCCTTCAGCCCCCGCGTGCTAGTCGCCCGCATCCATGCTGCCCTGCGCCGTCCGGACTCAAACCCGACGGACAACAACATGGCCGCCCTCATTAACATTGGCCCACTGACCATCGACTCCGACCGCCACAAGGTTGAGATCAAAAATAAGGAAATCCTGTTGACCTGTACAGAATTCCGAATTTTGCAGATCCTCGCCGACAGTCCTGGCCGCGCTTTCTCCCGCAAATATATTGTGAATCAAATCCACGGCGAATCCTATGCGGTCACAGAGCGCATCATAGATGTCCAAATGGTCAGTCTGCGCAAAAAACTAGGCAAGCTGGGAGATTGGATCGAGACCGTACGCGGAATTGGATATCGGTTCAAGGAAGTCTAAGTTTGTGACGCGACCGTTTTCCCCGCGAACATTCCTGTTGCAGTATACCGTCGGCGCCGCCACGGCAATCCTATTGGTTTTCTGCCTCTTCCACCTGCCCCGTCATCGTCGTGACACGGCCCACGTCCACACGCGGCTGGCGGCGATCCAGCATCTGATCGTCATCAGCTATCCCGGCCATTCCCCAGAATCGTTTAGCCAATGGCTCGATCAGACGCGCCTAGACCAGTGGGCCGCCCCCGGCTGGAACGTCTCCTGGTTTGCGCCCGATGGCCACCTGCGCTGGACCATCTATCCCCTGCAATTCGACAACCTGCCACCTGCTGTCCACGATGCCATCGAGCAAGCAAGCAATCCGACCCTCCCTCCCCTTTGCTTGCAAATCCAGCACCGCTTGCGGCCCAAATCCTTTCACGTTCTGCCACTGTCCCCCGGGGATGCGGATGCCGGCATCCTTCTGCTCCAGGCTTCCCTGCCTCGCTTCCTGCTCGATGCCATCGATCTCTGGGCCGTCTCCATCGCGCTAATCAGCCTGTTGGCCTTTACCCTGTTGCTCTATCAGTGGCGGACTCAGCGCCACATCCAGAACCTAATGAAAGAAGCCGGCTTGGATGAAGAGGTCCTGCCGGTTCTGTCCACGGATACCTTTGAGGCCTGGACCCGGCGCTATGTGGCCGCCGCAGTCCGGGAAATTGCTAAGGACCGCGAACTGTTTGATGCCCTCTTCGAGCTTCTGCAAGATGGCATTCTGCTGCTTGACAGCACCAATGGCATTTTACGCGCAAACTCTGCCGCCGCGCAGATGCTGGGACGGTCGACCACTCCTCTCTCGGGCATGCGCCTAGAGGATATCAACGGTCATGACTCTTTGGCCGCGCTGGTCGCCACTATCCGCGCAACTGGCCTGCGCCGTTCGGATGATATTCTCCTGCCTGGCGTTTCTGATGTCTGTCGGGTATCGGGCGCCCCCCTGCCCGCCGACCAAAATGGCTCAACCCACCTGCTGTTCGTCATGCGCGACATGACCCAACTGCGCCGCCTCGAAACCGCCGGCGAAGAATACGCGAACAATGTCTCCCATGAACTCAAGACGCCGCTCACCCTGATCCTGGGCTACACCGAAACCCTGCTGAGCCACCGCGACACGGATGAAAAGTTCCGCGAACGCTCTCTGCGCACTATCGAACGCCATACCAAGCGCATCATTCGCATCGTGGACGATCTGCTGCGCCTGTCGTGGCTGCGCAACGAGTCGGCTATCCATGGCATCCCCCGTACGCCCGTAGACGTGGCCATCGTCGTGACGACTGCCGCCGACACCTGCCGGGAATGGGCCCGCTCCGCCGACATTGCTATCGAAACCAACGTACCCGACAACTTGATCTGGTCCCTGAACAGCGGCCTGATCGAGGAAGCCATCGTCAATCTCGTCAAGAATGCCATCCTCTACGCCTTGGAAGGCCCGGTTGAAGTGCGCGCCCGCCTTCTCCCCAGCGGCTCGCTTCAAATCTCCGTCATTGATCGCGGTCCCGGCCTCCAGCCGGAAGACGCTCAGCGAATTTTTGACCGCTTCTACCGGCCCGATAAGAGTCGCTCACGCGCCTCCGGCGGCAGTGGCCTTGGCCTGCCCATCGTCCAACAGATTGTCGAAGCGCACAATGGAACCGCCCGCGTCGAAACCGCCCCTGGTGCTGGCTGTACCTTTATTTTGGAATTCCCGCCTTTGCCTGACCCCGCCTGATTCCTGCCCCCGCGCTCGCCCCATCCAGGCAAGGGCATCATATAGACATATGTACATATGTATTTAAGGAGGAACCTCATTGCCCGGGGCGAGCAACAAACTATTCGTGAAATCCGTTGGTGATCGGCATGCGCCGGTCACGCTCAAACGCCTTGGGTGTAATTTTCACCCCCGGCGCCCCCTGACGTCGCTTATATTCGCTGCGATCGACCAGCCGGATCACCCGGCGCACCACAGCCTCATCCGCCCCTGCCGCCAAAATATCTCGCACGCCGTCCTGGTGTTCAATATAGCGTTCCAGGATCGGGTCAAGCACATCGTAGGGCGGCAGCGAATCAGAGTCGAGTTGCCCTGGTTTCAATTCGGCCGAAGGCGGACGTGAAATCGTCAAGGGTGGAATAACCTCCCCGTGCTGGTTGCGCCAGCGGGCCAGATCGAACACTAGCGTTTTAGGCACATCCTTGATCAGGGCGAACCCGCCGGCCATGTCGCCATAGAGCGTGGTATACCCCGTCGCCATTTCGCTCTTATTGCCAGTGGCGACCACCATGTGGTTGTAACGGTTCGAGAGGGCCATCATGATCACCCCGCGGATGCGCGCCTGCAGATTTTCCTCCATGCTGGTTCCCGGCACCGGAGCCGCCCAGTCCACGGCGGCGCACGCGGGTCCTAGTAACTTGTTGAACACATCCACCGCCTCACCAATCGGGATTTGCAAACAGGGAATATCCAGGCGCTTCGCCAAATCCAGGGCATCCACCAGCGTCTCCCGGGACGTAATCACCGATGGCAGGGTAACGCCAAAAACTCGCTGTGGCCCCAATGCATCCACTGCGATCGCGGCTACCAGCGCCGAGTCGATACCCCCAGACAGCGCCACGAGGGCGCCCGGAAATCCATTCTTGTCCACATAGTCGCGCAACCCTATTTTCAATGCTTCATAAAGCCGCTCGAGGGGTTCTGGCAGGTCGTCCATACGCCCCGGTGCCAGCTCCCCGATACCGTTGGACACATCCAGTTCGACCGTCAGCACTCCTTCGTTAAAGAGCCCCGAACGGGCTGCCACCGTTCCATCGCTCCCAACGGCCAATCCGCCACCATCAAACACCAGCTCATCCTGCCCGCCCACGAGATTCGTGTAGAGCATGGGGGCCTTGGCAGCCGCTACGGCCTTACGGGCCGTATCCGCCAGTTCACCCTCTCTCCCGCGACAATATGGCGTTGCGGACAGATTGACCAACGCATCACAGCAACCGGGCAATCCCTGAAAGGCTGCGCCTGCGGGGCACCACGAATCTTCGCCGATATGCACTGCCAGGCGCACGCCGCGAAATTTAAAAATCAGCGGTTGTGTTCCCGGAGTAAACAATCGCTGCTCATCGCAAACCCCGTAGTGTGGCAAGCGCATCTTCTTTGCCACCGCCACTTGTTGGCCGTCGTGGAATAGCAGCGCGGCATTGTAAAGGGTACCTTTTTCGCACAGTGGCGCCCCGAGGATCGTCAGCACG
This sequence comes from Kiritimatiellia bacterium, assembly GCA_034005635.1. Lineage (GTDB taxonomy): Bacteria > Verrucomicrobiota > Kiritimatiellia > CAIQIC01 > Lenti-01 > JAAZFE01. The sequence continues at coordinate 1,266 of JAVEUJ010000050.1, read as the reverse complement.
CTTGGCGGCAGCATAGCGGCCAGCCGCCCCACCTCGCCCCCCACCGCATCCATAAAGCGCGGATGCAATACCAGGTCGTCCGGGGGATATCCGCACAGGGCCAGTTCAGGAAACACCACGATATCGGTGCCAGCGGCCACGGCTTCCTGCGCCCAGCGAACAATTGCGGTGGCGTTGTCCTTCACGGCCCCCACCGTCGGATTCATTTGAACCAGTGCGAATTTCATAGGTCAAATTGAAACACACCCCCGCCAGCGCGGCAATCTGATTCCCGGTCTGGCGCAAGTATGACGCGAGTAACAGGCACGGCACCACCCTTCTCACGGCACAGAAATTGCACCTCCGCAAACGCCTTGACGCCCGTAGCGCGCTGGGCGCGCGATATGATGTCGGCGGCTACGGCACCAGATCGCAGGCCGCCGGCGGCATCCAGTGTTTATGCTGACCATCCCACTTGACGTTGCAGCCAATAGGATTCGTTTGCGGCACGCTGACTGGATCCCCCGCGGTAATCTCCGCGAGCACCCGCTCCAGATCGTTGACGGTCGCCTTGAGCGGCTCGCGCGGATTGTCCAGGGCGCGGCCGGTGTACACCAGCCGCCGGTCACGATCAAACACATAGAAATGCGGCGTGCGCAGCGCGCCATAGGCCAATGCTACCTCCTGCGTGGCGTCGTAGAGGTAGACCCACGGGAAGTGAAACTCCTGCATCCGCGCGACCATGTGCGGGAAATCATCCTCAGCATAGGTGCTGGGGCTATTCGAGTTGATCGCGACAAACTGCACCCCTTTGTCCCGATATTGGTCGGCTGTCGCCCGCGTCACCTCGTCCGAAGCAATTACATATGGGCAATGGTTGCAGGTGAAAAATACCACCAGCACGTCTGCTCCCGTGAAGTTCTCCAGTGAATACACACGGCCATCCGTGGCCGCCAACTGGAAGTCCGGGGCCTGGGAACCAATCTGCAGTGTAAAGCTCATCACATACTCTCCTGTTCTTTGTTGTCAGCTTACCGCATTTTCCACACCATGGAAAATGTCTTTCCACGCTGTGGAAAATATCGGGCCTCTAAAACTGCCAACAAACCTCAGAAACAATGACGCACGAGGGCGCGCGCCGTTCAAGAATCTTGCGCACCCTATCCGCCCAGAACGCACGAGCCCACGAGGGTGCAGGACAGTAAAGTTACAACAGGGTATGGGTCAGGCGGCCTTCTGCTGCTTCCAATAGAGGTCAAACAGGTTGCCGAGGATTGCGCAGCGAGT
>JAVEUJ010000191.1:0-3619 GCA_034005635.1 Kiritimatiellia bacterium | reverse complement strand
CCACCACGATCTCGTTCGACAGCTCGGGGGTACCGGCTCCCTTAATATAGGGCGTGGTGAGATAAACATGCTTGATCCACGAATTGAAAAATTCGTTGCGGTTCGCGCGCCACGTGTTAATCGGATTATCTTCGTCGAGGTTCTCGAGCGGGCCGACGTCGGGCCGCCCCCGTTCGCGGTCGCGGCGGGCTTCAGCCAACAGGCGGCTCGAATTATATTCCTGATGCCCCAGATGCATCAAAAACTGGTGGTCCGGGGTTTCAAATATGGTGTACCCCCCCTTGTCGGCATGAGCCAGCAGACGGAGTTGCCCCGCCTGTTCAGCCGCTTCGAGCACGGCATCGGCCACGCCGGAATGGCGGCTTTGCGGGCACCAGAATACATCATCCAACCCCCCCATGATCGGATGGTCCGGCACGAGGTTGCGAGTTGGGTAGATCCCAAAGATCTTTTGCGGGTAGATTATCTTTTCAAGTCCGAGGTACTTGGCCAGCGCCAACCCGCCCCAGCAAATGCCCAGAATACAGGTGCCAGCCGCTTGGGCCACGGACAGGATGCCGCGCAATTCCTCCCAGTAGGTGATCTGCTCCCAGGGCAGCTCTTCCACGGGCGCACCCGTCACAATCAGCCCATCCAGCGCCGCCACCGACTGGGCCCAATCGTAGGGCAGATAATGTTTGTTGAGATGGTCCTGATCCGAGCTGGTATAGGTGTGCTCTCGCAGCCGGATCCAAATGGGAATAATTTGCAGGATGCTGCGGCCCATCGGCGCGAGTAAATTGAATTCATATTCCTCGGCCTGCGGCATGATGTTGAGGATGCCAATTTGCAGCGGCCGAATATCCTGACGTTCCGCCGCCTCTTCGCTGAGCCATGCCACGTGATGCCGGTCAAACAGCGGCTTCAAGCGGTGGGTAGGTGACAATCGAATGGTCACAAATCACTCCTCATATGTTCGGGTTATGCCACGCGCCCACTCCCTTTGTCCATCGCCAACCGGAGCACGCCGGGGAGCGGGGACAGATGCCCCGGCGCCGTCCACCGTGAAAAGAACAGGTCTGGGAGTGGAGGCCGTTGCCTTCATTACAAATAGAGATCTCGCTCACCGGCGACGATCCGCTGGTACATTTTTTGGAACGCCGGCCACACCTGCGGCTGCTGCTCGCGCACCTCATCGAGTTCCTGCGCCAGCAGTGCTTCGCCAACCGCCTGCGTGGCGGGGGTGGCAAAATCATCCAGCCACTCCTTAAAGGTCAGCACGGCGTTGAGCTTGCAGAATTTGCCTTCGGCCCCGCTGCGCAACAGGTCCATGATGCATTTGCCGGTGCGCCCGCAGCGGTAGCCGGCGGTGCAAAAACTGGTGATGCAACCGGCCTGCGCCCATTCGCGAATAACTTCGTCGAGGCCGCGGGGGTCGCCCAGGATAAACTGCTGACGTTCGCCCTTCTGCTTCTCCTGTCCGTCGGCATAAGCGCCCACACCAACGTTGGAGGCCGCATCCATTTGCGTCACGCCCAACGGCAAGAGCCGCCGACGCATCGCCGGCGACTCGCGCGCGGTGATAATCAACCCTGAATAGGGCACCGCCAGGCGCGCCAGAACTACGATGCGCTCGAAGTCGTCGTCACTCACCTGCCATCCTGAATTCTCAGCAAAGGGAGTATTCACCGCCGGCTCAAGCCGCGGGAACGATAGCGTATGCGGTCCAATGCCGCAGAAGCGTTCCATTTCATGGACATGCGCCTGCTGCGCCAACAGTTCGAAGCGCCAGTCTGCTAACCCATAAAGCACGCCAATGCCATTGTCATCAATGCCCGCATCCTGCGCGCGGTGCATTGCTGTCAGCCGCCAGCGGAAATTGCTTTTGAAGGTCCCGGCGGGATGCACCTGCGCAAAGGCCCGACGGTCATACGTCTCTTGGAATACCTGGAACGTGCCTAGGCCGCATTCATGCAGAATCTTCAGCTCGGCAATGCTCATCGGCGCCGCATTGACGTTGACCCGGCGGATCTGGCCCACGCCCCGGCGCGTGGGAACCTTCACTGAATAGACGGTGCGGATACTCTCGGCCATGTACTCGACTCCCGACTCCGGATGCTCGCCAAACACCACGATGAGGCGTTTGTGCCCCAACCGGCCGGCCAGTGCCTCGGTTTCGGCCCGCACCTCATCCATCGTGAGCACCCGCCGCTCCACCGCGTCGTTCGACCGCCGCAGCCCGCAATAGGCGCAGTCGTTCACGCACTTGCTGCTCAAATACAGCGGCGCAAACGTCACGATGCGGTTGTCATAAACCTTATGCTTGATTGCCCCCGCCGCCGCGCGCATCTCTTCCCACAGTTCTGCATCACGCACCCGCATTAGCACCGCTAATTCATCCAAGCAGAGCGTCTCCACTGCCAGCGCTTTGCCAAGGATGTCCCGCACTCGCGCCGCCTCCGGCTCGCCCTCCGCCGTCAGCAGCCGCGCAATCTCGGCATCCGGGATAAAATCCTCCCCGTCCGCCGGTAAATATCGGTCGATTTCTTCGGGCACGATGCGCGCCTTCATCCATTGTGCAGTGCTGCTGGTGATCATGGTAACGCCTAAATTCTGGTTAGTCCGCCGGGTAAAGCGGTTTTTTGACATAATGAAATCTACTATACCACATCTACGCCGCACACAAGTGAAACCCGGCGTTTGTTCCTTGCACGCCTCGTTCGCAAACGTCTACACTACAAGTAACTATATAAGGAACATTTGCCATGACCGATACCCCCCCCTCTCCCGTCACAGACAGCAAGTGGAAAGCTGTCGCCCTCGTTCTGCTGGTGCTGCTGGGCATCGCTAGTGCAGTGCTCATTGCCCTGCACGTCAAACAAACCAACAAGGCCGCCGTCACGGTGGTGTATACGGAAGGCCAGCCCGGTGCCGCCGACATCAACACCGGCGATATCATTGACGCCACTCTCCCTGGGGCCGCTGTCGAACCGAAGCTGGGCTACCGCTATAAGCTCTTTGTCGAAGATGAAAGCGAAGACCGCACCTCTGGTGTGGCCAAGATCGGCGGGCGCATTACCTTCATCCCCGGCGCGCGCCGCGGCCAAACGATCCTGGCCGATATCACCCGCGTCCGCGAACGCGTCATCGATGCCAATCTGGTTCGCGTCCTGTCGGAAATCAAACTGCCCGCCCGCCCCGTGCAGAGCGACTTCACGCCTGCGGCCAACGACTCCGCCGGGCATGTCATCGCTGGCGCCGAAATGGATGTCATCATCTCCGAACCCTCCACAAAAAATCCCGGACTGGAAGGCATTGCCAAGGTTGAAGGCCTCGTCGTCGTCGTCAGCGGCGCCTCCACGGTTGGCGAACGCGTCAACGTCCGCATCACCGATCGCCGCGAACGCATCGCCTTCGCCGAACCCACCGGCAAGCCCGCGGGAACCGAGCCCCTGCCGTCGGCCACCCCTCCCGGCCACCAAGGCTTCCTGCCACGCGCAGGTGATTCTGCCGCCCGCGTAGTTGTCGGTGCCGAAATGGACGTGGTGATTGTGGAAGAATCATCGAAGAGTCCCGGTCTGGAAGGCATCGCCCGAGTAGAAGGCCTGGTCGTCGCGGTCGATGGTGTGCCCACCGTTGG
>JAVEUJ010000049.1:0-15178 GCA_034005635.1 Kiritimatiellia bacterium | reverse complement strand
CTTCCGATCTGCTCGTCAACGGTGTCGCCCCCGATGGCGAGCCCATCCCTGGAGTCTGGAAATGAATACTATCCGCATGGCCGTCGTTCTCCTGCTGACCCTACTTGGCGCATCCTGCCGCCCTGTACCTGCTGAAGAAGGCACCATCCGCCCCCCCTCTGTCGCTGGTGCGTTCTATCCCGCCGCTCCTGATCAACTCACCCGGGAAGTCGACGGATTCCTTGCTGCCGCCCCCGCACCCTTATCAAAAGCTCCACCCGTCCGGGTCTTGGTGGTGCCGCATGCGGGCTATGTCTACTCCGGCGCCGTCGCAGCCCGTGCATACCGGCTGATCGCCAACCAAAAAATATCCACGGTTGTCCTCATCGGCAGCAGTCATCGCGCTGCCTTCCCCTATGCCGCCCTGTGGCCCGCCGGTGCGTTTCGCACCCCCCTCGGCGATATCCCCATCGATGCCGATCTGACCCGCCGCCTGCTCGCCTCCGGACCGCACGTTATGACCAGCACCGCCGCACACCTGGATGACCACGTTCTCGAAGTGCAACTCCCCTTTCTTCAACGCGCCCTCGGCGACTTCAAACTGGTCCCCATCATGCTCGGCACGCCCGATCCCGCCACAGCCACTGCTGTTGGCGATGCCATCACCGCTGCGGCCGGTCCTGACACGCTGATCGTCGCTAGTACCGACCTGTCCCACTATCCAACCTATACCGACGCCTGCGCCGCGGACGCCAAGACCATCGCCGCCATCCTCACGGGCGATCCAGACCAGCTTGTCCGTAGCCTGCGCGCCATGGAAAAAATGCCTCCGAATAATATGTCCACCTTCATGTGCAGCGAAGGCGCCGTCCTCGCCGCCATGACCTTCGCCCAACGAGTTGGCGCTCACCACGCATCCCTGCTCCAATACGCCAATTCCGGAGATACCGCCGGCACCCACGATCGCGTGGTCGGCTATGCCGCCATCGCCTTCTCCGGCAGCACCCCCCAGGCAGAAACCAGCCCCACCCAGGAGAACCCCATGAAGCCACAAGCCGAATTCACCCCCGCCGAACGCCAGGAGCTGCTCAACCTGGCCCGGCAGACCGTCGAAACCGTCACCCGCACCGGCAAGCCTCCTAGCTATGATGGTGCCTCTCCTGGCCTCCAACGACCACGCGGCGCCTTCGTCACTCTTCACCAAAACGGACGCCTGCGCGGATGCATCGGCCATTTCGATGCCGATCAACCCGTCTACCAAACGGTCATCGCCATGGCCGTCGCCGCCGCCACGCAGGACCCGCGCTTTCCCCGCGTCACCCCCGCCGACCTCGATTCCCTCACCTATGAAATCTCCGTCCTGAGCCCCCTGCGCCAGATCTCCGATTGGCGCGACATCCAACTGGGTACGCACGGCGTTCAAGTTTCGCGCGGATTCCGCCGCGGCGTTTTCCTCCCTCAGGTCGCCACTGAAACCGGCTGGGACCTCGATACCTTTATGGGCGAACTCTGCTCCCAAAAGGCCGGACTCCCCCCCAACGCCTGGAAGGACCCCAAAACCGACCTATACGTCTTCACCGCCGAAATCTTCTCTGACTGATCCCGCCCCGCCATCCAGTCTTGCCCCCGCAACCGATTCCGGGCATGATGCCCGCTCATAAACATCCACCCAACTGGTAGGGAACCTTCAGTAGTGTCCTTGGATAGAGGCATGGTAATCTGACAGCTCATCAACAGGGGCGTCATAAACGCCGCCTATTTGCAACAGACGTAATGTGACGATAACCTGAATACCCCTCTGGTTTACAATGTGGATAAAATGGTGCAATAGCCCGGGTGGCGAAATGGCAGACGCAAGGGACTTAAAATCCCTTTTCCGCAAGGAAGTGTGGGTTCGACTCCCGCCCCGGGCACCACGGCTCTCTCGTGGAAGGGCCATATGAAAGCTATGGCCATAGGTCGTCAACTGCTTTTGGGCATTCAAATGCTGTTTGTAGCCTTTGGTGCCCTTGTCCTTGTGCCGCTCCTCACCGGATTGGACCCCTCCATCGCGCTCTTCACGGCTGGCATCGGCACCCTGCTTTTTCACGCCATTACCGGCGGATCCATACCCATTTTTCTAGCTAGTTCTTTCGCCTTCATTGCGCCCATCCAATTTGCCTTGAAGGCTTTTGGCCCCGGAGCCACTTTTGGTGCGCTGTTCTGCACCGGACTGGTCTACCTAGTCTTCAGCCTTATGGCGCGCCTCGGGGGACGCGAACTGCTTAACCGGTTCTTGCCGCCAATTGTCACTGGGCCGGTTATCATGGTCATCGGCCTGAAACTGGCCCCTATCGCCGTGGGCATGGCACGCAGTTTTGATGCCACAGGCGCTCCTGACAACAGAGCGCTTATATTAGCCGGGTGTTCTCTGGTCACGGCTGTCATCGCGGTTGTGTTTGGGCGGAAATTTTTCAGCCTCATCCCCATTCTCTGTGGAATCATGGTGGGCTACCTGGTCGCTTTGATCATGGGCGTGGTGGATTTCACCCTGATCCATGAAACATCTTGGGTTCAGATTCCTTGGATCACCGCGCGGGCCAATGGTGCCTTTGCCCTGCCCCGGTTTGACCTGGCCGCCATCCTGTACATGCTGCCCGTCGCCCTTGCCCCCGCCATTGAACATGTCGGCGACATTCTCGCTATTTCCTCCGTGGCCGGCCAGGACTACCTCAAGCGACCGGGGCTGCATCGCACCCTTCTGGGCGATGGCCTGGCCACCTCGCTGGCCGCGCTGCTAGGCGGACCGCCCAACACCACCTATTCCGAGGTCACCGGCGCCGTCGCCTTAACCAAAGCCACTGATCCGCGCCTAATGCAGATTGCCGCCGTTGCCGCCATCGTCTTGGCCTTTGCCGGTAAGCTGGGGGCAATCCTCCGCACCATCCCAGGCCCCGTCATGGGGGGCATCATGCTTCTGCTCTTTGGCATGATCGCTGCCATCGGCGTCAATTCCCTCGTCAAGGCGCGCGTGGACATGTCACGACCCCGTAATCTGGTTATCGCCTCCATCATCCTCACGGTCGGCATCGGTGACCTGACTGTCACCTGCGGCCGTTTCTGCCTAGGGGGCATCGGCCTTGCCGGCCTGGTCGGCGTGCTGCTCAACATTCTCTTGCCCGGTACCCGTGATGCCCATGCGGATATAGCTTCAACGAAAGACGACCCTGCCCCATGATGATCCCCCTGCTCCTCTTTTCTTTGGGAATAGCCCTCCTGTGGTCTGGAACCGATGTTGTCGTGCGGCGCATTCCCAAAATCGCGGCCTGGCTGCGCGTCTCACCGCTGATCGTAACGGTCCTGCTGGTAGCCGTGATGACCTCGCTGCCGGAGCTGTGCGTCTCCCTGTTTGCCTCCCTGCGTGGCCAACCCTCGGCCGCCATGGGCAATATTGTTGGGTCTAATTTCGTTACGCTGACTTTTGTAGCGGGCATCTGTGCCCTCTGGCGTCCCATTGTCGTCGGACCAACGATCCGCGAACGCGAATCTAGTTGGATGATTCTATCCGCCGCCCTCCTGCTCGTCTTGGCGATGGATGGCACGCTCAGTCGCACCGATGGCGTTATCCTGATCGCCGCCTATATCCCCTATTTCCGTGGAACCTTAGACGACGCCCGGCAACAACGCCGCGCCCCAAGCACAACGTTCATCCCTCATCCCGGACTGGATGTGTTGTTCATTGTTATCGGTATCGGCATGATCATTCTGGGAGCCAGTTGGATTGTCGACCAAGGCACGCTCCTCGCTCGTCATCTGGGGATGAGCGACCTGCTCATCGGCGTGACTTTCTATGCGTTTGGCACGTCCCTGCCAGAGTTGGCCATTGCCCTTGGTGCCGTCCTGCACCACCAGGCCGATGTCACCCTCGGCGAAATCTATGCCTCAAATATTTTTACCGGCTTGGTTGTTGCGGGTATCATCTGCCTCGTGCGGCCCCTGACTATTGAACCCCTGATCACTGATCGCGACTTACCGTTACTGATTGTCGCGGGCGTTCTGCTCCAGATGTTCGTTACGACCCAAGGCAAATTTATGCGTTCCGAAGCCTTGGTTATGATTGCCCTTTTTGTCCTGTTCTTATCTGCGCAGTTGATGGGCTTCAGCCTCGCCCTGCCCTGATTCGCCTCTAAACACTTGATTCTATCTCTCTCCCGGCCTATAACCGCACGGCTATGGACCCCATCCGTTATATCAGTACCCGTGGCGCACAGACGCCGCTCTCATTTAAAGATGCCGTCATGACCGGTTTGGCCCGCGACGGCGGGTTGCTCATCCCCGACCGCATCCCCTCCATCGTCGAACAACTTGATGACTGGAAGCACCTCGATTACCCCGATCTGGCCACCGCCATCATGAGCCTGTTTGCCGATGACATTTCGGGAACTCGCCTGCGTGAACTCATCACTGCGGCCTATGCCACCTTTTCCCATCCAGACGTCGCCCCCCTGCGCACTGTCGGCGCTTTGCATCTGCTCGAACTCTTTCATGGCCCCACCCTCGCCTTCAAAGATATCGCCCTGCAATTTCTTGGACGGCTCTTCGAGGAAATCCTCGAAGAACGCAACGGCCGGTTGAATATCTTGGCCGCCACCAGCGGCGACACCGGCTCGGCCGCCATCGCCGGCATCCGCGGTCAGGAGCGCGTTCAAATTTTCGTCATGCATCCGCGCGGGCGCATTAGCCCACTCCAGGAACGCCAGATGACGTCCGTCCTCGACGGCAACGTCTTCAATTTGGCGGTCGAGGGCAGTTTTGACGACTGCCAGCTCCTGATGAAAACCCTGTTCAACGATCTGCCCTTCAAGGATGCCCACGCCCTCGGAACCGTCAACTCCGTCAACTGGGCCCGAGTCCTCAGCCAGATCGTCTACTACGTCTATTCCGCATTGCGTGTCATGGAACAAACGGGCGCCCCCGGCGTACAGTTTGCCGTGCCCACCGGCAACTTTGGCGATATCCTCGCCGGCTGGTACGCCAAACAGATGGGCCTGCCCATCCGCCGCCTGATTTTGGCTACCAACGAAAATGACATCCTTGCCCGGTTTTTTAATACCGGAATTTATGCCAAAGGCTCGGTGGTCGCGACCATCAACCCCTCGATGGATATTCAGGTCGCCAGCAATTTTGAACGCTGGCTCTACTACAAAGTCGCTCAAGACCCGCAGGCCATCACCCGGCTCATGACCCGCTTTGCCCTTGAGGGTAGACTGGAAATTGCGTGCGACAAATATGGTCATGTCGACTCTGAAATTGTCGCCGGTTCATCCGATACCAAGCGCACTCTGGCCACCATCCAACGCTACCAGGAAAAGCACGGCTATCTGCTCGATCCGCATACCGCCGCCGGTGTATTCGTTGCCGAACAGTTCAATGAGCTCGAGGAACCCATGATCTGCCTCGCCACCGCCCACCCTGCCAAATTTCCCGACGCCATACTGGATGCCACCGAACAAGATCTGGCCCACCACCCCCTGCTGGCTGCCTTGGCAAAAGCCCCCACCCGCTGCGACACCATCGCCAACTCCCCCGATGCCGTAAAAGCCTACCTCGCCACCCGCACCCTCTAGCCGCAGCCGGCAGCAACCATCTCGTCCTAGGCAAGTTACCACACCCACTCACTGTCTCGGTTATAATTATAAGCGAGACAAACAGTATTCGCTCGATGGAGCGACGGACCAACTTGACGCACGAAAAATTCATCACGGTTCTGCCCCATGTCTGTTGTATAGGGGCGTCCCGACACTCTGAGGTCGCGACTGCGACCGGGCTGTTTCAAAAACGACAGTACCGTTGCCCCGCAGTCCACGAACAAGGATCGCGCAAGCTTGACCCCACCATTTCAAATTCGCATCCTTCCCTAATTTTGTCGTGCCACCGCCCACCCGCTCGTTGTTCTGATTTTTCTGCTTCCAATTTCCGATCCTGTCGCGGCGCTCCCGGCCGCCATGCACCCTGTACCGCCAATGAAAAAGGCGCGGGAATGCTCCCGCGCCTGTGTGCCTGGGATTGCTCCCAGCGATCGTCTAATACGTGTAGTCGCTGCCGCCGATGAATTCGCGCAGCAAGGAAGTTTTCGGCACCGCGCTGTCATCCGAGACTGGGGTCAGGTCTTTCAGCGTCTCGTAGACGCGTTTGGCACGGACATAGGCATCCTGCCGCTTGGCGTCATCCTTGAATTTTTCCATCGCCGGTGGGAAATATTTGAACAGACGATCCTTTAGAATCGGCAGTTCAAAAGGCATGGCGCTGTTGACCAGATAATCCACCGTACCGATAAACGGGATGATGTTGCGCAATTCGCTGCGCCGCACATAGTGCCAATGCGTCAAGGTCTGTTCTGGTTGGAGATTCCGGTGCCAGCTATCGCGGATCATTCGCCGCAATAGACGGTTATCCGCCCAACGCATGAATAGCCCTTCGCGATTGCGCACCTGTCCCAGCGTTTCAATATAGAGCTTGAACTTCTTCTCGTCAGGGGTGCTTTGGGTCATCTCACCGAACAAACCGTGCAGTGAATCAATCAGCAGAATCTGGTTCTTTCCCAGCTCCATGTCGTAGACGCCCAACTTGCGCGTGCCAGTCTTGAAGTCGTAATGGGGCGTTTTGATTCGTTTGCCGGCCAGCAGCTCAGAAACGTGCTGGTCGATCAATTTCAGATCCAGCGCGTGCGGCGTCTCGTAATCGTAGTCGCCAAATTCATCCTTGGGATGGTGATCAAGATCAAAGAAGTAGTGGTCGATATTCAGCGCCAGAAATTCATTACCGGCTTCGGCCAGCTTCTCACTAACTTTGATCGTGGTGGTGGTCTTGCTGGATGAGCTGGGACCGGCAATGAAGAAGACCCGTACTTCCGGCAGATGTTCGATAAACTTCTCAGCACCTGCAGCCACTTCCTTATCGTAGCGGTTTTCGCAGGCCGCAATCAGCTCCGGGAGTTTACCTGAGGCAATGATCTCGTTCAGGCCATCGACGGTATCGCAACCATGATCCATGTTCCAGCGCAGCACTTCATAGATCTTCTTGTAGGGGATGTTGTCTGTGGCCTCAAATTGGTAGGCTCGCTGTGTGCGCTCCATCTGCCGGTCATGACGATAGCGGATATAGGCCCGGGCCGTCTTGGCATGGCTTTCCATGATCAAGGTTTCTTCCACCAGATCTTGGATCTCTTCGACCGAAGGCGTGGACTGTTTGCCAAAATTCGCCAGCAACCGCTGTTCGACCAGTTGCGCGATCCGGTCCGCCTCGGAGCGATCAAATTCACTCACGGCGGCCGCTGCCTTAAAAATAGCAGTGCTAATCCGGTCGCGGTCATAGGCGACCACCGTACCGTCACGTTTGACAATCTGCTTAATGGTGCTGTTCATAGTTCCTCCTGCCGGGCCCCTCAGGCCCTTGTGGGTTGTGTTTTCGGGTTGCAATGTTTTCTCAATCGTTGTCTAAAAAGCCTTCTAGTTTCCGAATGCGAGTGGGGTGACGCATCTTACGCAGAGCCTTGGCCTCGATTTGGCGAATGCGTTCGCGCGTCACCTGAAACTTCTTGCCCACCTCTTCCAAGGTACGCGAATACCCATCCGCGAGGCCGAAGCGCAGTGTCAAAACCTCTTGCTCACGATCCGTCAGGGTGCCCAGTACGTCTTGCAGACGTTCCTTGAGCAGGCTGTAGGCCGTCATTTCACTCGGGTCTTCTGCCGACTTGTCTTCGATGAAGTCACCAAAATGGGTATCTTCGCTATCCCCCACCGGGCTCTGTAACGAGATCGGCTGTTGCGACATTTTCAATACCGCCCGCACACGCTCAACGGGCAGGTTCATGTCCTCGGCGATTTCCTCTGGCGTCGGCTCACGCCCAAACGCCTGTACCAGTTGCTTCTGAATTCGCATCAGCTTATTGATTGTCTCAATCATGTGCACGGGGATGCGAATGGTCCGCGCCTGATCAGCAATCGAGCGGGTGATGGCCTGTCGAATCCACCAGGTGGCATAGGTACTGAACTTGTAACCCCGCTGGTATTCAAACTTCTCAACGGCCTTCATCAACCCCATGTTGCCTTCCTGGATCAGATCCAGAAAAGATAACCCGCGGTTTGTATATTTTTTAGCAATTGAAATTACCAGCCGCAGATTGGCTTCCACCATCTCCGTCTTTGCCAGCAGTCCCTTGCGCAGCCATTCCCGTAATTCAGAATGCTGGGCGCGGAACTCATCCAGACGTAAACATTGCCGCTCTTCCAGCCGCCGTAATTCCTTGTATAAGTCTTTGAGTTGGGCACGCTTCGCCTCTTGACGGGATCTTTCCGCCTCGTGAATTTTCTTTTCCAAGGCATCGAATGCCCGGGCCGTCTCTTCCGCCTGCAAGGCAAAATCTTCAATCGCCTTTTGTTTGAATTGAAACGTATTCAGCAGTTGGGCCAATCGATCCCGGGCCTGAACAAACGCCTTTTGCCGACGATCCATCTCGGCCTTCGACAGGCTGGTGGCATAAAGCAGGCTAAAGCGTTTGGCCACTTGCGCCTGAGTTCGTTTCACGTCGCGGGCCAGTTTGGGAATGATCTCCCCAAAATATTTATCACGGCCGATTTCGCGCTTATCGCCGTCTTGCTTGTCGCTGATCACCCGATCAAATCGTTCGCGGGATGTGTTCAGCCGGTCGATCATCTCAAAGTAAGAGGCCGTGGCGAAACCAAACCGGTGCAGTAAATCCTTGGAGTGCATTTCCGCTTCTTCAATGCGCTTGGAAATTTCCACTTCCTGTTCTCGCGTCAGCAAGGGCACTTGGCCCATCTGCTTGAGGTACATCCGCACGGGGTCGTCAATGACGGAGCTCTCGGTGCGAGTGCCTCCTTCCTTCGCCTTGCCCGACGGTTTGGCCTTCACGATTTCTTCGATTTCAGCCACAACCTCGATGTCCAGCTTGTGCAGTTTTTCGATGAGCTGCTCAACCGCTTCCGGGGTGGAGGCTTCTTGGGGCAGAAAGTCATTCAGTACGTCATTTTGAATTTTACCCGAATGATCGCGGGCATAACTGATGATCTGCTCCAGATAGTCTGCCCCTTTTTCTAATCGCACTGAAACTTTTGCAGTGGTGGCCTTCGCCGCCACCTTGGACGGGGTCGCCGCGCCCTTCGCGACGGCGGTTTTGGCCGCCCGTTTAGCCTTAGCGACAGCCTTAGGCTTGGCCACAGGCTTTGCCTTAGCCGCAGGTTGGGCTTTAGCCTCTGGTTTGGCCTTGGCGGCTGGTTTAGCCACTGGTTTAGCCTGAGCTAGAGGGTTTGCTTTGACTGCGGGCTTGGCCACGGGCTTAACCTTGGCCACAGGTTTGGCCTTAGTCACGGGCTTAGGCTTGGCCACAGGATTCACCTTGGCTACAGGTTTCGCTTTAACTGCGGGCTTGGCTCGGGTAGTCTTCGGGGCCGTGACCTTCGCCGGACTCGCTGAGACCGGGGTTTTTACGCTCTTCGTCGCTTTAGTCGTGCGCTTGACCGCGGCTTTGCGCGCGGCTGGGACTGTGGATACAGTTGTGTTCTTCGGTTTTGATGGCATGGGTATGGGAGGTGATTCTTGGTTATGTTTGAAGACCATTTTACAATATGATCAAATATTAAAGCAAAGTCAAGCGATCAAGTGAAATTTTCTAATTAAAGATTCTTCAAAAGTCTAGCCCGAGGAGCTAAATTATAGCTCAATAGTCGCCGTTATCCAATCGGCGCGGTTGAAAATTCCTGGGACTTGATGGGTGGTCGATCCAAATTCATGGCCATCTCTGATTCCGCTGCTTACCCGATCCACCCTGTGCTTACTGCGAATCTGGCTGATTGCTCTGTTCAAGAGTTCACATTTATCACCCGTCTTTTCCTATTCGTGACATCCGTGTGATTCGTAGTTAACTCCCTGGCTATTTCCTATTCTGCTCCTTTCGTGAATTTCGCGCTTTTCGTAGTTTCTCTTCCCCGTTATTTTTTCCTGAGTTCTTGAGTTCAGATTTATTCCCCGCCTCTTCTCCTTTCCTTCCCCCATCCGTGTCCATCCGTGGTTGCCCCCCTCCCCTTCCCAATACTGAGAAAACATAGGGCTGTTCATTCCCTCCCGATTTCCTGATTTCCAGATAGGTTTCGTATCCGTGAAATCCCCACCACGGCGGGCAAGCGCGAAATCCGTAGCTTCTTCTTTGGCCTTGTCGCTCCCTATCCCGGATGGCACGGCGGCTCTGCCACAGCGAACCGGCTGTCCCTCAGAAATCTTATTTGTGTCCATTAGTGTCCATCTGTGGTGATTCTGGCTATTCGAATCCCCGATTCCGGGCAACACGGAGGTTCCGCCACGGCGGACAGGTAGCCCCTCCAGAAACCTTGAGAATTGAATATTCCTTGTTGAATATTGAATATTGTCTCCCTCTCCCCTCCCTCTTTTCCTCCCCCCCTCTGTGCCCCTCGGTTACCCTCTGTGGTTTAACCGGCTTTCTTCCTACTTTCCTGCTGTTTCCTGTTTTCCTGCTAAATTCTCCCTCCTCTCCCAGCCCTTCCCATTCGCGTCCATCAGTGTTCATCCGTGGTTAAATTCTCTTCTTTGGTTGCGGCTTTGCCGCGCCGGGTTTATCCGTGGTTAAGCTGGCCGTTAGCCTGTTCCTCTGCCTTTTCCATTGCCGATACCGCCTCCATCCCGCTATTCTGCGCCTCGTGAAAAGGTGTTTCCATGGGAGTATCCTGCTCCTGGCCTGTCTGGCGGTATCGCCGGCTCAGGCCTGGGACGCCAACCGCCTCTTGATATGGATCAACGGGGACAAGGGCTATCGCGGCATCGAAGAAATTGGGCAGATCTTCGAACACAACACAGGCATCCCGGTGGTGGTGGAGCATCCCGAAGGCACCACTGACAAATTTTTCCATGCCGCTAAGAGTGGCAAAGGGCCCGACATCATGATTTGGGCCCATGACCGTCTGGGCGAATGGGCCGATGCCGGCCTGCTACTGCCCATCGATCCCGATCCCGCCGTTCTGCCGCGCCTCTTCCCTAAAGCCTTGGAAGCCTTTACCCATCGCGGCCGCCTCTGGGGCTATCCCCTCGCCATGGAATCTACCGGCCTGATCTACAACAAAGCCCTGATTTCCGAGTACGATATCCCCCGCAATTTAGCCGATTGCGCCCGCCTCGCTCCCCAACTCAAAGAACAGGGTGTCCAGGTCATCATGTGGGACTACAACAACACCTATTTCACCTTTGGGCTTCTGGCCTCCGCCGGCGGCTACGTTTTTGGCCAGCATCCCGATGGCTCATGGAATATTGCCGATGTCGGGGTCAATCATCCCGGCGCCGTCACCGCCATGGAAGAAGTCGTCAGCCTCATCCGCCAGGGCATCCTGCCCTCGAGCCTCTCGTATTCGATCGCGGAATCGCACATGAATCAGGGCCAACTCGCCATGTTCATCTCTGGCCCCTTCGCTTGGGAGAATCTAAAAAAGAGCGGCATCGATTTTGGTGTCACGACCATCCCCGGCATCGATGGCAATCCTGGCCGGCCCTTCGTCGGCGTAGTCGGTGCCGTCTTCAACCGCTCCAGCCCCAATCTCGACCTGGCCCAGGAATTTATCGAGCACTACCTGCTCACGTCATCCGGCCTGGACGCGATGGACCGCCATGTTCCCATCGGCGTCCCCGCCCTCATCGACGCCTACAACGCCCGCGCTTCCGATCCCCTTCTGGCCGGATCCATGGCCAACATCGACGCGGGAATACTCATGCCCGGCATTCCCCAAATGGGTATTTTCTGGAGCGCCATGGAATCCGCCCTCTCCACCATCACCTCGTTGAGGGCAACACCGCAAGCCGCGCTCGACAACGCCTGCGAGCGAATCCTGCGAGGCCCCTGATGGCGACGCATGTACTCAATCGAATTATATGGAGCCTGCTGCTGGCCGGGGCCATTGTCCTGGCCGCTCGCATGGGATACCGCGGTGCTCCGGTCTTGGGCACGGCCCTGCTGGCCGTCACGGCCCTTGTGACCTGGGTGTATATTTCTCCCCACGCCCGCGCCTCGCGCTACCTCCTGCCCGGGCTAGCCACCTTTGCCATTTTTGTCGTGCTGCCCCTGCTTTACACGGTGTATATCGCCTTCACCAACTACAGCGGCGAGCACCTGCTGACTCGCGAGCGTGTCCGCGCCTGGTTCGCCCAGGATACCTATGCCCCCGACGACACGCGCTATCCTTTCCGCCTGTATCGCGCGGCTGAAACCAACCACTATCAGGTCGTCGCCACCGTTGAACAAAATGGTGCCGAGCGCCGTCTGCTCATCTCGCGTCCGTTCACCCCCGAAGAGGCCGCCGGTGGCCAACCCGTCATTCTCGGCCTCAACATCGTACCGCCCTCCGGTGATCCCCTCGACATTCGCGAGCTAATCGCCATTCGCCCCTGGCTTAACCAAGCCCGCTTCACCCCTCCCGGCTCGCCCCTCGCGCTCCGCCTTGTCAGCCTGCGCGCCCTGGGATTTCGTCTGCCCGTGTGGAACGAGCAGGGTGACACCCTGGTCCATGCGGTCACCGGCCAAATTCTGGTGCCCGATCAACAGCGGGGCAACTATGTGGACACGGCAACTCACGAGCCCGTCGGCCCCGGCTGGCGGGTGTGGATCGGCACGGAAAACTTCCGTCTGCTCTTCCGCGACCCGGCCATCCGCCGCCCCTTCTTGCAAATTTTCATCTGGAATCTAACCTTCGCATTTCTATCCGTCGCCATCACGTTTGGCATTGGTGTTTTCCTGGCCAGCGTGCTGCAGTGGAAGGCCCTCCGGGGACGTGCGCTCTACCGCACCCTGCTCATTCTGCCCTATGCCATCCCCGCCTTCATCCCAATTTTGGTCTTCAAGGGGTTGTTCAACGAAGGCTATGGCGAGATCAACCTCATTCTCTCCTCCCTGTTCGGCATCGCCCCCAAATGGTTCACCGATCCCGCCCTCGCCCGCGCCATGATCCTGATTGTCAATACCTGGCTGGGATATCCTTATATGATGATCATCGCCTCGGGGATGTTGCAGGCCGTCCCCGACGAACTCTACGAAGCCACCGCCATCGATGGCGCGGGCCCCTGGACCAACTTTTGGAAGATTACCCTGCCGCAAATCATGCCCCCCCTCTTCCCGCTGCTCATTGCCAGCTTTGCCTTCAATTTTAATAATTTCTCGCTCATCTACCTGCTAACCGGCGGCAAGCCCGACATTGTGGGCTCCGCCACCGTCGCTGGCACAACCGATCTGCTGGTCTCCTACACCTTCCGGATGGCCTTTAAGGACTCCTCAGCCCGCTTTGGCTTTGCCTCGGCCGTGGCCACCCTCCTGTTTCTGGTCGTGGCCGTGCTGGCCTGGCAACAGCTTCGGTTTTCCCGTCGCCCGGCAACTGCCCTGACGAAAGAAGCTAAGTGATGGTCGCCGGCAAAGCCTATCGCGGACGCCTCCTGCTCGCCCACGCCGCGCTGATCACCTTCATCGCCCTGGTGGCGGTGCCATTGTTCATGGTCATCTCCATTTCCTTTCGCAAAGGCAATTTTGCCACGGGCGGCATTCTGCCCACGGCGGAAACTTTCAGCCTGGACCACTGGCGCATGGTCCTGGGCCAACCCGTCCAGCAAGCCGATGGCACCTGGCTGGCCCCCTCCGTCCCTGTCCTGCGCTGGCTCTGGAATTCGATCATGATTTCCGCCACTAGCGCTGCGTTGATCCTGGCACTGTCCTCCACCTGCGCCTATGCATTTGCCCGCATAAAATTCCGCGGACGCGAAACGCTGCTGAGCAGTCTGCTCATTCTGCAGATGTTCCCCATGGTCCTGGCAATCATCGCCATCTATTCCATTCTTGAAACTCTGGGCAATTGGGTGCCCGCCCTCGGCCTCGATACACATCCCGGCCTAATTCTTGCCTATCTTGGTGGCATCGCGACCCATATCTGGATAATCAAGGGCTATTTCGACTCCCTGCCCATTGCCCTGGAGGAATCGGCTGCCATCGATGGCGCCACGCCCTGGCAAACCTTCCGTCTCATCATGCTCCCCGCTTCGCTGCCCATCTTCGCGATTGTCTTCATTCTGGCCTTCATCGGACTGGTCGGAGAATACCCACTGGCCAGCGTCATTCTCCAGCGCACCAATCACTGGACCCTGGCTGTCGGCGCCAACAGCTTTCTCTACGAACAAAATTACCTCTGGGGTGATTTTGCCGCCACCGCCGTACTCGCCGGACTGCCCATCACTCTCTTATTTCTCGCCTGTCAGCGCCTGCTCGTTTCTGGCCTCACTGCCGGGGGAGTCAAAGAATGAGCGCTTTCTGGCAGCTCCTTTTGGATTGGCTTGCAACGGGAGGAGTCTTTCTCGCCTGGATCGCCTGTGTCCTGCTGTGCCTGGGCGGCCTGGTCCTCTCGGCCCTTTCAATCTCTGGCACATGGCTGGTCCTTGCGGCCGGCGGCGTCGCCGCTCTGCTCACCAGCAGCGCCGAATTCCCCCACGGACTCACCCTGCTGGGCATGGCGGCCCTGTGCGCCAGCGTGGACATCATCGAATGGTTCGCCGCCAGTTGGGGCGTCCGACGCCGGGGCGGTTCCCGCACCGCCGGCTGGCTGGCCCTCCTCGGCAGCATCGGGGGCATGATCCTCGGCACCCTCCTAATCCCCATCCCCATTGCAGGCGGATTGATCGGCATGATGGTCGGCAGCTTCACCCTGGTCTATTGGGCAGAGAAACACCGCCTGCAACAAACTACCCAAGCCACCCATATTGCCACCGGCGCCGTCTTAGCCGGTATATCCGTTCTATTCCTCAAGATCACCGTCACCGCCACCCTCGTCCTCTGGCTCGCCATCGGCCTCCTTATTTGAGCCGTCAGAAGTCAGAATTCAGGAGTCAGAATAGAATCCTTCCGCTCTTTTGTAACCGCAGCATAAGGTCGGAGTCCTTCGACTGCCAGCTCCCACGCACATCGTATCGCGGATGAATCAGATCCGCTTCCACCACCACCTCTCCCCCCTGCCTCTTTCCTGTCTTTCCCCCATCCGTACTACAATCCCTCCAAACTGTGTTTATAAAAACACGTTTCTCATTATGCCATTGCCATAAGCCATGTTGTGTCAGCGGATACTACAACAAGAAATGCAGCGCCAACTTTTCGGCGTTTCCCCTTGAA
>JAVEUJ010000190.1:0-3695 GCA_034005635.1 Kiritimatiellia bacterium | reverse complement strand
TGCTTCTGCTCCTGTTGGACGGCCATCAGGCCCAGGCGTTCTTCATAGGACTCCACCGCCCGCTCGGCCTCGGCCTTTTCGGCGGCGAAGCGTTCGCGGCGGATCAGGTCGGTGCGCTCGCGGGCTTCGGTTTCGTTCCATTCATTTTGCAAACGAGTCAGGCGCGTCTCCAGATCCAGGGCCTCGGTGCGCAGCCCTTGCAGGCGCTGGCGGGTCTCGCCCGTCTGGCGATCATGGGCGGCCAGGGCTGCCTGGCGCTGTTCGAGTTCGACTCGCGCGGTTTCATGCGCATCGGTGGCGGCAATCAAATCTTTCTTGAGATCATCCAACTCGGCCTGGTGATGGGCCAGGCTGGCGCGGGCGCTTTGGGTCTCGCGGGAGTCGCGCTGGGAGAGTGATTCGAGTTCCTGGGCGCGTTCCTGGTTGACTCGGATCAGCTCGCGCGCACGGGACAGGGCCCCCGTGGCCTCGGCGGCGGCATCCATCGCGGCGGCAATCTGCCCCTCGACATCGGCCATGTTCTGGCGCAGCTCAGTGGCGTGGGCTTCGGCGGTTTCCACCTTCGCGCGCAATTCCTCTTCGCGAGCGGTATGAGTTTTCAGGTTGGCTTCGAGCAGGGCGAGGGAGACATCCAATTCTCCGAGGCGATCCTTGGCCAGCCAGACATCGCAGCCGCGCAACTGGTCCTGGAGGCTCTTGTAGCGGCGGGCCTTGCCCACCTGGCGCTGCAACGAGATGATCTGGCGTTTGACCTCTTTGATGATGTCGCTCAGGCGCAGCAGGTTGGCCTCGGTATGGTCCAGCTTGCGCAGGGCTTCCTTCTTATCGGCCTTATACTTGCTGATCCCGCTGGCTTCCTCGAATACCTCGCGGCGGTCGTCGGGACGCGAACTGAGAATTTGGTCGATGCGCCCCTGCTCCATCACACTGTAGGAGTTGGTCCCCAGTCCGGTATCCATAAACAAGCGCTGGATGTCCTTGAGACGGCACTGGGCCTTATTAATGAAATACTGGCCCTCGCCAGAACGGAAGACGCGGCGGGTCACGGTGACCTCGTTGTACTCAGTGCCCAGCACCGACTCGCAATCGGCGAGGGTGAGGCTGACTTCGGCCATGGCCAGCGCTTTGACTTGGTCGGTGCCGTTGAAGATCACATCGGTCATGGTGCCGCCGCGCAGCGCCTTGGGGCTCTGCTCGCCCAATACCCAGCGAATCGCGTCCGACACGTTGCTCTTGCCGCAGCCGTTGGGACCGACGATCGCCATCATTCCAGGTTCAAACACGAGCTTCGTCCGTTCGGAGAAGCTCTTGAACCCGACCATTTCCAATGCTTTAAGGTACACAATCTCTCCCATGGCGCGCCGGGGTTTCCGGCCGCGCACAATCAGGCCTGTATTGACTCAAAAATCGGGCTGAGACGCAACCCTGTTTCCGATGCCAGAAATTCCTTGCATCGATGCGCGCCCCGCCTGTATAGTCCGGCGATTAATTAACTAGAAATAAACGTATTAGAGAAGTTGGATTCATCCCTATGATCGACAGTTCAGTCAAAGCAGAAATTAAGCAAGAGTATCAGCAGCATGAGAAAGACACCGGATCCGTTGAGGTCCAGGTGGCGTTGCTGAGCACGCGGATCACCGACCTATCAGGCCATTTGCAGAGCCACAAGGCCGACCACGACTCGCGCCGGGGCCTCATCTTGATGGTGAGCAAGCGCCGCCGCCTGCTGGATTATCTGCGCGATTCGGATCTCGCCCGCTACCAGAAGCTCATTGAGCGTCTGGGCCTGCGCCGCTAGTTTTTTCGGGGCCGCCCCTCTTTTTGAGGGACTGCGACCCCATCCGCTGGCGGCCTCCGCGGCCGTGGACGGACCGAGTTGCTTCTCTTTCCCAACATTGTGCCGCGTCGGAACCCCCGCCGCGACGCGTCCGCGCGCCCAGCCACCGAAGTGTAAGAAGCAAGGAAAGAAGAAGGAAATACATGAAGAATACGACATCTGTCACAGTGGATATCGGCGACATGCCGATGATATTCGAAACGGGCCTACTGGCCCGCCAGGCGGCCGGTCAGGCTACCTGCCAACTCGGAGAGACCATGGTCTTCTCCGCAGTCTCCAATAGTAAAAAGCCGCGCGAGGGAGTCGATTTCTTCCCGCTGCAGGTTGAATATCGCGAACGTTTTTATGCCGGTGGTCGTTTCCCGGGCGGCTACTTCAAGCGTGAAGGGCGCCCCACCGAGAAGGAAATTCTTACTGCGCGCATTACGGACCGCCCCATTCGCCCGCTGTTTGCGGACGGGTACTACAACGAAGTGCAGATCAACAACGCGTTGATGACCGCCGACGGCATCTACGAAAGCGATGTGCTCAGCGTCAATGCCGCTTCCGCCGCCCTCACCCTCAGCGACTTGCCCTTCAACGGCCCGCTGGGTGCCGTCCGCGTCGGGCGCATCGATGGAACATTCATCCTCAATCCCACTCAGGAGCAGATCCGGGCCTCCGACATCGACCTCGTCTATGTTGGCCGCCGCGATTTGCCGATGATGATTGAAGGCTCGGCTTTGGAAGTCAGCAATGCCGATATGGTCGCCGCGATGAAATTCGGCCACGAAGCCGTCATCAAAATCTGTGACGCCCAGCTCGAGCTGCGCGAAAAGATGGGCCTGCCCCCGAAGACGTTCGAGCAAAAGAGCTTGGATGCCGAGCAGATTGCCAAACTCGACAGCCTCTGCCGGGCCGACCTGACCGAAGCGCTCTTTACCGTCAAGAAACTTGAGCGCCAAGAGAAGATGGGGTTGGTTTTCGACAAGTCCCTCGCCCAGATGCAAGAAATCTATGGCGAAGAGCTGATGAACGAAAAGTACTTCAAGATGATTTTCGATGCCGTGGAAGTCGATATCGTGCGCAAGGGCGTGCTGGTCGAAAACCGCCGCATGGATGGTCGGGCCATGGATCAGCTCCGCCAACTGGTGGCGGATGTGGCGATTCTCCCGCGCGTGCACGGCTCGGCGCTGTTCTCGCGCGGCGAAACCCAGGCCATGGCCACGGTCACCCTCGGCACCGGCCGCGATGAGCAGGAAATGGATGGCCTGACGGGTGGCGACACCAAGAAGCGCTTCACCCTGCATTACAACTTCCCGCCGTACTGCGTCGGCGAAGTCCGCCGTCTGGGTGGTCTGAACCGTCGCGAAATCGGACACGGCGCCCTCGCCGAACGCTCGATTGATCCTATGGTTCCCAAAGATTACCCCTACACCGTGCGGGTCGTTTCCGAAATCATGGGCTCTAACGGTTCGTCCTCCATGGCCTCCGTCTGCGTGGGCACTCTCGCCCTGATGGATGCCGGTGTCCCGCTGAAACGGCCGGTCGCGGGTATCTCGATCGGTCTGGTGACCGGCGCGAATCACAAGCCCGTCCTCCTCACCGATATCCTCGGTGCGGAAGATCATTGCGGCGATATGGACTTCAAGGTGGCTGGCACACGCCAGGGCATCACCGGTTTCCAGGTCGACCTGAAGATCCACGGGCTGGAGTGGGACCTCGTGCAAGGGGCTTTTGACCAGGCCGAAGTGGCTCGGAAAAAAATTCTCGACGCCATGGAGCAGGCCATCCCCGCTCCGCGCGCCGAGATGTCGCCCTACGCCCCGCGTATCACGGTCGTCAACATCAACCCCGAGAAGATCGGCGCCCTGATCGG
>JAVEUJ010000048.1:0-15653 GCA_034005635.1 Kiritimatiellia bacterium | reverse complement strand
CATATGTATCTCCTGTATATGTATGTATACAATATCACATCAAAATAACCTCTTGCAACCCCAATCTTGTGATTTTGTAACTCTCCTGTCCTGCACCCGAGTCGATCAGAATCTGATATCCGATATCTCTTTTGGTTGTTAAGATCTCTAAATTTGTCTGAGCTGCGTGGTGGCGCGGGAATTCCAGGGCTTAACAGAACTGATGTTTATAAAGCACATAAGATTCCCCTCCCCCCCTTGGCCGTGCAGAAGGAAATCGTGGCGGAGATCGAGGGCTACCAGAAAGTCATCGACGGCGCCCGCGCTGTCCTAGACCACTACCGGCCCCACATCCCTATCCAACCCAACTGGCCGATGGTAGAGTTGGGCGAGGTATGCACTTTCAAGAGAGGGCCATTTGGCGGAAGCTTGAAGAAGGACATTTTTGTAAAACGTGGCTTTGCGGTATATGAGCAGAGCCATGCTATAGCCAATGACTTCTCAGAGTTTAGATATTTTATTGACCAAAAGAAGTTCGATGAAATGCGCGGATTTCGAGTGAGTCCAGGAGAACTCATCATGAGTTGCTCGGGCACAATGGGAAAGGTTGCCATCATCCCAGCGAATGCACCGGCTGGAATAATCAACCAGGCCTTGTTGAAGCTCGATCCGACAGATCGAATCTTGGGTGTATTTCTGAAGCTCTGGATGGAGAGCGACAATTTTCAACACAGTCTCGCCGATTTCACTTACGGCGCAGCGATCAAGAATGTCGCGTCGGTGAAAATACTCAAGGGCCTTAGACTCCCACTTCCGTCCCTCGCCACGCAACGCGCGATAGTGGCGGAGATCGAAGCCGAGCAAGCACTGGTGGCCGCCAACCACGAACTGACCACCCGCTTCGAGCAAAAGATCCAAGCCGCCCTCGCACGAATCTGGGGCGCAGATGAGACGGCTTCGGTGGAGGTGTGACGCATGGGTACGGCATACAACTTCACAACAGAAGAGCTTGAGGCAAAGGTAGTCCAACAACTCGCGTCGCAGCGCGTCGGTTATCTCCTTGGGGCAGGATCCTCACACCTCGACAGAGACGGATACCCACTCGCTTTTGAACTGTGGGACCACATCAAGACCTCCATAACCGACGGCGCCAAGCGAGATGACATTCAGGCCAAGCTCGACCGCGGCGCAAAAGGAATTGAGCAGGCCTTAGACCTCTTGGATGACGGTGGTGCAACCGATACCCCGTATCGACACATCGTGACGGACGCACTGGCGAAGTTGTTCATGGAAAAGACGCCGCCACTTGATTTGCATGGTGAGTTTGTCCGCCGCATTGCGCAACGCGCCGACCCGAGCGTCAAGGTATTCAGCCTCAATTACGACCCACTCATTGAGCGAGCGGCAGCATATGCTCGGGTGCGCGTGATCGATGGGTTCCTCGGAGCGGAGCATTCGTACTTCGACCCCGCAGTATTTGCGGAACGAATTGGGCGCATTCGCGGGACGCACAAGGGCAAGCAATTCGATGAGACCGTGAAACCTATTCACCTTCTGAAGCTCCACGGATCGCTCGGTTGGTACGAGTGCCCGACAAATGGTGTTCGTAGATGCAGCTTCGGCACGGAACCGCCGGCCGGGACAAAAAGGCTCATGGTTCCCCCGCAACGCAGGAAAGCAGCGGATACGATGATTCCACCGTATTCTGCGCTTTGGTCTACATTTCGCGGTTGCCTGGCACACAACGATGCACCGATTAACAGGCTTGTGTGCATTGGGTATGGGTTCGGCGATGAGCATGTGAATGCTGTCATTGAAAATGCGCTCGCCCGTACCGACTTCACCGTGTTGATCTTCACAAAGGAACTTTCCGCAACTGCTTGGACCCGCTGGAGCGCCAAGCCCAACGTGATCGTAGTGACCGAAAAACAATGCTCGCTGAAAGGCATAACAGGACCGGGTCATGCCGACCTGTGGAAATTTGAGCGTCTCGCTAAGGAGGTATGAACCATGCCAGAACCCGCCAACACAGTAATCGGATATGTCGTCGATGTTCAGGCGAATGTAATAACAGCCTCTCTCATTGAAGACGATCAGGGCCGCGCACCAACCGTCACGATTGGTGATGAGGACATTCTTGTAGGACAGATCGGCTCATACGTTGCCATCCGGCAGAACGATGTGAACATCGTCGCCATCGTTACCCGCATGACGGAACAGGAAGTGCTGGCCGCGCCGACGATAGAGACGCCAGGTGAAGACACCGCAAGATTGCCCTTCGCTAAGCGAATTGCGCGGCTAACGCCGATCGGTTCGATCCAAGGCGACGGGCAGTTTGACCGTGGAGTCGGCCGATATCCCACAACTGGTGCCGAAGTTCACGCGATGGGCTCTACTGACATCGCCAGAATGTTCGACCGTTTTCAGTCGAAGGGATTTTCCGTGGGAACGGTGGCGACTCATCCATCGCTCAAGGTTTGCCTCGACCCCTCTAATCTTTTCGGGCGCCACTTTGCGATTCTCGGGCAAACCGGATCGGGCAAGTCTTGGACTGTAGCGGCCTTGGTACAGCGCACCGTGGCCGTTATGCCACGCGCCCACATCATCATCTTGGACTTGCACGGGGAGTACTGCTGGAAACGGGAGGATGGAACCCGGCATTACGCCTTTGCAGATGCGATTGTCCGGCACGTTGACGCCCGCGAACTTGAAATTCCGTATTGGCTAATGACATACGCTGAACTCTGCGACTTGTTAATCGACCACACGGACTTCAGCGCCCATAACCAAGTGGCTGCGTTCAGAGATGTTCTTGGTCGTCTGCGAGCCGCAGAGGGCAAAAACCCAGAGTTGGAATTAGCAAGGACAACACTGGATACTCCCGTGTTTTTTGATCTAGCTGCCTTGAGGGCTGAAATCGAGTCGATGAACGGACAAGTGATGGGCAGTTCTGGAAAACTCATCAATGGTACGCTCACCGGGAAGTTCGACAACTTTCTAATGCGGCTGGACAGCAAGTTGAACGATGTCCGGTACGACTTCCTGTTGAAGCCGACAGTTCGAAAAAACTCGGCTTCACTTTCGTCGTTGCTTCGAGACTTTGTCGGACTCGGGACGCCCAAGGCTGCCGTTACGGTGATTGACCTTTCGTCGGTCCCGTTCGATGTGCGCCCCACCGTCGCTGCACAGATTGGCCGTTTGGCTTTTGAGTTCAACTACTGGAACCCCAGGTACCGCGAGTTTCCCATTCTCCTGATGTGCGAAGAGGCGCACGCCTACATTCCTCGCGAGAGCGAAAGTCAGTATGCGGGCGCGCGGCAATCTATGGAGCGCATTGCGAAGGAAGGCCGCAAGTACGGCGTTGGCTTGGCGGTGGTCAGCCAGCGGCCCCATGAAGTTTCCGAGACGGTCCTCGCCCAATGTGGGACTTTCATATGTCTGCGGATCACGAATCCCAATGACCAAGCCTACGTCCGCAGCCTCGTTCCCGAGAGCGAGGGTGATTTGGTCAGCGTACTTGCAGGCTTGGGGCGTGGTGAAGCATTGGTTCTTGGAGAGGCGGTCCCACTTCCGACGCGGCTCCAGTTCGATAAACCGAACCCAGCACCGAACAGCGACGACATAGATTTCTACGCAAAGTGGAAAGATGGACCAACGGATCTCGATGTGGATGCGATTGTAAAACGGTGGCGTAGCCAGGAGCGATGACCCGCTCGTGAAAGAGCCTGTCCGTTCTCTCCCATCGGTCAAATTATTTTCGTAAGTTATTCTTACGAGAAAGACCAATTGCCCCGCGAACTTTTCGGGCGACCCTGCCCTGAAAGTTTTCCACACAATGGAAAACTTTTTCGCGATTTTTCCACACAATGGAAAAACATTTTCCACGGTGTGGAAAACTTGGATTTAGGTCTGTTTTCGGTGGTATTCGGGCTGTTCTCCGGGGCTGTTGAGCGGAGAACGCGGCGCCCCTTGAGCACCGTAGAGCGCGCCCGACCGAGGAGCCGGGAAAAACGGCGCCCGCATCGGGTGCGGCGTAGGGACGCGGCCGTTTTTTGGCCCCGAGGCTGGGGGGCCTCTTCCGGCTCGGCGGTGCCATGGGATTAGCCTGTTTTAAGATGTCACATGCCGGTATTTCTCGGCTCGATGATTGCGGATCATCCCGCCGCTAAACGCTATTCCCCTTTTGGGGCTTCCGCTCAATAGCGGTAGGTTGCGGCAAGTCCGGTCTGAGTCGGCATCTGCTGGGCCGGAACAACCACGACTTGGCCGCCCGTCTTCAGGACGAGCGCGCCGAGATCGTCGAGCAGGTCATCCGCCACCGGATTGGCCGAGTCGCCGATTTCAATTTCTCCGGTCGCGGCATCCACTCGGCCGGGGACATGGCGGTCGGCTTCGATGAGCAGCGTCGCCACTCGGCCGGCCATGGCGGCCCACATCGCCTGCACCAGGTCGTCGGTTCCCAATTCCTTGGCGCGCGCCACGCCGAACATCTCGACCAGTCCGGCCAACCGGGCGGAAAAGGGGTCAGTTTCATAAAGTAATGTTTTAGCTATTTTACTCCTCTGGAATGGCTTACAAAGGCCGTTTTTGATGAAAAATGCCTAAAAATCGCGATTTCCGGCCTGTTTTGCTCATTTTGGAGCCGAAAACGCCATATTCCAACCCGCCCCCGCTTGCTACCCGCCAGGCATGGCCAAAGCCAAATCTTCGATTTACAGCACCGACAGGATCTCGCGGTCGACCAAATCATAGGCGGCCCGCAAATCGAATTCCGTGCCTGGCCGCAGCAGCCCATCCATGTCGTGGACAAAATCAGGATGGGACAGTTTGTCTTCCATGTTGATGCGAAATTCCGGCCCCGATACCCGGAGCCCCCCGAACGACATATATTGCCGAAAGCATTCGGCAATCCGGCCGGGTTGCGCCCGGCCCCGGGTCAATCCCAGCCATAAATCGAAGAGGTCCCGTCCTTTTCGACGTTGATAGAGCGCCCGTAATTTAGTGCCCAGCAGTTCCTCGATCGCGAAGGTCGGAATTTCGCAGGATCCGCTGAACCAACGAGAGTCAACGGCAAGGAGTTTGGTCGTCGGTTCCAACACCCGGAAATGCTCCCGTGAATTGATTTCGACCTTGAG
Source organism: Kiritimatiellia bacterium (assembly GCA_034005635.1). Taxonomy (GTDB): domain Bacteria; phylum Verrucomicrobiota; class Kiritimatiellia; order CAIQIC01; family Lenti-01; genus JAAZFE01. The sequence continues at coordinate 10,539 of JAVEUJ010000048.1, read as the reverse complement.
CTTCAATCCTGGCGAGGAAGGATCGGTGGCCGGCACGCGATAGCCCAGCGTCACCACGCCGGGTCCCTGCTTGCGCTTGGGCTTGCCAAGGAAACCGTCCAGGCACTCCTTCAAGGCATCGAAGACCGGCCCGATTGGCCCGGCCACGACTTGCACGAGGTCGATATCCTCCGAATAGCGGCTGGCCGGCGCCAGGTGGAGCTTGTGGAGCGCCGTGCCGCCGCGAAAGGTAAGCTGGCGGGACAAGACGGGATGCGAAAATATGGCGACCAGACTGCGGCAGATGATCAAATCCTGCTCCACCATCGCGTCCGTAGGCCACGGGGCATGCGCCTTCCATTCCCGGACAAACAACTCGGGTATCACGGGTTTTTCCCCTTTTCGATGTCAGGCTCCACCTGTGTATTCTCGACAATGCGCCAACGCGCGTTCCGTTTCCCTAAACGGGGCCGCTGGGGCTCCAGCAGACGCCAAGGAGCCGAATCCGGCCGAAGGGCTTGGTGCAGGGCATCTCCCAATTGGTTCCAACCTGTGCGATCCAGCAACCAGCCCAGTCGTTGAAGCGAGGCCTGTCCGCACCCCAGTTCCGGCAATTGTTTCAATGCCGATCCCTGCATCGCCTCCCCGAGCTCTACGAGAATTGTGGCCGCGCGGCTCAAAGAACGACAGGCCTTGGGAAACGACAGCAAATCATAGGCGGTCATTTCGGGAGTGGCGACCCGGAGGTATCCGGAGCGGACCGTCTGTTGGGCCCACATCGGCGGCAGGATCGATCGCTTGAGAAAAAATACGATTTTCAGTTCTCGGTATCCGAAGGGGCGCAGCACGCGGTCGGCCACCACCTGGACCTCTTGGGCACTCTGGTGCGAGGCGCCATGGATGGCCGCCGCGCTGACGCCGCCCACGTAATACAGGAGCTCGCGGTGCCTGGCCCAATCATCAAGGAATGAATAGGCCGAAGCGAAACCATGAGCCTGATCGTTCGGCTCGATGATGGCATAGAACCCGCGTCCAACCGGCATGATCCATCCCTTGGACTCCAGACGCGACAGTTTGTTGCTCAAGGTTGCCCCCGCCCCCAATACGGCCGCCGCCTCCGACCGTGAAAAGGTGACCTTCCCCGACTGGAGCAACCGACGGATATACTCTACTGCACCGATTATTTTCATTGTCTTATATTCACTATATTCGTTTATTCACGCAAACAATAATACATCCGTTCCGGCCCTGCGCAAGCCTATTTCAACTTCGTCGCAGGCGGTGCGGCAGGCCATCCTCACATCCTTTAACGACCCCAAAAAAAGTGGCAGTTAGGTGGCAGTTCCCATGCGTCCTATGCGTTTTATGCGGGTTTGCACAACGGGTGCGGATCGCGGGCCGTCACTTTGCGGCTGCGCTGTGAAAGAATCGTCTGCACGCGGTCGAATAGTTCGCGCGGAATGATCGGCTCGTGAGCGCCCTCGTGGAGTTCCCCTTTAAGGCGGAATTTGCCGATGTAGAAAACATCGGCCAGCATCACGGGAATGCGGCTCGCGAACATCGGCCGGCCGCTGCGCGACCGCAACCCCAGCCTTTCCGACAAACCGCGGATACCGTAGATCGTGTAGCGGTCAGTCACATACGCCTCGAAGAGCTTGCGGACAATCGCCGCGCGGGGCGGATCGACCACGATGGTGCGTAATCGCGGTTCGTTCAAGTAGCCAACTGGAGGCTTGGCAGGGAACCATCCCAAGCGGATTTTCTGGCGGATGCCGCGCTTCACATTCTCGCTGAGGTTGTCCACATAGTATTTGCTCTGCCTAAATGCGATTTGGAGCATGAACTTGCCTTGCGGCGTATTCTCGAACCAAAACGCAGGGAATTTCAGCGAATTCAGCGCCCCCGTGTCCAAGGCGTACACGATCTGCCCGCCGTCCACCGAGTTGCGCGCCAAGCGGTCGGGATGCCAGGCCAGAATCCCGTCCGCCTGTCCGCGCTCGAGCTAGCGCATCATCGTTTCCATCGACACCGCTACCACGTGATCTTCATTGTGCATCATCTTGGCCTCGTTGCGCCAAACGGAAGACTTGGATGCCGCTGGTCGGCTTTGTCCGGCAGCCACCGGACAGCCCCTTCCCGCGCTCGGATGCCGCCTTTCGGCGGCCCCCGTGCTTTTCGGCTTCCTGTTTGCCTTCGCGTTTGAGTTTTCTCGGTGGTTGCACTCTCTTGGTTCTTCGGCCCTTCGCTCCTTCCGCCTTTCAGCGGCTTTCTTCACTACTACGGCCTCTGCTGACTCCTCCGCCGCTCTCGCGCCGGAGGCCTCCCCGGGTAAGGTGCATGAACTTTCGACCCGTGCCGCCAGGCTCTACTTGGTGTGTCTTTCGGTGACGGTTGGATTTCGCGTTTCCTAGCACGCTGATCGCCCACACCCTGCCTCTCTGCCTGTTTGTGTTCCTGCGGTCGTGTCTTTGCTACGGACTTCTTTCAGCTGAGTTCCTCGCGGAACCCGCCTTGTCCTTCACTACGGTTGTCGTCACGACTTCCGGTCTTCTCCTTTCAGTTGACGAGTTCATGCCCATGCCGGGCACACTAGGGGCCCAGCTTGCTGAGACCGGGCTGTTATCCGGTGCGTCGATCCCGGTCCGAGCAAGCTCGGCCCCTACCCGCGGAGAAAATGGCGGCAATAAAAACGCTGGGCAACTACTCCGAGGGCGCCGTTGCTTCTGGCGGGGCTTCCGCGGGCACCGGTGGCTGTTCGAGGACGGGCGGCGACGGTTTCACCACTTCGTCTTTCCCGAGGCGCAACGCGTCCGCCAGATACGCCGGCACCGCAAAGGCGCGGCCAGAGAGTTTTTTCATCGCTGCAGCCGCCCGGGCTTGCTGTTCCGGCGTCGCCTCGGCAGATGCAGCCACTTCGATTTTCACCGGCCGGGTTCCATCCCCTTCCGCCGGGACGGCGCCGACGGTGATGGCATACGCGATACCCTCCGCCACGGCGCGGTATTGGCTGGCATGGGTGAACACCGCGGCGTTGGCCTCCGCATCGGCCGGCAGGCGGCGCACGGCCCGCAAACTTCGCAAAGCGCCGAACAAGCGCTGGGCCGCAGGCTCGTCCACCGTCTCGTCGGCGGACGCACCGGCCAGCTCAAAGACGCCATTGGTTCCGCGTTGGATGGAATAGGTGCTGTCCGCCTGGCTCACTTCCACCTGCTGGATGGATTCGGGCGCCACGTCCAGCAATAGCCGGTCCCACCATTGGTCGGGGTCGGCTTGCGCCATGGGAACGTCTTCTTTGAGCAAGCGCACCGGGCCTTCATCCACGCGTACATAGCGCCCGGGCGATGGACCCCACGGCTGTTCGCCGGCCCGAGGCTCGCGCAGCTTGCCCAAGCTCAGCACCGTCGTGCCCTGGGCATGCTCCAGCGTGATCCGCATGGGTGCCGGTTCGGCTTCGACGGCCAGGCCATAGTCCGCCAGATGGTCGCCACCCGTTTCCACGATTTGGCCAGGTTCCAGGCCGTCGATCGCCAGCATCATCGCGCGCAGCCGGGTAAAATCGGCCGGAACGTTGTCCTGTTCCGCAACGCACCAGATTCCGTCCACGCGCGCCAGATGCGTGGTGGACGAACTATCGGCAAGCACGATTGCGGTGACCGTCGCCATATCGACCGCCGGCAGCAACGTGCCGGTCGCGGCCGCGCTTTTTCCATCCGGCGCGGAGTCGCGTTTGCCGGACATCCAGATCCCGCCGACCAGCGCCGCCAAAAGGATCACCAAAACTATCAACGCATTCTTGGACATGTCCACCCTTCCTTTCCGATCAAGATCCGGCCCGTTTGCGCCGCTGCCAGGCGAAGCCGATTCCAAACAAAGCCACCAGCAGCGGGATTGCGGCCATATTGAGCACTTTCAGCTTCAACCCCAGCGCTTCGATACTGTGCCGCAGATTCTTCCGGACTTCCTTCAACTGCCGCTGGGTTTCGAACCGCTGCTGGCGGAATTTTTCCAGCTCGGTTTTCTGCGCGGCGCTCAAGACGAGCTGCTGGTCATCGCTCTTGGCCGACTGCAATTCGTTGAGCCGCTGCTGGGTTTCCATCAGCTTTTGCTGGAGTTTCTGTTCTTGTTCCTGCCACTGTTCCTGGGCCGCCTGCTCCATGGCCAGGACGCGTTCGAAGGGATGGCTGTACTGGCCGCGGCTGCGCAGCCCGATCAAGGCCGGATTGCCCGTCAACTGCTCGGCCACGTTCAGCGTGAAATTCAGGTTGTCGTTGATGGGTTGGTAGATGGTCTTCCCAAAGAAATTCATGCCGCGCACCGAGTAATCGTTGGCCAGCAGATCCGCATCCGCGACCAGAATCACGGCTCCGTCCTTGGCGCTCGCCTTCAGCCAGTTCGTCGACGCCGCAGTTTCCGTTGCGTTGGTGTCGCCAGCGGCTTTGGGCTGTCCGTCCGGAAAGGCCGTCTTGAATTGGCCCGTCAGGCGCACGGCCAATGCGGCCGCCGGCGCGGGCTTGCCGGTGCGGGTATTAAGCTCAACCGAACTCTGCACCTGGTAGGCGTTCAACGTGACGGCATTGCTGGAGGCATAGATCAGGGTTTGCAGCGCCAGGCCTTCCGCCGGTTTTCCGACAAGGGCGCCGGCAAACGGCAGCATCAGGCTTTCCAGCGAAGCGGTGACGATTTCTTGGCGATCGAGGTTTTGTCCCGCCCGCAGCGATAGCCATGCCGGCAGGCGCTCCGCGCGGCCATCGCCGAGGTTGATCGGGGTCGCGGCGGCCAAGTCGGCCACGACCTGCCCGCTCTCCAACGTGACGCCCCACGCGCCAGAGAGCCGATTGATATCCGAGGCCAACGACGGCATGCCCATCGCCTCGGGTTTGGCTTCTTCGGCGATGCACATCGGATCCACGAAAGCGACCAGCCGTCCGCCCTTCAACACGAATTGGTCGAGCGCGAACAAGGCGCGGTCCCCGATGTCTTTCGGATGGATCAACAGCAGCGTGTCGATTCCGGCCGGGATCTCTTCGGACTCCAACGGCACCGACACCACGTCGTATTGTTTTTTCAATTCGGTGACGAACAGCCAGTCCGGCTTCTGCGCCGCCGGCGGCATATACGGCGAAGACGGCTCGGCCAGTACGGGCAGCGAACTCATGATGCCGATGCGGGAGCGCTGGCTGCGGGTGACTTCCTGCACCAGCCGCGCCACCAGATATTCCAACTGCGGCTCCGCGGTCGGGTCCAAAAACGGGATCGCCGCTTCCTGAGTGCCCGACACGGCCACCAAGCCCAGATAGAGATCTGGCTGCAGCCCCAGCCCGCCGGTCGACTGCGGCGTCAGGCCGTAGCGCTGCGCCCATTCCTCGGCATCCGAATCCGGCTGGGGATCCAATGTCTCCAGCACGAGCCGGCCACCGCTGCGCGCGGAAATCTCGCGCAGAAAATCCAGCGTGCGCTGGACATAGTTCTTCAACGGCACGGGCACGTTCGGGTTGCCCTTGGAAAAATAGAATTTCAGCGTGACCGGCCGGTCCAGGCCCTTGAGCATGTCCACCGTGCCGGGCGACAGCGTATAGAGCCGTTCCGCCGTCAGATCTTTCTTCAGCCGTACCCCGGCGAACAGAACGTTCAGGGCGATCAGGATGCCCAGCACCACGAGCCCGCCGGCAAATCCCGCAAACAATTTCGTTGTCGTCTTTTTCATTCGAACCACCTCGTTTCAGATCGTTGTTGGAATGGTGTTCAGCGCCCCGTGCGGTTGCCCAGCACCAGATGCGTCAGGAACAGCATGAAGCCCGTGACGCTGGCGAAATATAGGAAGTCGCGCACGTCCAGGACGCCCCGCTGCATGGCCTCGTAGTGCGGCATGAAGCTGAACGAGGCCACCGCTGTCACCAGCCAGTCCGGTGCCCACTGCGCGAGCAGTTCCGTCACCGGCTGGAATCCGGCCAAGATCAGGAACAGCCCCAACACGACGGCGAGGATGAAGCTGATCACCTGGTTGCGCGTCAGGGCGGACGTGAACATGCCGACCGCGAGATAGGCCCCCGCCAGCATCAGGCTGGCCGCGTAGCCGGAGACGATCACGCCCCAATCGGGCTTCCCGAGCCAGGCCGCCGTCAGCGGAATGGGAAAGGTCAGCGCCAATGCCAAGGCCAGGAACGCCCAAGCCGCGACCATCTTGCCCACGATGGCTTGCGCGGGCGTGACCGACGTGGTGAACAGCAATTCCATCGTTCCCTGCCGCCGTTCCTCCGACCACAGGCGCATGGCCACGGCCGGCACCAGGATCAGATAGAGCCATGGGTGCCAGAAGAAAAAGCTGCGCAAATCCGCCTGGCCGGCCTCGTAGAATCCACTCACCGAAAAGGTGAAGAATCCCGCCAGCGCCAGGAAGATCATGATGAAAATGTAGGCGACCGGCGAATTGAAGTAGGCGCTCCATTCGCGTTTGGCGATCGTCCGGCTATGCGAAATAAAGTCCATGGGGTTCCAAGCTCCTTTCCTGCTGCTAGGCGGATTTCCGAATTACGTCGGCCGTCGTGGTGATCTGCCGGAACACGTCGTCGAGGCGTCCCGGATCGGACCGCATTTCGGTGACCAGCCAGCGGTGGCTGGCGGCCACCTCGACCGCGCGGACCGCCAACGATTGCTTGTCCCGCGGAATCAGCCGCAGCACCTGCTTCTCGCCTTGGCTGGATACGTGGATCACCTGATCGACGTCCGGGATCTGCCCGAAGGCCTGCACCGCCTGCTCGGCCGGGGCCAGCAATTCGACCGTCAGAACGTTGTAGCCCGCGCTGCGCTTCTTGAGATCGACGGGATTGCTGTCCACTTTCAGGCGGCCTTCGCTGATGATCATGACGCGCGAGCAAATCGCCTCCACCTCTTCCAGCACGTGGGTCGAGAGCATGATGATCTTGTCCTTGGCCATCCGGCCGATCATGTCGCGCACAACCTGTTTTTGGTTGGGGTCTAGCCCCTCGGTCGGCTCGTCCAACAGCAACACGGCCGGATCGTGCACCAGCGTTTGGGCCAGGCACGTCCGCCGGCGATAGCCCTTGGACAACGTCTCGATGGGCTGGTGGCGGACGGACTGCAACATGCACGCGTCGATGATTTCGTCCACGCGGCGGTTCCGTTCCTGGCCCGCAAATCCGCGGATTTCGGCGATGAAGGCCAGAAAACTTCCCACCGTCATTTCATCGTACAGGGGGGTGTTTTCCGGCATGTATCCGATTTGCCGCTGCACCGCGACGGGATCAACGCCCACGTCGATGCCGTTCACCGACACGGAACCCGACGTCGGCGGCAGATAGCCGGCGATGACGCGAATCGTCGTCGTTTTCCCGGCCCCATTGGGACCGAGGAAACCCAGCACCGTGCCTTTCTCTACCTCGAACGACACGTCGTCCACGGCTGTCCGCAGACCGAACTTCTTGACCAAATGCTCCACCTTGATCATGTCTGATTCCTTCTTTCAATGACCCTACTGCCGGCAATCCATGACGAACTGTTGTGTAGCAGATGGCGTGCCAATCGGTCGCAGCCAGCAGAAAACCGGCAAAAATCGACAACTTTCGAGTTGAAAACACGATCGGTGCGACAAAAATTCGCAGTTTGCCTGTGACATTTTGTCCAGCACTGGCCGTTTTTGCGCGGGGGCTTGTCTTTGACAGATGGCTCGCGGTATCGGATGTTGTGCGGACACGGCAAGCGATGACACCCAACCCCATGGAAGTCCAGTTGGAGCAGGTTAGGCAACGGATGGCCGACGCCTTGGCGGAAACCGTCCTGCCCCGGATGGTCGGCGATTGCCGCCGCTTGGTGGGGACGGGCAAGATGCTGCGGGCCCGGCTGATCTTGCGACTCGCCAGCGCCCAGGATCTTCCTGCTCCGATTTCCATTGCGGCAGCCGCCGCCGTCGAACTGATCCATGCAGCCAGCCTGCTCCACGACGACGTCATCGATGGCGGCGTGCTCCGCCGCAACCTACCGGCCTTCTGGAAAGAGCGCGGCGCGACCGGCGCGATCCTCGTCGGCGATCTCATGCTGTTCAAGGCGCTCGATCTGCTCGTCCGCGCGGAGGCGCCCCGGCTGCTGGCCGATCTCGTGCGCTACACCGGGGAAATCTGCAACGCCGAAGCCGAGCAGGAACTTCTTTCCGGCTCCGGTCCCGCCACTCCCGATCGCTGCATGGACGTGAACCGGCGAAAGACGGGCGCCCTGTTCGCTTTTGCGGCCGGCGTGGGCGGCGGGGACGACCCGGTTCGCGACGCCGCCTTGCAACGGGCCGGCTACGCCTTGGGAACCGCGTACCAACTGGCGGACGACTTCTTGGACGTGGCCGGGGACGAAGCCACCGCCGGCAAGACGCTGGGCCGCGACCGCGACCGCCAAATCCAGACGGCGGCCGACCTGTTTCCGAACGGCATGGCCGATGCGCAGGCCGCGCGCATAGCCCTCCAATCCGAAGCGCTCGCCACGCTGGAAGCCTGGCCCACGCTGCAGGGTGCGGTGCGGGAATATCGCGAACTGGATTTCAATCCGGCCTTGAACCAATGGCTGGTGGGGGGTGCCTTCGTAAATGCCTGTTGAGAGGGGAAAGTGCCTTGCCGTGAGCGGAGAGGCAAGGGACAAGCTTGGGCCATGCCCCACGGCGAATGGATTTTAAGACGCCCCGCTCTTCACGAGGCCCAAACAAGGAAGGCGGCCATCTTCTCCCTTGGCGTCAGCCACCCGAGGCACTTTCGAGGGCGATCATTCCAATACGTGTCTATCCGTTGGAGGTCGTCTCCCCCAATCTCCGCGAAAGAGGACTTCTTGGGGTGGAGCCTACGGATCAGTCCGTTGGTGTTCTCGTTCGTGCCGCGATCCCAGGAATGATAAGGCCTGGCGAAGAACACTACTTAGCTGGTCTCGCGCCCGATCTGCTCGTGGCGCGCGAATTCCTGGCCGTTGTCGAGAGTCAGGCTCTTCCGCCAGACCTGCGGCAGCGTCGTAAACAGCCGACGGATCATGGCAGCGACTTCTTCGGCCTCTTTGCTCTCTCGAATGGCGGCTTCCTCGAAGGTCTCCCCAACCTCCAAATAGCCACCTAGAATTGACCAATATGGGGCATGGGGACCCTTCCGCTTACCGATGAGGACGTGGCCATCGGGGTTCACCAGCAGGACGCCGATGCCGACATGGGGGCGGGAGCATTGGGGGTGGGTCATGATCGTACTGATCCTCATCGGTTTTGGAACACGTAACGCCGTGGCGATCTCGGAACCTAATCACCAAAGCCGAATACGCCTTTATCCTGGACGTATCCTTTGCCAAGGGGATTGCGGTCCTGCACATAACCGGGTGCCAATGGATTGCGATCCTGCACATAGCCAGATCCCAGAGGATTGCTACGTTGGATATACCCATTCCCCAGAGGATTGCGGTCCTGCACATAACCCTTGGCCAGGGGATTGCTCCGCTGATGGTAACCGTCTGCAAGCGGGTTGCCTTGTCCAAAGGCAGTCAAGCAGGCTAACAGGAGGCACGATAGGAGTATGACTTTTTTCATTTTTCACCCTTCATTGAACTGTTTGCATTCTATCAGGTATTCCGACGAGTGATACGACAGGTTAAAGAATTTTCAGATCTTTTGTCGCCGTATTCTGGCTCTAAACAACCGCGGCTCAATCCGCCACGGGCGAACAAGCCGGGAAAAGTTTGCCCTACCAACGGCATGGAATTCCAACGTTAGGGAGATGCGCCCCTACTTGGTATTGCAATAAATATACTATATGTATTGCAATATATATACTATAGATGTTGCAATAACTATAGTGGCGCGGAGGGGGGGCGCACAGTAAACATCTTCCAGGGTTCGCCCTACCAATAACGTGAAATCACAACTTTGGGTAGGGCGATCCCGACACACCCTGTGGTCGGGAGAGCCGAGTCATTTTGCTTTTCATTACCACCTACAGAATAGTCTAAATCGTGTTAGCCGTCGCAATCACTTCGTTACGACTCACCCGCCAAGGGGCCACATAACCGCACTTTGATGCGCGAGAGTCCCTTTTTAGCGGCATTTTTGACCTGCCGACACGCCGACTCTCCCAATAGCTGCTCAATGGAAGACAGAATCTCAGGTGAAATGGCGGTGCCCTTCTGTTTATGTTTTGCCACACAAGGAAACGAGACGGCATCGTCACAAATCGATAGAGCGGCATTGGGAGGTTCCAGCAAGGACAGCGGCCAAAGTGTGCAGGCAAAAGGTTTTAGCTGATGCGGCGGAATCCCTATCTGTTCGGCCACGCTGTGTAGCGAGCAGCGAATCCCTGAATCGCCCCGGTAGGCAAAAACACAGAGGCCGTTCTCACGCTTGTCGATGGCGTAGGATCCCCGCTCTACCTCATCAAACACGTTGTCGAACCCATCTGCGTCTTTCAACCAAGGACAGTATATTGCAACCAGGGGCAGCGCGCCAATGATTGTCTTCATCTCACGAGCACCCACATATATTTCAAAGTTTGAACAACAGCAGGCATCTGTACTGGCGCAGCCCGTGCAGCAGTG
>JAVEUJ010000189.1:0-3757 GCA_034005635.1 Kiritimatiellia bacterium | reverse complement strand
CTCAACCGCCTCCATGAACACCTCGCCGGACTGAAATTTCTCGACCCGGCCTGCGGCTGCGGCAACTTCCTCGTCATTGCCTACCGTGAAATCCGGCAGATCGAAAACAACCTGCTCGTCTCGCTCTACCGCGGACAGACCGTCACCGACATCGCCCATATCGCTCGCGTCAATGTCGACCAATTTTATGGCATCGAAATCGATGAGTGGCCCGCACGTATCGCCGAAGTCGCCATGTGGCTCATGGACCACCTCATGAACCGCGACCTCTCCGAAAAACTCGGACAATACTTCGCCCGCCTCCCCCTCACCCACGCCGCCCATATCCTCCACGCCAATGCCCTCCGCACCGACTGGAAAGAACTTCTCCCGCCCGAAAAATGCTCGTTCATCATGGGGAATCCGCCGTTCATTGGGCATCACTTTCAAAATGATGAACAAAAAGCCGACCAGCACCACATTATGTCCGATATTTCGACGGGGGGGACACTTGATTTTGTCTGCAATTGGTATGTCAAAGCCGCGGACTACATCACCGGCACGCGCATACCGGTGGCATTTGTTTCCACAAACTCCATCAGCCAAGGTGAACAAGTTGCCGGTCTATGGGGAAAGCTTCTTCAATTGGGTGCAAAAATCCATTTTGCTCACCGCACCTTCAAATGGGAAAGCGAAGCGCGCGGCAAAGCCCATGTTCACGTTGTCATTATTGGCTGGGGCCTGTTTGATATTCCGAATAAGCGTCTTTTTGACCATGATGCTGACGACGTTCTCATCACAACCCCCAAAAATATCAGCCCATATTTAGTTGATGGGCCGGATCTTATCATTGCTGCGCGATCTACCCCAATCTGCCCCGTACCCAAAATGTCGTGGGGTAATAAGCCAACAGATGGCGGACATTTTCTGCTGTCCGAGGAAGATCGGGCTGAGTTAATCAGCAAAGAGCCCGGCGTAGAAAAATGGATCCACCAATATATGGGTGGCCAAGATTTCTTGCACAATCAAACCCGGTACTGCCTCTGGCTTCAAGACATCACCCCGAATGAGCTGCGCTCTTCGCCGGAGCTAAACAGTCGCATTGAAGCTGTCCGCGATTTCCGTCTCGCCAGCAAAGCCGCAAGTACCCGTGCATACGCAAAATATCCGACCTTATTCCGGCAGATTGCGCAGCCCGATTCCGACTATTTGGCGGTCCCTGAGGTGTCATCAGAGAGTCGCGAATATATTCCGATGGCGATGGTTTCCAAAGATGTCATTGCCAGCAACACGGTCCAATTCATTCCAGCCGCAACCCTGTACCACTTTGGAATTCTGACCTCGGCGATGCACATGGCCTGGATGCGGCAAGTTGCGGGACGCCTGAAATCCGATTATCGATATTCCAATACCATCGTGTACAACAACTACCCCTGGCCGGAAAAAATCGCCGACGAGCCGCGCGAGAAAATCGAGACCCTTGCGCAGGCCGTGCTGGATGAGCGGGCCAAGCATCAGGCCGGCGGGGCAACACTCGCCGACCTGTACGATCCGGTGACGATGCCGCCGGGCCTCGCCAAAGCCCATGCTGCGCTCGACCGCGCCGTAGACCGCGCCTATCGCTCCGCGCCCTTCCCGACCGAGCGCGCCCGCGTCGAACACCTCTTCGGCCTCTACCAGGCCCTCACCACCCTCTTCCCCGAAAAAAAGCAGAAAGCCCCCCGCCGCAAAAAATCCGCGCCATAGAGCATATGGCATTTAACAGCCCCGGCTCACCCGGAGGGTTCGCCCTACCCAAGGCATGAAAAATCGGCTTCAGGTAGGGCGAGGCTGCCTGTCCGTCCTCGTCGGCGGATCCCTGCCGAGCCGGGCTGTTGTGCTCTTCTAAAACGGATTTCAGAGCAAAATTCACGATTTCAGGCCGGTTTTGGCCGATTTTGGAGCTGTTTTTGGGCTTTTTTGTCCATTTTTAGCCCTTTTTTTGACTTTTCCCTCCGTCCTGACCCCGATGGATGAGGACTTCGATTTCGACCCCTGGTTTTTGTTAAATTTGTGTTATAATTCGCTTGTGGGGTAGAGCGTTTTATCCTACAGTCCCCACTAGATTCCCACAGGCGCTTTTGCCACGGGTGGACGTCTAGAGCAACTCAACGTACGGTTGGTATATGAACACAAAAAACGCACTCCGCTCCGCCCCTCTCCTTCTCGCCGCCATCTTTGGCCTCGTGCTGGCCGTCGCGCCCGGTGCCCGCGCCGCCAACGGTAATGTCCATGTCTCCCGCTTCTGGCACAATCACCAGCCCATCTATTGGCCAGATTGGAATCGCAACGGTAGCCAAACCCAGCGCGGCCAGTACGCTTGGGACTCGATCGTCCTGAAGGACAGCCAGACCTTCAACGGCTTGAGTCCTGTCCGCCATCCTGAAAACAATCTCACCGACATCTTCGGTTTGGATGACCGCAAGAATGCGTATCAAGGTGGTCCCAATAGCTCCCTGCAGTCCTTCTCCGGCGGCGGCTTTGCCATGAGCTATTCCGGCTCCCTGATCAGCAACGTCCGCCAGCTTGGCGGCGGCGGCCACCTCGGCTACGGCGGCGGATGGAACCAAGGCAACATCCAAGCGCGCAACGCGGGCCGCCTCGATCTCCTTGGATTCACCTATCACCACTCCCTTGCTCCCCTCCTGCCCAAGGAAGTTTTTCGCAAGGAACTCCAGATATTCAAACAAGCTTGGTGGAAGGCGTGGGGCGGTAACAGCGATCTCTCCGACCACTCTAAGGGTTTCTTCCCGACCGAAATGGCCTACAGCCGCCATCTGATCGACGTCCTTGTCGACGAGGGCTATGAATGGGTCATCGTCCCCAGCCACCACATCTCCCGCACCAGCCCCAGCTACAACACCAAGGCGAACCCCGAAGGCTCCTATGGCATCTTCTCCAGCCCCCCGAACAAGGCTGACCAGCTCGGCCCCGTCATCAACGACGGCTGGTGGTACGGTGAACCTAATCCCGGCAACGCCGCCTGGAACGTCGCCCCCTTCGCCTATCAGCTCCACAAGGTCCAATACGTCAACCCGGAATCCGGCGCCATCAAGGAAATGATAGCCGTCCCTTCCGACGACGTTCTGAGCTACCGCTACGGCTACGCCAGCGAAGGCATCGGCAAAATCCAGGCCAACATCGCGCCTTACGCCACCGATCCCAACCGGCCGGTCATCGTGATGCCCTCCACCGACGGCGACAACGCCTGGGGCGGCGGCTCCAGCTCCTGGATGGAAGCTACGCCGCAATTTTTCAACGCCTCGGCCGATGCCGGCTACGTCAAGAATATGCCCGGCTCCTTCGTCAACGCCTACAAACAGTATGCCCCCGTCACCCACATCGAAGATGGCGCCTGGATCTTCCCCGAAATGGACTATGGCTCCCCCAACTTCCTCAAGTGGATCGAGCCGCCCGTCAATCCCAAGAATATCGCCTCGTGCTATCCCAACACCATGGTCGACATGGAAACGCCGGGCTATGCATTGAAGTTCTTCAGCTACGCCCCCCTCATGGCCGGCGCTAACTGGTGCATCACCGCCGAGCAAATTTTACGCGAAGAGGGCGGCGACGTCCGGCCCTGGGTCATCGCCGATCCCTACGACTGGGACGGCAACGGATTCAGCGACCGCAACGACGTCGAACTGGCGTGGCACATCTATCTCAAGGGCCTCGATTCCGGTTTCAACTACTATGGCGGCCTCGGCAACGACGATGAACTCAAGCCCGCCCTCGCCAC
>JAVEUJ010000188.1:0-3765 GCA_034005635.1 Kiritimatiellia bacterium | reverse complement strand
TCCCGCATCCACCGAATTTCCCCCTATTCAGCATGTCGCATTGATCGGCCTGGGTGCCATTGGGACCTTGTACGCCGCCCAGATTGTCGCGCGCGATCCAGATTGCCTGCGGGTTATTGTCGATCCCCAGCGCGGGGCCCGCTACCAAGCGGACCCGCCCTCGCTCAATGGGCATACCCTCGAATTGACCTACGTCCTCCCCGAGGACCCCGACCCGCCAGCCGACCTGATCATCGTCGCGGTCAAATCTGTTACGCTACTTGATACCCTGCCCGCCATCGCGCCCTTCATGGCCCCGCATACTCAAATCCTGCCGCTACTCAACGGCATTACTGCCCAAGATACCCTAGCCGACACATTCGGCTGGTCCCGTGTCCTTCATGGTCTGGTCCACTGCGAAAGCTCCATGCGCACCGGTCATGCCGTCATCCAGCGCGGTGGCGATAAAATTGTCTTTGGCGAAGCAAGCAACGCCCCCCTATCGCCCCGCGTCCAAGCCGTTGCGGCCTGGCTGGAACATCTTGGTATACGTCACGAGGTTCCCGCGGATATGCGCGCCGCCCAGTGGCGCAAGTTCATCCTGAATGTCGGCATCAATCAGGCGCAAGCCGTTCTGCGCGCACCCTGCCGGGAACTACAGGATAACCCCGCCTCTATGCGTCTGGCCCGGATCTTGATGGACGAAGCCGCCGCCATTGCCGTCGTGTTGGGTATCCCTGAAGCCGCCGACCTCCCTGCCTGGGCTGAATCCATTATCCGCGCCGCCGAACCGGGAAACAAAACGTCCATGCTTCAGGACGTGGAAGCCGGACGCCTCCCCGAAACGGATTTATTTGCCGGCACCGTGTGCCGCCTTGGACGGGCCCACGGCATTGCCACTCCCGCCAATCAGATTGTTTATCAGCTCCTCCAAACCCCATCTCCCAAAAAAGCAGCCCCTGATTTTTAGTATTTTGTGCCGGGTGATTGCTCCCGTTCCCTAGCCCTTTTTCAGGGCTGCTCCCTCTGAACCCATTCGCAGCTCAACTATTCCCGGACTCCATACTTCTATTCCCAACTTTGAGAGAGTATGACTGCTCTGACAGCCGTGTCAGCAGCGAATGGCGGTGGCTTGCCACCTGCTGAGGCGTGGGGTAGGATTCTTACCTTATGAAAACTGTCACCTTATCGGATTTAACCGCTGCAGACCGCCGGCTGGTGGAGCAGGCTATCGCCGTGCGCGAAAAGGCCTATGCGCCATTCTCGAACTTCAAATGCGGCGCCGCCCTGCGCGATATCCGCAACAACGTCCACGTCGGCTGCAATATAGAAACCCTGGACCTGACCCTGACCACTCATGCGGAAATGGATGCCATCAATGGCATGGTCAAATCCGGCGTGTTCAAGCTCAAAGCCCTGGCTGTCGCGGTTTTCTCGGTAAATGGCTATGCATTTCCCTGCGGCCTGTGCCGACAAAAAATTCGCGAATTCGCGCTGGATGACGATGCGCGGATCATTGCCGTCGGTGTCGATGCCGATGGGAACATCGTGAACTTGGCGTTGACGACGATCGGGGAGTTATACCCGTACTCGTTCACCATCGACTGCCTACCCTGACCGTGGCCGCCTCTACGCCCTTGGCCTTTGTGTTCGACCTTGATGGCGTCGTCGTCGACTCCAACAGCCTGCACGTGGATTCGTGGAGGGCGGTGGCGCATAACCACGGGTATCCACTGGCTGATCCGGAGCATATCGGCAAATGCGGTTTGCGCACCACAGCGGTTATCCGCGACTTGCTGCAATGGCCCGTCACGGACGCGGAAGCGCAACGCATCGGGTTGGAAAAGGAAGACCTTTATCGCGACTGGATTCGAGCCGACGGCATTCGCGCTATTTCCGGTGTTTTGGATTTTATTCGCCAATCGCGGGACTTGGGAATCCCCTGTGCGGTCGGCTCGTCGGCCCCGCGGGCTAATGTGGATCTGTGCCTACAGGCATTGGGCCTGACCCAAGCCTTCCAAGCGGCGGTGTCGGGCGAAGACGTCGAACGCGGGAAGCCCGCGCCCGACATCTTTTTGGCGGCGGCGGCCGCCCTCGGTGTCCGCCCTGCGGATTGCGTCGTGTTCGAAGATGCCCCGGCAGGAATCGCGGCGGCCCATGCCGCGGGGATGCGCGTGGTGGCGCTAACCACCAGTCACACTCGCGATGAGTTGGGCGGCGCTGACCGGATTGTGCGGGACTTTACCGAACTGGAACCGGAGCGCATTTTCTTGCCGGAGACCTGAGCCGCCCAACGACGAAATGCGCGCAATGGGGGCTTGTTCAATTTCAAGGACGGATCCGACCGATCCGACGGATCCGACGGATTGGCCAGAGCAGCCACAAGCAGCGCGAGCCAGAAGTCCACGCGACGAGTCGCTAGGGGGCGGGCGAGGCCTCCTCGTCGGCGGCGAGTCCAGCCTTCAGCGCCTTCAAGCGCTCGCCTTGCATAACATCCAGCCGGTCGGCAAAGCGGTCGGCAATCGCCACCAACTTCTGGACCATATCCACATTGCCCTGTTCTCGATAGCGCAAGGCCAGATTCAGCAAGGGCTCCATGTTCTGGCCTTGGCGGCTAAGGGCCTTCGCGATATCGCGCCCCGCTTCTGTCAGGCGATCCATCTTGATCAGGATTTGCGCGCGGGTATTGAGGATGCTGGGAGTCCCGGGCTGACGGCGGATGGCTTCGTTGACCATCTCCAAGGCTTCCTGCAGGTTGCCGCCGCGCTCCTGGATGACATGGGCGAGATTATTCAGCAGCGTGGGATGGCGCTGTTGCAGCAGGCCGTCGCGGAAGGCCTTTTCGGCTTCGGCCAAGTTGCCTTTGGTATAGTGGCCCAGGCCCACTTCCTGAAACTGCAGGTAGCGGGCGGTGCCTTGTGCCATCAACGCGCGTTGGGCGGTTTGGATCAGGCGCGGATTTTGCAGTTCCATAGCCACGGTCAGGAGCAATTCCCAGGCATGAGCGTTGGCCCCCCCCAGGCTGACCGCCTTTTCCAATTCGGCCAGGGCCAGCGTCCATTGGCCGCGGGCCATATAGAGCGACCCGACCGCCTCGTGAGTCTGAGCATTTTCGCCGGGATGCTTGCGCAGGGTGCGGATAGCCTGCTCATTACGCGGATCGTTCGCTTCCGTGATCAGCGCCAAGGCGCACCATACGCGAACATCGCCAAAAGTGAAATGGGAGAGGTTGTCCAGGCTAACGGCTGCTTCTTCCACCTCGCCGCGCATGAAGCGTTCCATGGCCCGGTCGAACAGCATGGATTCCTCAGGATGCCCTAGACGGATGGCTTCCTGGAAATAGGCGTCGGCAACTTCAAAATCACGGCTACGCAGAGCCAAGCGTGCCAAGGCGACCAGGGCCTCCGTTTGGCGCGGGTCCTGAACGAGAATATTGCGCAAGACACCTTCATCTGGATGAGGGGTTCCCCATTGCAAGTACGCCTTGTCAAATAACTGCACTTGATCGGACTCTTCAACCGTGCTGCTGGCTGCAGCATAACGCGAGGCCGGTTCGGCAGATGGCGTGCCGGACAATGCCCAAACCCAGCCACGGTCCAGCCATTGGCGAGGCCGCCACACATGCCCAAATTGATTGGCCAGCGACCACTGTTCGCCATTCATATCCAATATAAAAGTAGCAATGTCCTTTTCAAGTTCGGCGGCTATGGCCTCGTCCGCCGACGGTGCCGTGCCCAGCAAGTTGAGCAACACGCTGATATTTTCAGGATACATTCGACGGGCGGC
>JAVEUJ010000047.1:0-15820 GCA_034005635.1 Kiritimatiellia bacterium | reverse complement strand
TCGCACCGCGCAGGAACAAATTGCCGGATCCGGACTTGTGCAGCGCGCCGTCGCCGGTAGTCTTCGTGCCGGTCAACTGGCCGTCCATCATCGTGAAGCCATAGTTGTTGGCGACGTAGAGCGTGTAGGCGTCGGCGGCCAGAGTGCCATAGGTATTGAACGTGCCAATTGGTACGGCAATAGCTGAATCTGCACCCAACGTGATGTCACCGCGCCATTCGCCGAGGCCGCTGGAAATTTGCCGGATGGCGCCACCACCGTTGGTGCCGGTTCCGTACAACACGGTGGTCGAGGGCCGCCAGTTGAAGGCACCGTTCAATTCCACCGTGGCATTCGTGCCTACAGTGACACCACCGGTCCCCATCGCGTTTATGCTGGAATTCAACTGCACCCCACCCTGATCAACACATAGTCCGCCAGAGAACGTATTATTGGCGGCCAGAACAACCAGTCCAGAACCGGTCTTGCGCAATTGTTGAGCGCCTGAGATCCCTCCAGCCACCGTGAACGAGAGCGCTGAATCATTTGTCCAGGTCTGGCCTTCGTTCAAATTGATCAAACAATTCAGTGTATGCGCGCCCTCCGAGTTGGCATCAATTGCAATGCCGCCGGATTTAATGTTGAGGCGGTCACCGGCGAACGTCAGGGACTGGTCCGCCTGGTCGGTAAAACGAACGCCCAGAACCGACCGTACGCCATGCAACAGGATCGTCGGTCCGGAATACAAACCGGTATAGAAGAACACCACCTTTTCGCCCATGGGTGCGATGTCGCCGACCCAGTTGGCCCCGGTGTCCCAGTTGGCATCCGCGCCCTCGCCATCCCAAATTGGGATGCCAGACCCGGTGGTAAAGGTCAGGTTCAGATTATTGCCGTCCCGGCTCACGCTAAACAGGCCGCCGTCCAGACTGGGCTCGAATTCAGACGCGTCAACGACAAAGCGGTTGACGTTGAACCCGCTCACCGGTGACACACCGCTCATGATGGTCCAGGTGTAGTTTTGACTGGCATCGAAGCCGGTCGGGTTACCTCTGGGCCTGATGACGAAGGTCCCGTTGGCCAAGGAGGTGATTCCGCCATAGGAGTTCACCAAATCCCAGTCAGTTCCGGCCGTTCCGGACACCTTCGCCATGTCTACCACGAGGGAGCCGCTGGCCTGCAAGGTAATCGCACCGGTCTGCAGGATGGCGGCCGTATTGGAGGCGTTGCCCGCATCCACCACGGCGGCGATCGACAGTGTGCCGATCGGGCCATCGCCCATGAGTGTGCCGGCGCTGCGCACCAAGTGCGCTGAATAAGCGGCAGATCCGCTCACGATCAGCGTGCCGTTGTCAATGGTGGTCGATCCGCTGTAGGAGTTGGCACCGGACATAACCATGACGCTGCTGCCGCGCTTGTCCAGACCGCCCGTACCGACGAGGGTGCCGCTCCACGTCGTATTGCTGCCGTTGCCGCCCGTGGTGAGCCGGGTTGCGCCGAGTTGCACGGTCCCCGCCCCTTCTAGCGATCCAATCGTCTGGTTATAGCCGACGTGATCGAAAGTTGCACCCGACGCCACATGGACAAAATTTGACGTGGGCAGGGCGTTGACCAGCGTCAGACGCAGCGTGCCGTTGCTGATTAAGGTGGCGCTGGTATGGGCCGTCGCGCGCGACAGGGTGGCCGTCCCCGTGCCATCCTTGATGAAATTCAACACATTGGCCCCAATGCCGTTGTTGTTGACAAAAATCGCGCCCACGCCGCCAAAGTAGAGATTGTGCGGAGCATCGATGGCGTTGATCCCACCCGTCAGGGTCAGCGTGGTATTTGTATCCGCATTGATCCGCGCCGAGGACGTCAAACTAATCACCCCCGGCCACGTGTTATTGTAGTGCACGTTGCGCAACGCCCCATCGTTATTCACGCCCAGTCCCGCCAACCGTAGGGGTTCGGCATCATATGTGGTCGCGCCCGTGGGCCGCAATTCCAGCGCGCCGCCGGGCTCAACTGCTGTCCAGCCGGCGACGGTAGCGTTTCCGAGTGACTTGTGGGCCCCGATGCTCATGGGACCTTGTTGCACGATAAACTTTCCAGGGAAATAGCTGTCGTTGTCGCCCACGAGATGGACCCGGCCCGGCCCTGTCTTTGTTACGTCAAAATCGAGCCCCTTGATGTATCCGGCCAGGGTGAAGACGTTGGCCGATCCATTGCTCCATGTCTGGTCGGCGCGCACCGTCATGTTGCCGAGACTGTGGGTGCCCGTCGATTGCTCCATGACCTCGATTCCATCGGCAAACAATCCCAGACCGTTTGTCGCCTTCATAATCCAGATGTTGTAGTCAACGGGCCGGATATTTACATTTTTTTCGGCCTTCTCGTTGAATTTCAATCCCTTGTAGTTATAGAGATTACCCAAGTGGAGCACACTAATGTCACCGGTATAGGGAAAGCTACGGTAGAATACGCACGTGTCGTTGGTTTGGTAGGGCAGCTTGTTGCCCACCCAGTTGAACACATTAATCCACTGACTCTTCAACAATCCGGTGGATCCCTTCCAAACTGGCGCGCGCGCTTCGGAAAACAGGTTGGTCCAGTTCTTAGCCACACGGATTTCATCCCATTTCACAGCGTTCGCAGTCGCAGTGCCGTTGGAAGCTACCAGGCGGACGCCGTAGAAGCTCGCGGTGCCGCTGACGTCCAACGTTGCATGCCACGTGGGAGGTTCTTGGTCCGCCTCGGGAGAAACGATGTCGTCCGCGGTGTAGGCCAGTAAATGAAGTTTTTTATCTTTCTTGATGTATTTCGCAATGAACGTGTAATCCTCGCCGGGCTTGATTTCGATGCTGCTGATGGCGGTTCGGTTGCTGACTAGGTACTGCAGAGACGCATTGGTTGCGCCGGGGCTCACCCCCGCCCGGAACAGCGTCGTAGTGTTGCCCGCACCACCGTATACTTCCACGCCCGCAAAGCGGTTCGCACCGGTTGCTGGTACATTCATAACCCAGCCTACATAGATGTTAGAGGTCGTATTGGCTGCACTGAGCGCTCGACTGACCTGCACCCGCTGGCCACCAGATATGTTTTGGCTGACAAGATGGTTTCCCTGTTCCGTGCCAAAACCCTGCGCTGCTACGAGGCTGTGATGGCCCATCACCGGCTGCGTGCCGGCCTCAAGACTCCAGGTTCCGCTCCAGCCCACACCGCCGCTGAGACCCAGCAGCGCAACGCCGTTGGTATAGGAGAACGGATCGTAGCTCAGTGCATCCTCAAACGCTTCGGTGATGTCAAAGCCTCGTGCCGCCGCGGAGTATTCATTTTCATCAGAATAGGAATACACCGCATAATAGTTGGTTGAATTGGCCGGCACCACGTGCTCGAACTCTTCGAGTGCCCCCTTATAGAGCACGCGCCCGCCTCCGCAGGCGGCGCCCACGGCATAGCTCGTATGTTGCACTGGCTCCGTCGGTGCCGCATTAGCCCGGTGCACGACCATGCCGTCGAACGAGCTTTTGTTCCACGTCAGGCGGATCATCTCATAGCCGTCGTTGTATACCAGCAGGTTCGTCGGCCCAGCGATCAGACCGTTGCCCGCCAGTGCGAAGGTATAGGGGGAGGATGTCGCAACGCCGTTGGTCAGGTACACCGTAGCCGCCGATGCCCCCAAGGCGGCCGGCGAGTAGGCGATTGCAAAGGGTGCCACCTCGCCCGCAGCCACGGTCGATGCGTTCATCGTCATCACCACGAAATCAGTGGCATGGGTGCCGCCGATGGTCACATCTTCCAGCGTCAGTTCGGCACCGCCAAAGTTGGTCACAAAGAATGTCCGCACCTCGGCGCTGCCCACCGAGACGCTTCCGAAGTCCGTACCATCTGCGGCCGAGGGTGTGGTGTCGCCGATCACGATGGCCTCTCCGTTCATGCCCAGCACTGCCACCCCCGGAATCTGAAATTCCAGATACAGGTCGCCACCGCTTTCCGTCACTGTGAACCCACCGCCGCCCATCGCGCTGGTGAAACCAGTCGCATCCACCGTAAATTTATTCGCGGCGAAGCCGTTAACCACTCCAGCAGAGGCATCGATAATTTTCCATGATTTGGACACGGCGGCGTTGAACCCGATCGGCGCACCGACCACCTGCACGGTGAAGGGCATCAGTTCTGTTGCATCCACCGTGATGTCATCCGAACAAGTGATCAAATCCCAATTTACACCGGCTGTGCCCGTGGCGCTGGTAATGTCGAAGCGCAGGGCACCACCAGGCGAGAGAAACACCTTGCCGGTCTTCAGTATGCCAACGGTGTTACTCGCCGCACCCGGATGAACCGTGCCGTCCACGATCAGCGCGCCAAGCGTGCCGGTGCCCAACAAGTGGGCCCCGCCACCCACCAAGTGAGTCGAATTCACCGAGGTCCCCGATACCACCATCAGGCCCTCGTTGAGCATGGTCAGGCCGCTGTAGGTATTCGCCCCGCTGAGGGTCAGCGTGCCCGTTCCGTTCTTGGTCAGCGAGCCGCTGCCGTTAAGGATATTTGAATAGGTCCCGTCGAAGTCCTGCCAGAAGACTAGGGCGGCGGCATTGGCAATGTTGCCTCGCAGGCTGTGAGTCGTGCCCTGCAAGGTGCCAGCGCTGACGGTGGTGCCGCCGCTATAGGTGTTGGTCCCGCTCAACACCAGCAGACCAGCACCGGCCTTGGTCAGGCCGCCGTTCGAGAGGGTGCCCGCGAATTCGGTCCATTTTGTAACGGGGTGGTTGACCGTGATGGTCCGCATCGCGCTGCCCAGATCAACGTCGCCCTCGAAGATCAGCGTACCGGTACGAGTCGTTTCCTCGCCGAACGTCACGTTGCCAGCGAATCGGGTAGGCCGGGAGATGGTGAAGTCCGCCACGCTGGTTGACTTCATCACCACATTGTTGCCGAATATGAGCGTGCCGGTGTTGCCCATGGCGTTGGCGGTACCGATACGGATCTCGCCTTCATTAAAACGGAAGACGCCGGTCAGATTCGTGTTGTTACCGGAGAGAATCAGGCGACTGGAACCGTCTTTAACAAACGCCCCGCTACCATCCGTTCGCGTGCCGGTCAAGTTGCCACCCAGGGTCAATTCGGTGGCCTCCACGCCTACGAGAAGCGTATGCGCACCGATATCGATGCTGCCGCTGGCTGTCGGCGAATTCAGCACCGCCTGGATGCGTGTGTCGGCGGCCAACGTGATCGGCCCGCGGAAATCCACGTTGTTTTGCAGGAAGCACAACGCACCGCCATTGGCAATTCCCGTACCGGACAGGGTCAGCGGTTCCGCTGTATAGCGGACCGACGAACCGCCGCCGTGCACTTCCAGCGCCGCGCCATCGGCCACCGTGGTCCCCCCGGCGGTCGTCCCCAACGCGTTCGTCCCGCGGATCTGCAACGCTCCAGCCTCGACGGCCATGGTACCTGTGAAGGTGCTGTCGTGGGCCGACAGCACGATCCGGCCTGCTCCCAATTTAGTGATCGCGCGCGAGCCCGCGACCGAACCCGACACGCGGAAGTCCACGGCGGCCGCACTCGTCCACGCCTGATCCTCTGCCAATACGATGTCCGAGTGGATCCCGTGAGAACCCGTCGTCCCTGCCGCCACCCCGATACCGCCGCCAAAGATCGTCAGGGAGTTGCTGGCGATGTTCACGCTAATTGAGGCGTTGTCCGTGAAGCGGATGCCCTTTACCGTCTGGTTGCCGTTGAGGTAGACGTTGGTCAGGGTCTTATTGTCGGTATAGAAGAACACGGTCGCATTGGTCCGCGGCAGTTCGTCGCCCACCCAGTTGGCAGGCGTGGTCCAGTTCCGGCCAGTTCCACCCGAATCCCAATATGCTGAATAGCCCGGGGTGGTAACCGGCCGAACGTCCGAATTACCGCTGATGCACGCTCCGGAAATGTAGGCACGCACACGATAGTAGTAGGTCACTTCCGGCTGCAGCCCGGTCACCGCCAAGCTGGTTGCCGCATTCACCGTAAGGTTGGAATAGCCAGAAATGAACACACCGCGAGGATCCAGAACATTGGTCACCATCACATCCACCACGCCCACACCCACTCCCGCCGAGGCATTGCGCGTCTGCAGGCGCACGCGCACGTTCGTGCCGGCGACGAGACCCAGATCGAACGGCTCCATCGCCGTCATTGTCGTATTGAGGGGCGTGCGCGTGCCGAGGTCCGTCCACGTTGTGCCACCGTCGGTGGAGAGGGACACCGTGATCTTGTTGCGGAAATCGCCGTTGCCGCCACCGCCGAAAATACGCGCCTTGAACGTCAAGGTTTCCGCTGTCCCGGTGTTGAAGTCCATCGCCGGGGTGCCCAGTGTGGAGGAATTGAGTCGCAGCGCGATGTAGCCAGCTGATTGCAGCAGATTTTCCTCCGCCCAGGTGCCGCCGGTCCCCTCGCCCAGGATACCGTTGTGCCAAGCCGCGACGTTCGCATCATATCCGCCAAGGAACGTCGCGTTGGTGCTGACATCCACACGGTAGCTGGTCACGCCGCCCATGGGGTTCCAATTCGCCGTAAAGCCAGCCGCGCTCACGGCCGTCGCAGCGAGGGTCGTCGGCAGTTCCGAGGAACACTCGGCCACGAAGGAAACCTGCTGGCCGTAGGCGATACGCTCTCCGTTCTGCGCAAAGGCACGCACATAATAGACCACGCCACCGGTGGTCGGGGCGATCGTGCTGGCATAGGTGCCTAGCCCGTCCCCACTGATCGTCACTTCTGGCGAATGGGAATCGGTGATCGTCGGTAGGCCGGCGGTGTTCCAGACCACCCCGCGGTTAGTAATGGCCGACCCGCCCGCGTTCAAAATATCACCGCCACTCATCGCAGAAAGGAGAATATTGTCATAGACCGGCAGTGTGGTCACCGTCGGCGCCACCTGTGCGCGGCGACCTTGAATGCCGGCGGCCTGGGCCGCACTCACACTCACACTGAACTCGTTGCTGGCCTGCAGCCAGTAGTAATAGATCGTTCCGGTAACCGCATCCTCATCGTTATAGCTGATCTCATCGGCCCCGATGTCTGGCGCAATGTTCGACGCCGTGCCAAAGTTATTCTCGATGTTCCGCCACAGGATGTAACCGGTTTCGCCTTCGCTGTCCGTCCAGGTCAGCGCCACGCGGTCATCGTAGTCGTTGAACGAGGCGGTGAAATCATCCACCTTCAGCTTGCGATAGCCCACATCCGCCGTACCCCACGCGCTCATGCTCTCGCTGCTGCTGTTGGCCGCCCGTACCCAGTAATAATAGGGCTGCCCAGGCAGGGCTTCGGTGTCATCGAACAGCGTGATATTCGCCCCTACCTCGCCGATGGATTCCGCCTCGGCAGTATCAGCTGTCTCCGAGCGCCAAATGGCATATCCGGTTTCACCGCCATTGAGATCCGTCCACGTCACGGCCACGCGATCCTCATACGTGCCATCTGTTGCGTTCACGCCCGCCACCGTCCTCAGTGCCCGATAACCGGAATCGCCCTCGCTGGCGTTTCCGCCATATGAGTTCGTGGCCTCCACGAAATACCACCAGAGCGCACCGGGATCAGTGGTAGTGTCGAAGAAGTTCGTCACGCTCCCGCCCGTCACCTTCACGTCGTCCAGATACCACGTATTGAAGGCCGACACGAACCGGAACAACACGTTCGTGGCCTTTGATAAATTCGGGGAGTTGGTCAACACCTGCGTCACCGTGGCCCCGATTTGCAGGGTGGTAAATGAACCGATGGGCAACCACGACGCCCCGCCGTCCAAACTGTAGTAGTTGGTCGTTGTTTTATCGTTGCCGGAGCCGCTGGAAGAAACACGGAACGTCATCTGCGTGGGATAGTTGACGGGGGGCGACGTGAGCACGTCGTCAAGACCCAGAGCACGGCAGGGACTGGCGAGACCGAAATGCAATTCGTTAGTATCGATAGCCGTTCCGCCGTTCGTCCACGCACCGGGGAAAACTGTAAAATTCTCATCCAGCAGCGTGTTGCCAGCACGGTAGTTCGTTGCGATGGCCGTCACTGTATCGAAATCGTCCAAGCTATTGCGATAGATGATAAAGCCGTCCGCCACGGCCACGTCGTTCCACGACACGTGCACATGCGCCGTGCTCGTGCCGTCCGACGCCTGCACATTCCCGGGAGCTGCGGGCGACAGGTCGCGCGTCTGGACTGGCGCTGTCCCCGAATTCCCGCTGACGCATCCGTCGTTGCCCTCTGCCCGCACCCGGAAGTAGTACCACGTGTTCGTCGATAGATCCGACAGTTCGGTCACCATCTGGCTCGTTCCCGTCACCAGTCGGTCCTCATAGCCGGTCAGGAAAGACGGCTCGCCCAGGCCTTGCTCGATTTTCCAGTCGTCTAGGAAGTAGCGTTCATTAGAGGAGTTGAGCGCGAAGAGGCGGACTTTGCAGGAGGCGGTCCCATTCGTGATCAGGCTCGTATACGTAACCATGTCTCCCGTCAGGGTAATATCATCACCCGACTGGACGTAGCTCGTACCATTGTTAGTCGATACCAAAACCTGCACCTTGGAGGCATCCGATGCGGAATAGAATCGGGCTTTGAAAGTGAAGACTGCCTGGCCGCCGTTGGAGGACAGGTTCAATGTGGGCGTAGTCAAAACACCACGCGTGCTCCCACTACCCATCTTGGCCTCGCCGCCGTTCTCGTAAACCGCCGTACCGGTCCAGCCTGCCGTCTGCATGAAGGTATTCAGAGTGCCACTGCGGTCCGTGGCCCCGCCGACTGCCGTGAAACTGTCAAAGTTTTCGGAAATGACGGTGGTAATGCTGTCGCCCTCTAGAAAGTACTGGTTCGTGCTCGCATCGAGCCGATAGCTGACGGCACCCGGCACTGCCGCCCACGCGGCCGTAAAGTCCGTGCCATTCGTTTCGGCGGCATACAGCCCTGTCGGCGGGCCGGAGAAGCACGGCGTCGCAAAGCTCACCTGTGTACCGTAGGCCGTCCCAGCGGCATTGATCGCGTAGGCGCGCACATAATACGTCTGATTGGCAGTCAACCCCGAGAGTGTGTTGACGAATGCTCCCGCACCCCCGCTGGCGGCTGTATCCTTGCTATCAACCACGGTCGGATTTGGATTCACACTCCAGACCACACCGCGTTCTGTCACCAGTGTCGTGCCCTGACCAGTCACCGTGCCGCCGCCGCTGGCACCACCGGGGGTAATCCCAGAAATGGCGGCTGTCGTCACCTGTGGCAGGTTTGGATCCAGCCGCCGGCCCAGCGCGCCGTTTACCTGGAAGGCACCCATGCTCGCGCTGGTCGTGTTCGTCGCCGTGACCCAGTAGTAGAGATCGCTACCCGCCGGGGACGTCACGTCGTCATAGGCAACCGTACCCGCCGAGACCGTGGTCAGGAGGGTAGCCGTCGCGGAGTCGTTGCTGCTGTTCTGCCAAATGCCGTAACCCGTTTCGCCCAGAACATCCGTCCAGGCCAGCGCAATCTTGTCGCTAGAGGTGCCGTAACTGGCGGTCAGGCCGGACACGGTCGCCAGTTTGCGATAGCCTCCATCCGCGGTGCTCCAATCGCTCGTGCCTGAACTCGAGCCAGCCACGGCCATGATCCAATAATAATACTGTTGGCCAGGCACCGCCGTGGTGTCGAGAGCTCCGCTGTTCAACGCGCCCAGGTCCGCCGCTCCAGCCGGCTCGGTTCCTGTGGTGCGATATACCTTAAAAGCCGTGGCCCCTTCCGACCCGGTCCAGGTGATTCCTACGTGATCGGTCGAGGCCCCATCCGTCGCCGAAGCGCCTGTTGGCGCCACCAACCGGCGGAATCCGGTGTCGGGCTCGCCCCGTGGGCTGGAGCCGAAGGTGTTCGTCGCCGTGACCCAGTAGTAGTAAAGCTGACCGGCTGCCGCCGTCAGGTCTTCATAGGACGTGTCGTCCGCCGCGTTCGTGCCGATAGCCGTCGCACTGCCGAACGTATTCAGGTTATGCCGCCAGATCACGAAGCCCGTCTCGTTGGTGGCTTCATCGATCCAGCCGACCTCCACCATCGTCGTGTGGGTGCCGTCCGAGGCCGTCACCGACTTCGGAATGTCCGGCGACCCGCTGCGGGTCGTCACACTGTTCGTCGGCGAAGGAGCGCTGACGCAAGCACCATGCCCTTTCGTCCGGACGCAGAAGTAGTAGGTCGCTGCTTCCAGCAGGCCGGTCACGGATACACTGGTACCGGCCACTGGTTCGTTCTCAAAGCCGGGCACGTAGGCGCCTACGCCGCCGATGGTCTCCCAGCCCTGGATCACCAGTCGGTCCACACCCACGCCAATGCTGCCGTTGGCACCCAGCGTCTGCCAGCGAATCCGCGTGTCGGCATAGCCCAGATGCGTCGTGGCCGTCAGTGTCGATTGGACGGTCAGGGTGGAACTCTTTGGAACTAGTGTGCCCATCACCGCCCAACTCACCCCGTTATCGCTCGAAATTGACACCGTGATGGTGTTTTTAGCCGCATCAACGCCACCAAAGGTGCGCGCCCTGCAATCCACAGTCAAATTCGTGAAGCCCACGGTCGAGAAAGCCGGCGAGGTCACCACCGAGGTGGATTTAATCATCCCCACGTAGGAGGAGGCCGACAGGTCGAGGCCGGTCCAGCCGTTCGTGATGGCCCCGGGGGATGTCGCCGCATTACTCGCCAACATCACGTAGCCACCGCCCCCGCTGCTTGCGGCAAAATTCGTGCTCTCGCTCACGTCGATGAAATAGCCCGCCGCGCCTGCTACCGGGGCCCAAGTCGCCGTGAAGTCCACGTAGTTTGTTACGCTGGCCCACACCGCTGTCGGAGCAGCGGGCGCAGCGGTGGTGGCGTCGTCATCACTGCCAGTGGACCAGAATGATACGCCTTCCTCGTACGAATACGAAAATGCCCGGTAGTAGTATTTCGTGCAGGAATCCAGGCCCGTGTGGCTGGTGCTCGTGCCCGTCCCGTTGTAGATCAGCGTGCCGCCCGCAAAGGCAGTGCCCACAGCCGCCGGGGCACCCGACGGTGCAGTGAAGTCGCCGTAGCCCGTCGTGTTGTACACGATCACCACGTTGTTGCCTGAACCATTCGCCGTAAACGCCAGGTCCACCTGCGTCGCGCCAACCGCCGTCGCCGAAAATTCTTCCGGCGGCGTCACCGAGCTGGTCTTAGTCTTGACCATCCCCGTTGGAGAATGCCCGCTCGCGCACGTCCCGGCCTCCGACCGAACCCGGAAATAGTACGTCGTGTCTTCCGCCAGCCCCGTCACCGACTGACTCGTGCCTGACGATACCTGCTTATTCTCATAGCCGGTCACGTAGGATTCCGCGCCCCCCGTGATCACCACGTCGTCGAACGAGGAGTTGACCGATTTGGTCTCAAACGTGAACTTGAGCTGAGTGGCCTGTGCATTCAGCGCCACATTGTAGTTCGCGCCAATTGTACTGTTCGTCACGGCGCCCATCCGCGTCCAAACGCCGCTCACCAGGCCCGAAACCGAAATTACACTGCTTCCCCCTCCGTTGCCTCGGGTCCAAAACTGAACATTCGTCGCTCCCGCAGTGAAGGTGGGGCTGGTCAACCACTCTCCGGCGTTTTTGAATGCAAAGCATGGCGCCGCCACGCCGAAGAGCGTTACATAATCGAGGTCCGAGCCCTTGCTGGCGGTCCACCCTGTCGGAGGGGTCGTATCCGTCAGCGTGTCAAAGCCCTCGCTCAAGATCGTCCCGCCGCTCCCCGTGAAGTTGCTGCTGGTGCTGACATCGATGCGGTAGCCGGTCGCGCCCGTCGCGGCGGCCCAATTCGCCGTGAAGTCGGTGAAGTTCGTCGGGTTGGCCCAGACGCTGGCCGGGGCGGCCGGGGCATCGGTTTCGGCATCGGCGTCAAGGCCGGTTGACCACCGCGACCCGCTCACATTGTACGAAAACGCCCGATAGGTGTAGGTCCCGCAGGGATCCAGTCCCGTGTGGTTATAGCTGACCCCCGTACCGTTGTAGATCAGCGTACCGCCCGCAAACGAGCCGCCCACGGCCGGGGGTGTCCCGGACGGCGCCGTGAAGTCTTCAACACCCGTCGTGTTGTACACGATCACCACATTGTCCTGCGCCGCGTTCGTCGCGAATGTCAGGTCGATCTGCGCCACGCCATTCGCCGTCGCCGAAAACTCTGCCGGCGGATCCATCGTCTTGGTGGTCACAGCTTTCGTCGCCGAATTGGCGCTGGTACAGCTTCCGGCCCCTTCCGAACGCACCCGGAAGTAGTACGTCGTCTCTTCCGCCAGCCCCGTCACCGACACGCTCGTGCCCGCCGTCACCTGCTTGTTTTCGTAGCCGACTACGTAGGAGGACGATTCAGCGCCCCCTACCGTGCCCGAAATCTGGACGTCGTCCAGACGGAACACACCTGTTCCCGCCGTGGTTCTGGAGCCATTATCCCAACCTTGAATTTTTACGACGACGGCCCCGGTTTGGTCCACGACATCCGTTACGGTATGCTGCACCAGCACGATCGAGGCGGAAGGCGCGTCGACGGTATAGGTGCACGCGCCACCGTTGATGTCGGAAGAAAATGCGGACGGACCTGCGGCAGTTGCATAGGCCCTGAATGTAAAGCCCGTGATTGTGATGCTTTGCCCATCGACAGGATAGATCGTAAAGGTAAAATACTTAGCCGTCGCTTGGCTAGTTCCAGCCCATCCGCCCGTCTCTTCTATATACGGCTCATCCGGAAAGTAGGTCCCCGTAGTAATGTTGGATTCTATCGTTCCGGACGACAGCGACATGACGGAAGAGGTTATGACACTCCCCACAAAAGTAGGCTCCAGCGAGAGTTCAGCCGGAAAATCGAACTGGGCAAAGTTGGTGGAAACGGCCGCCGCAACCCCACTGAAGTTCTCACTAGTACTGACATCCAGCCGGTAACCACTGGCACCCGCCGCGGCGTCCCAGGCCGCGGTAAAGTCCGTGTAGTTCGTCGCGCTGGCCCGGACGTTCGCCGGGGCGGCGGGCGTGGCGGTCGTTTCATTGGCAGTCGAGCCGCTTGCGGAGAAGGTGGTGCCGTTATAGCTCCACGCCGCATAATAGTACTTAGTGCAGCCGGTCAGCCCGGTGTGGTTCTGCGGTGAGGTCGCCCCCGCATAAACCACCGTGCCACCTGCGAACGTCTGTCCCGCCGCCGGAACCGTGCCCGTTGGCGTCCCGAAGGAACCATCCAAGTTGTACACGATCACCACCGGATCGTTGCTGCTGTTCTTCGTGAACGCCAGTTTGATCGTGTCCGCTGCGGTCGCCGTCGCCGAAAATGCCGTCGGTGCGTCCGGGGTGCGCGGCGTAAACTTCAACTGCAGGCTGCCGGACTCGATACTGAACGAACCGCCGCCGAGATCATGAGAGAAGTTGCTGGTATCGACCGTAAAACTCCCGGCGTCGAAACCGCTGACCGTTCCAGCGATGATCGTCCAGGCGTAGGCTTTCGAGGAATCGAACCCTGTTGGCGAGCCGGATGGGTAGATAGTGAATTTTCCGGTGCTATTGACCGCAATCGTGGAGGCAGTGATCAGGTCCCAATCCGTTCCGGCCGTACCGCTAACCGCCGACATATCCACCCGCAGACTGCCGCCCGCCTGCAAGGTCACCGCGCCCACTTCCAGCGTGGCGCGCGCCCCGGCGCTGTTGCCCGGATCCACCAGGCCGCCGATGGTCAGATTGCCGATCGGACCATCGCCCATCAGCGTGGCCCCCGAAGCCACCGTCACGGCCGAATTCGCCGCCGAACCGCTAATCAAAAGCGTGCCCGCGCTCACCGTCGTGTTGCCGCTATACGTGCTCGCGCCCGACAGCGTCAAAATGCCCGCGCCCTTCTTCTCCAGCGTGCCCGTGCCGCTGATCACGCCACCGTACGTCGTGTTGTCCGAGCGGTTCCAAACCAGAGCGGCGTTATTCACGATGTTGGCCGTCAGCGAGCCGACCGTGCCATTGTTGCCGATCTGCACCGTGCCGGCGCTGTTGGTCATCGGTCCCGTAAAGGTGTTCGCGCCGGTCAGCAGCAACGTGCCGGCGCCCAACTTGCCAAAGGTGCCAGCGCCGATGATCGGGGCCGGAACCGTCAGCGTATAGGTGCCCACATCGATGAGGCCGTTGTTGACGCCTAGGGAGATGCCCACATTCGCGTGCAGGGCGAACGTCGCCGCGGCTTGCAGCGTGCCGCCATGCAGCGTGAGCTTGTTCTCATAGATCCCGCCCGGATCTGCGCCGAGATTGCGCGAGGCGCTCAGGCTCAGGATGCCTTCGTTAATCTGCACTTTCTTGTCGTGCGTGTTGCCCGCATTCGAGAAGATCAGCGTGCCCGCGCCCGTCTTGGTGATCTTGCCGCCGCCAGTGTCGCCGCTCATCACCCCACTCAGGGTCAGCGTCTTGCCGCTGGCCACGTCTATACTGAACCGGTCATCGGCCGTCTCGCTGATCGCCAAGGTGCCGCTCAACGTTGCCGTGTTGGCCGCCTTCAGGTACTTGATGCCCGAGCTGCCCGAGCGGATCGTCAAATTATTGGCATAGGTGGTCGCCAGGCCGAGATTCAGCGTCGCCGCCAAACTGCCCGATTCCATGCCGACAAAGAGGCCGCCCGTGCCCGCCGCGTTGGCGAGGTTCAGCGTCAGCGTGCCGGCGTCGATGTAGGTGCCGCCGTCGTAAGTGTTGGCCCCGCCCAGGATCAGCTCGCCGCCCTGGTTCTTCACGATGTTGTAGCTGCCCGCGCCGTCCGTGATCACGCCGTTGTAGGTCAGGACCTTGCTGTCGGCGACCGCCAGGAAGGCCCAGTTCGACAGGGTGATGCCGCGGTTCGCGTTCAGCGTGAAGCTGTCCGCCGCCACCAGCGCCGCTTCCGCAGCTGAAAAGCGCAGATGCAACGGGGATTCCGTCGGCGGCGGCGTACCCAGCGCGCTGTCGTTGTAGATTTGCAGCGTGCCGCCCGCGATGTCCGTATATAAAGTATAGGTGTTCGTGTTGTTCAGCGTGACCGTGCCGGAGCCAACCTTCTTCAGGAAGTTCGGGCTGGCAACCTCTGTACAGTGCGGATCCGTTCCGTCGGTGATCTTGCCCGCGATCGTCCGCGTGCCGTCGTCCTTGCCGAACTCCACGTAGCCCAGATTCGTGATCGTCGTGTCTTGCTTCCAGTAGGCATCGACGTTGCCGGTTCCGTTGTAATCGTCCGCATAATAGATGGAATAGCCATCGATGCGGTCGGTGTCGCCGGGAGATCCGCTCATCGTCCGGTCGTATTTCGCCGGCTGGCCGACAATGTTGGCCGTGAATTCCTTCGAAGACAAGACGTGGAATTCCAGCGTAAGCGTGGTATTCCACGGCCGGACGCTGCTCCAACTCGCCGATCCGCCGGCGTCCGTCAAGGTCATATCGCCGTAATTGCCGCACTGCACATAGCCGCGGGTGTTGCTGTGCCGGTTGGCCCAGGAACCCGTAGCCGCCCCGTCGTTCAGCGACATGCCCAGCACGCCGACGGGCGAATAGCCGTGGACGCTGATCTGGAACCGATCGCCCGGTTCCAACGCCCGGGCATCCCCAGCGCCGTTTCCGCTCGTATTGAAGGTCCGCCACCCGGCCACCTGCTTGGCGCCATCGGCATGGGCATACAGACCGACCTCGGTGCCGCCGTTGTTGTAGTAGCCGCAACCCGACGCACTATCCACGAACCAAGAGTAGTAGCCGATCTGCTGGAGCAACGTCACCTGAGCCGGCACGCAAGCGGCGGCGATGGTGGCCTTATTGCCGGTCAGCGGCGTGCCGCTGGTCAAGTAGTTCACCTCGGTGCTCGACCCGCCGTATTCGAAGACCTTGACGTAATA
>JAVEUJ010000187.1:0-3768 GCA_034005635.1 Kiritimatiellia bacterium | reverse complement strand
TCACCGCCGCACGGGCTACTTGCCGTACATTCAAGTAACAAGTTCATCTCCTTTCATATGAATAGACAACTCCGATTTATCCTGACGCACCCAAGGCGCAGAGGAGCGAAGAGGGTTTCTGGAGGGACGGCCTCCGCGGTGGTTTTTTTGACAACAGTTTTAGAGTTGCCAATTAGGCCGAAGGGCGCTATATTCAAACTGCACTGAGACACATGAAGTTCTTTGAAGCCAAGTAACAGGATTTTTCCCTGCCATACACGACAGGGGCAAAGTTCTCCTACCCAACACCATGATAAATGGGAGCTGGTGTTCGCCTGTGGACGGCATGTCCGTTCTGCCGGAAGAACCGGAAAGCAGGCGACAGGTTCCCACCTTAGTAAAATAAGGTCAGGAGATTCGCCTCATCGGTATGGCGGGGATCTTTTTGCATCGTCGCCTAGGGGTTAGTGGTGGTAGAGTCTTGGCCATGAGTTTTATACAACGAGTCAAAGCTGCGTTCAGCGGCAAGAAGGCCCCCCACACGCCAGCCGTTCCGGCGGCCGTGCCCAAGGCCAAAAACCCCCATGTCGACAAACCCCCGCACGCGGCGCGCCCCGAAGCAAAGAATCCGCGGGCAAAAGACCCTCAGGTTGTGCGTGGCGCACCACGCAAGAAGCGCCAGCCCCGCCCGCCTGCGCCTCAGGCCAAACGACAGCGAGGAACAGCGGTCAGAGAGCCCGTATCGACGACCCCGTGGGATCCAGCGGAATATCAAGTGGCGGTGGTGGACGATAAAACACGGTTCCTCGACCTCGACCTGCCAGAGGTGCTTCTGCACGCTCTCAGCGACCTCGATTTCCGCTATGGCACGCCAATTCAAACCAAGTCGTTGCCGTTCGCGCTGGATGGACGCGATGTCTGCGGTCGCGCCCAAACCGGAACCGGCAAAACCGCGGCCTTTTTGTTGGCCATTTTTAAGCACCTGTTGGAACATCCCGCTGCCCCGGACCGGCGCAAAGGCTATCCGCGCTCGCTGATCATGGCCCCAACGCGCGAACTTTGCATGCAAATCGCACGCGATGCCGAGGACCTGGGCAAGTATACCGGGTTGCGCACTTTGGCGGTCTATGGTGGCATGGACCTGCAGGAACAGCGCGCTGTGCTGCGTGAAAAGCACGTTGATATAGTCGTGGCCACCCCCGGGCGCCTGCTGGATTTCCGTCAACGCCAGGATATAGAATTTTCCAAGGTTGAAATTCTGGTGATCGACGAGGCCGACCGGATGCTGGACATGGGATTCATTCCCGACATGCGCCGGATTGTCTACGGCTGCCCGCCCAAGCAGCAGCGCCAGACTATGCTCTTCAGCGCCACACTCACGCCAGATGTGACTCGTCTGGCCTCCCAATGGATGCACAACCCTGTCACGCTGGATATCGAGCCCGAACATGTCGCGGCCGAAACCATCGACCAACGCGTATACATTGTGACCGAAGACCAAAAATTCACGATTGTCTATAATCTCCTGCGCGAGATGGAGCCTGAGCGGGTCATTATTTTTGGCAACCGACGCGACTCAACGGAACGACTCTGTGAAAACTTGCGCCACCAGGGATTAGACGTGGCATTGCTGTCCGGCGCGGTCGAACAACATAAACGAATCAAAGTGCTGGATAATTTTCGCAGCGGCAAGGTTCCCATTCTGGTGGCGACGGATGTGGCCGGACGCGGGCTGCACGTCGATGGCATCGATCTGATCATCAATTTCAACATTCCCGAACAGGCCGAAGATTATGTCCACCGCATTGGCCGAACCGGCCGGGTGGGGGAGAAGGGGATCTCGATCACGTTTGCCGACGAGATCGACAGCTACTATATCCCGGCCGTTGAGGAGTACATGAAGCAGCCGCTCAAATGCGTGCCCCCGCCTGAAGAATGGCTGACACCGTTACCCAAAGAGATGCTGCCCCGCAAACGTCGCCCCCCCCGGGATGGCGGATTCGGCGGCCGTGGTGGTCCGCGAGCAGGTGGCCGCGGCGGCCCTCGCCGCGGACCGCCCCGCCGCTGAATTTGTCCGTTGAATTTGTCCTTGCGCCGCCGCCGCTCTGCTGGTACGTTGCGCCCTCGTTGATTGCCTAGGAACCATACATGGGGCGGTAGCTCAGTTGGTAGAGCATTACGTTCGCAACGTAGGGGTCGAGGGTTCGAATCCCTTCCGCTCCACCATGATGTGTGGCTCCTGAAAATCCCCTGGTGGGGTAGCGAAGTGGCCAACCGCAGCAGACTGTAAATCTGCCCTCTATGAGTTCGATGGTTCGAATCCATCCCCCACCACCACCCCTTTCAAACCCCCGCCAAACGGGGGTTTTCTTTGTATTGCAAGGGGTTATGCGTATTCATTGCCCAGCCAGCCCCATTTCCCGTGCATCTTGGCGCAAACTGCTACACCCTTAAACCGATGCGTGAGACTGTGACAATCTTGGTACACCCCCAGCTTGCCCAATTTCCTGACCGTGTCTATCTGCTGGGCGTTCACAGTCCTGCCGCCTCTTGCCCCAATCTGGTAGGAAGCCCCCCTCTGCCTTCTGCCTGCCCCTCCTGCGCCGTGTTCGCCTCCCGGCCTTTGTCCTGGTCCGTCCAGGAATTGCCCCGGCTAAAATCGAATCCTGACGCATTGAGTTGACGTTCGCCCCCTCGTTCCGTTATCTGTCCGGTTTCCGTTGCTTGGAGAATACCCACCCATGACTTTCACCGAATTTCATCTCATTGTCGGCGCATCCGCCCGCCCGGTGATTCTTGTCGAAGGCACACGCGATTTGCCGGATGCCGACGCCAATACGCTTGCAGCCTTTTCCGCGTGGCTGGCCGGATCATACCCGAACGCCGTTTTCAGGACCGGAAATGCCGAGGGGTCCGACTCCGCTTTTGCTCGTGGAGTGGCCCGCGTTGATCCGTCCCGCTTGGAATACATCTTGCCCTATGGGGGGCACAGGAAGAAGGCGATTGCCCCGGATGCCCTTTGCTTTCCGCTGAACGCCATCCCCCGCGTGGAAGAAGAACGCGCCGTGTATCACACCGCCCAAGCCTCGCCGGAATACGAATCCTTGCTTGCGAAACGGGATGTCATTCCCAAGTTGAAGGCAAAAGCCCGCTATCTCCTGCGGGACACGCTCAAGGTCGTCGGCTCGGATTCCGCATCCCTTGCAGCGGCCGCCGTTGGGATTTTCTACGTCAACCCTGCCGATCCAATGAAGGGCGGGACGGGGCACACGATCCGGGTTTGCCGGAAACTTGGCGTTCCTGTGGCCTTTCAAAATGAATGGATGGGCTGGCCCCCCTTCGTCGCCGCCTTGTAGGTCTGCGCCGCCACCGCCCCGGCCTCCTGCCTGCCCCCTACGCTGCGATCTACACCGCCTCTTTCCCGGCCCGTCCGGTGAAAATGTCCGCTCCTGCGCGATTCCTGCGGCCACAAAACGGCCACAAAACGACAAAGCCGCTTGATCCCGCCAGATATTCAGGATAGAAATTTATTGGACAGTCCGGCCTGTGGCATTCGCCGGGTTAATACTCTCGGAGGGAAGGTCGCTAACCGGGCTGTCCGCCGCTTCCCGTAAATGTTCCCGCCGCCACCATGCGCCTTCGTCGGCCTTGCCGCCCACACGATCCGTGAGGATTTTTCACTCGCCGTGAATGGCCCCGCGCCGCTCCGCTGCCCGCGCCGCGTTTTCTCGGCAAACAATGTTGCCCCGGAAAACAGTGGTCAGCCCACCGCCGCCGCCCCCGTTCGCC
>JAVEUJ010000186.1:0-3793 GCA_034005635.1 Kiritimatiellia bacterium | reverse complement strand
TGAGTTCAAATTCATTTTCCTCTTTGTCCTCCTTTTCTCAATCTGTGAAATCGGTGTAATCC
Source organism: Kiritimatiellia bacterium (assembly GCA_034005635.1). Classification (GTDB taxonomy): domain Bacteria; phylum Verrucomicrobiota; class Kiritimatiellia; order CAIQIC01; family Lenti-01; genus JAAZFE01. Next base: position 3,731 of record JAVEUJ010000186.1, on the reverse strand, counting down.
GTGGTGGCTTTAATCCCTTTGGTTGCGGCTATGCCGCTCTGTGAAACTCGGTGGCCCTCTGTGGTAAAAAATAGTTTTGGGGATAGCCGGACCAGCCGAGTTAGGCGGCCTTTTTGAGCGCCTTGGCGAGGATGCTGACGAAGAGGCCGGTCAGGACGATGCCGGCAATGGCGGCGCCGATCCAGCCGAGGAGGGCGAGGACGGTCATAATGACGCCGGCAATGAGTACGCCGAGGAAGATCGAAATCATGGCATGGGGAAAGGATAGGCCGAGAAGGAAGGCGGCCATGGCACCCGTCCAGGCTCCGGTGACGGGCAAAGGGACGGCAACGAAAACCGTGAGGCCGAGGATTTGATATTTTTCCACGCTGGCCGTTTTGTGGCGGGTGCGGGCAAAGAGCCAATCGAAGAAACGCTTGCCGATGGGGATCTTCATGCAGAGGGAGGAGATGGGGCCGAGCAGCAACAGGATGAAGGGGACCGGAACCATGTTGCCGAGCACAGCCCACAGAAAAATGCGGGCGGAACGGCGCAAATCGTCCAGACCCAAGCGGGTGGATTTGTCCGTGTCGGGCAGCAAAATGTGGCCGACGGGAATGGCGCCGCGCAACTCGACAATCGGCAGGGTGGAAATAGCCGCAATGGTGAGGTCTTTGGACATGCCCTGTTTCCGGAGAGTTTCCGCAATTTTTTGACCCGTGCTCTTGTGGGGAACTTTGACGACGGTATCGGCGGTGGCGCGTTCCAGGACGTAGGGGGTGGAGGAGGGGAGAGCAGAGGGGGAGAGGTCAGAGGTCAGGGGGGAGGTCTGAGGTCCGAGGGCAAAGGTCGGAGATTCGGAAGATGGGGAATGGGGGGCAGCGGATTGTGCGGGGGCGGAGAGGGCGAAAGCAAGGAACAGGATGGCGCAAAGGGATTTCATTGGGCAAGGAATTCCTTTTTAATCTTTTTGAAGCGGCGGAGCATGCGGAAAAAACGGATGGTATCAGCGAGGGGATGGATTTTGCTTCTTTCAGCCCCATAGATGGTTTGAATGTTGACGGCGCCAATCTTGAATCCACGGAGGGCGAGCCGCAAGAGGATTTCGGATTCGGCGGCAAAGCGGCGGGAGGCATTATCGTAAAGGCCTTCCGGGAAAGCTGAGCGGTGATAGAGGCGGAACCCGCACTGGCTGTCGGGGACATACTGGCCCATGCGGCGTGACAAGAGATCGGACATGAAGCGATTGACGAATCGGCGCAGCGGGGGCATGGCAGCGAGATTGCCCATGCGGTTGCCCACCAAGACGGGGCTATGGGTACGCTCATAGGCTTGCAAAAAGGCGGGGATATCCGAGGGGGCGTGCTGACCATCGCCGTCGAGGGTCAACGCCAGGTCGCAGCCGGTCGTGCGGGCATGGTCAAATCCGGTTTGCAGAGCGGCGCCTTTGCCCTGATTGCGCACATGCTCCAGCACCGTGGCCCCCGCTTCCTTCGCCACGCGGGTGGTCTGGTCAGCGGAGCCATCGTCAATCACCACGATTTCAGCTTGAGGGCAATACTCGCGCACTTCGCGGACGACCAGCGCAATGCGGTCTTCCTCTTGGTAAGCTGGGATGAGGATACAGATCTTGGAGGAGGAAGAGGGGGGGGGCATAGGCGACTCAATAAGCGTTTTGGCGGTTGAAAAAGGTTTGGATCAGGATCTTAAGGTCAAAGGAGAGCGACCAGTTTTCCAGATAGTAGAGATCGTGGTGCAGGCGGTCTTCGATGGAAGTATTGCCGCGCAGTCCGTTGACTTGGGCCCAGCCCGTCATACCGGGACGCGAAATATGGCGGGTCATGTAGTGGCCTATGCCGTCCTTGAATTGCTCTACGAAATGGGGGCGCTCGGGACGCGGACCAACCAGCGACATGTCGCCTTTGAAGACGTTCCAGAATTGGGGTAACTCATCGAGATTCCACTTGCGCAGAAATTCGCCAACACGGGTGCGACGGGGATCATCAGGTGTGGCCCACACGGGCCCCGTCTGTGATTCCGCGTTCACTGGCATGGTGCGCAGCTTAAAGATAGTGAAGGGCTTCCCGGCGAAGCCGCAGCGAATCTGACGGTAGAACACGGGGCCGGGAGAACTGCGCTTGATGAGCGGGGCAGCCACCAGGATGACAGGGGTAGAAATTAGCAGCCCAACCAAAGCGCCGGTGAGGTCTTCGAGACGCTTGAGCACCCGGTTCCAAAAAGAATCTAGGGGCCACGCGGCCATCCCGATCAGGGGAATGTCAGACACATGGTTGACGCGGACCCGCGACGTCAACACGCCGTAAAGGTCGGGAACCATGCGGAAGGGAATCAGGTTGCGTTCGCAGTGCATCAGAATTTGCGCCAAACGCGGGCGGGAGATGCTAGGGTCGGCGAGAATAACTTCATCGATCTGCTCCTCGGAGACGATCTTTTCCAACTCGCCGATGTGCCCCTTGACCAGTTTGGGAGTGATGGCCGTAGAGAGGGTGATGTTACGAGCGCTGCCAGGATCAGCGGGGAGCAGGTAGCCAGCCAGGCGCGAGCGCAACCGGGGTTCGCGTTCGAGCGCGCGGCGAATGCGGGCGGCCAAATCATCAACGCCAATAATCAAGATACGGCGAATGGGGGCGGTGCGCCGGGCCCAATGTAATTCGCTGCGGAACAGGATGAACCGCTCCACGAGCACTAGCAGCAACACCGTGAAAAATGCTAGGAGGGCGACGGTTCGTGAGTAGGGTGGCCAATCTGAGGAGCGAACCACGAAGGATAAAGCTAGGGCCGTCGCCAGGGTGATGGTTACGCCGCGCACAATGCGCGGCAATTTGTCGCCAAAGGACCCGAGCTGAGGGCGGATATAGAGCCCGATCAGGCGGAAAATCATTACCAGCAGGGGGGCCAGGATGCCTGCGGCTGCAAGATACATGATCCGGGGCGGCAGGATTTCGTTGTGGTGGAGGGGAATCAGACCCGAATCAAAGCGAATCCATGTGGCCAGCATCACGCCCAGAAAGGCGGCGGCAGCATCTGCCGCGCCAGCCAAGATGCTGCAGAAGGCGTCGAAATTGTCACGGGGGGCTTGCATAGTCTCGGCGGTACCATACGAAAAGGGCGGCAGAGCGACAATCGAAGATTTCGGTAAGCCTGAGAGAGTTGCAAAGGGCATTCCATCTATCCGCAGCACCAACCGTTGGGGCGCATCCCCGTTTCGTTGAACGAATGGAGCTCACGGGTTTACCAGTTCAGCCTGAAGGCTGTACTACAAACACCGCCCGTTTGTAGTCCACGCTTCAGCGTGCGGCTGTCCGTTATTTCAACGAGGTGACTATGGAAGTCAATGAAACGAGGATGCGCCCAACCGTTGCTCCCACTCACTTCACACTGGCGGGGGGGCGGGCAGGGCGGTAGGATGAAAAGATGGGTAATGAAGGTAAAACTGTAGCGGTGGGCCTGAGCGGCGGTCTGGATTCAGCGATTGCCGCCTGGCGATTGCTGCAGGAGGGCTGGCATGTCGTGGGTCTAACGATGAGCATCTGGGATGGGACCACCCCCATGGCAGACTCCGATCGGACCAGTTGCTTTGGACCGGGGGAAGTCCGGCATCTGCAGGCAGCCGCGGCGATGGCCGAACGCTTGGGAATCGAGCACCGGGTGATTTGCCTGGCAGATGAATTTCGCCACAAGGTGCTGGACGATTTTCGTGCAGAATATTTGGCGGGGCGTACCCCGAATCC
>JAVEUJ010000185.1:0-3805 GCA_034005635.1 Kiritimatiellia bacterium | reverse complement strand
CAATGCCCAGGGGGCGGACAGCAGCCAAGCCTGGGACAACAACGGCGGCCCAAATTACACCTTCACGGTTGCGCCGGGCTTGGAGAGCGGCCTGTGGATCCGCGGCACCAAGAATTACCCCGAAGACGGCTCGGCCACATTTGCAACAGAGCTGTATGTGGACACGGAGGTCGGCCCGGCCGGCAGCGTTTCGGGCGTGACGGTCGTGGTCAGCACGGACGGCAGCACGTGGACCACTCATTCCATGGCATTGAATCCGGATTGGGGCTCCAGCGGTGGCGCTTGGTACAACGCCAACCTGGGCGCTTTTGCCGAGGGTGCGGTAGTCCGTTACTACATCACAGCCACAGATGGTACTGAGACAATCAAAAGCGACAACGGCGGCTTGCACTTCCAGGTGACGATCCGCGGAGCAGGCTTGGCGATCACAGATCCGCCGGGCAGCCTCGCGGTGGCCAACAACGTGGATGCTTATACGCTGCAGGGCACGGCGAGCGCGGTGACCAACGGCAACCTGCGCTGGACCAATGCGCTGACCGGTGCGACGGGAATCATCCCGGCGGCCTCGCCGTGGACGATTGCGGATATCGCCTTGGGCGTGGGCGCCAACGTGATCACCGTTTTGGGCCAAACCGGCGGCGCTGCGGGCAGCGCCATGGCCTCGGACGATGGTAGCAACTATGATGGAGGCTGGACCGATGGCTCGAACCAAGGCAGTGGCTTCGGCCCGTGGGCTTTCAACCACTCGCAGGACGGCGTCACCTCCTGGGCTGGCTGTTTCATTGGCAATCCGACTAATGCGGGGATCACAGGCTTTAGGGAAACCGCCTTCGGTTTCTACGCCAATCCGCCGGCGTCGGGCGCCAACGCCGAAGTGCAACGCAGTTTCAGCAGCGCGATGACTCCCGGCGCGGTCTTCAGCTTCAAATTAGGCCTGAACTGGGACAGCAACGGCGAAGGCTCCTATCGCGGATTCAGCCTGCTGGCCGGCGACACGGAGCTCGTCAACGTTGGCATGGGCAACAATGCCGTGATCTCGATTAACGGCTCGCCGATGTTCAGCAACTACGGCGCGCAGGCCATGACATTACATTTTGAATACGTTGCCTCTGGCAGCATTCGCGTGTGGGGCACGGGTCGCGACGGCACGGAAACCTACAGCCAATTGCTGGCCGTCGGCACTGGCTCGCCAACTCGTTTCAAGTTCTACTTCAATGCGACCGATTCCAGCACGGATGAACGCCAGATGTACGTGGACGACTTGGCGATTGTCGCCGGATCGGGTGGAGAGACCCTCAGCGCGCAGGTCACCATCACGCGTCAGGAACCGGTGACGGACAGCAACGGCGACGGCGTGCCGGATGCGTGGCTGAGCGGGCACGGGCTCGACCCCATGACCTCTGGGGATGCGGTGGCCCCCAACGGCTACACCTATCTGGAGTCGTACCTGATGGACCTGAATCCGGACGACGACACGCTGCCGGCGTTTCTGATGGAGCCGGGCACCACCAGTGCCTTCTCGTTTGGCGCGCCTGCGAACCTGCGCTACATGGTGCAGTACACCACCAATCTAACTCTGCCGTTCCGGGACATCGGGCAGCGCGTGGATGTGGGCCACGCGATCGAGATCAACACCAATTCGGTCGGTTTCTATCGCGTCCGGTTCTACGATGAAGTCGGCGAGACTGAAACGGTGACCGTGAGCGCCACGCCCGGCAGCACGACGTTTACCAATGCCGCGGGCATTGCGGTGACGCTGAACGTCTCGGGCGTCAACGTGGTCGCCTCGACCTATGCTCTCGGGGGCGGCACGCCGGCCGTCTATACGAACGGACAGGTCGTCACCGTCGGCGCGGGCTGGACGAATAACCAAACAGCCCTGCTGACGCTGTACGGGGAGACGGCCCACGGAGCGACGGCCAATCGGGCCTATGGCTATACCTACAAGAATGCGGCCAGCCTGGCATTGACAAGCGTCGGCGGCACCCACCACTGGGTCAGTGACGAGAATCAGGTGTTCATCAATTCCGCCGGTTATCCGGAAGGATCGACCGTCAGCGCGCATATCATCTACTGCGTTAACGGGCCTTGCGCCGGCGATTGGCCGCTGATCCCCATGGGGCGCCTCTCCGACTGGGAAAATGGTGACTGGTGGAATAATGACCTTGGTATCTTGAACGACGGCGACGTCGTCCAGTTCGCCATTGTGATGTCCGACGCGTTCGGGAATGAAATCTGGGACAATAACGGTGGCGCAAATTATTCTGTCACCATCGGCACCGTGGCCCCGCCGCCCCAAGGTGGCGACAAGCCCTATTCGACCAACCCCAGCTTCGGCAAGCGCCAGACCATGGTCATCGACGGCAGCCCATCGGGTTGGACAGCCGATCATCTGATCGCGATCGACATGGCCAATGACGATCCGCGCAGTCTGGGCGACAACTGGACGATGCACGAGCCGCCGATCGACGCCACCCATCTGTGGGCCGCATGGGATGACACCAACCTGTACCTGGCCTGGCAGTTTGTAGACGTCACTGACGTGATCGATCCGGCCAATGCGGGCGGAGCGGGCAGCGGCAAAATCGGCAACAACGACGGCATCCTGCAATGGCTGGTGCTCGACACCAAGGCCGGCGAGGGTGCCACGACGGATGTCTGGGGCAAGAAAAACTCATGGGTCGGCCCAAACAAGCCCAACTACCAGATCTATCTCGCGGGCAGCCTCTGGCAGGGCTATATTTCCCGGGCAGTTAACGGCGTCTTTGCTCTGGATGACGGCGGCACAAACTACAACACCATCGCTGCGGCGGGCATCAAGGTTGCTAAGGGCGCGACCTGCGGCGCAGGCAGTCTCTGGGGCGTGGATGATGCTGACAAACGCCACGACGCGGGCGCACCGACGCGCGACTTCTTGACCCAGGGCCACGACACCAGCCGCGATAGCTTCTACGAGATGAGCATCCCCCTGAGTTATCTGAAGATCACAGCCGCGCAGTTGGATTCGGGTGCGGGTATCGGCGTCATGCTCGGGGCTGGATCAGAATCCGCCATGGACTGCATCCCGCACGACGAAACGACGCTGGATACCCCCGGGGTTGAAAGCTACAACTCGTCGTTTGAATGGAGTGATGCCGACATCTTCACTGTTCCTTTTGCGCGGGTCGGCAAGTAAGCGACGGTTTGCTGCGCCCAAAGGCCGGCCCCTCGGGGTCGGCCTTTATATTTGGGAAACGCGGAAGAGAGATTTGGGCAGTCGGCAGCGGATGAACCACAGAGGGCCGCAGAGATTCACAGAGGGAACAGCCACCACGGATGTTACTGATGGCACGGATGGGGGGGAGGGACGGGAGGCTAGAGACTGGAGACTTGGGGGTAGGTGAATCTGAACTCAAGAACTCATGAAAGGGAAGATGGGGGAGTGGTGAGTATTTCGCCGGAGGGGCAGGCTCCGTCCTGTCCGCGTTCAACCACCAACCAAAAGCCGGATTCGCGTTCAGACACAAAGACGCTAACGGGAGAACAGGGGAGGAATTTTAGACAGGATTAACAGGATTTTTCAGGATTAGAAGATGAGGGATCATAGTGGGGAGAATAGCCCTGAAATTTATCAGGAAAGCAGGAAACCCAGGAAGACTGGAAAGAGAATCGCGGGAGTGTTTGGAGGGATGGTCTGCGTACTGCTCGGGGGCGATCACCAACCATCAACCACCAACCATCAACCACTAATCGGCGTGGGCGGAGGAGATGTCGGCGTTGGCGCCGGTGCCGCCGGGCTCGCCATCGGCGCCGTAAGAGAGGATTT
>JAVEUJ010000046.1:0-16192 GCA_034005635.1 Kiritimatiellia bacterium | reverse complement strand
TGGATGCGTGCAAAGTATGAACCCGTGGCGCTAGCCAATTGGTTGAACAGAGAGATGCTGCCTGCGCACGCCTCGTTTGCGGTTACATTTGATGATGGTTGGGCAGATAATTTTGAACAGGCGTTTCCGGTACTGCGCGAATTGAAGATTCCGGCCACGGTTTTTCTATCCACTGGAGCGGTGGAGGAACGTCAGCCATTCTGGTGGCAGACGGCTGGGCTGGCGGATGCCCAGATCGAGCGGCGCAAGTCAATGCCGCCCGACGTGCGGAGCGACCCACAGATGGAGGAAGCGGTTGCTCGGGAATTTCTGACAATGGACCAGATCCGTCAGATGGGCGAGAGCGGTTGGGTGCGGTTTGGAGCGCACGGCCATGGACATGTGCTGTTGGATGGAATCAGCCGGGCCGACGCGCTGGCGGACATCCGCCAGTGCTGGGGTTTGCTCCAGCGGCGCATTCCCGAATGGTGTGTGCCGATGCTGGCTTGGCCCAATGGCAATAGTCGTGACGATCTAGAGCAGGATCTAGAAGCCATGGGGCTACGGGCGGCGGTGGGAACGGAGCCGGGCGCCATCGCTAAGATGGGCGCCGCCCGCTGGAATTTGCCGCGCAATAACGTGGACCGCCGCCTAGCGGCCACTCCCGGCCTGTGGCCGTGGCTGCTGTTGCGCGCGCGCTGAGGCGCTGGGGACCTGATGGCATGGATAAGGGTGGAGATGACCCGTCTCGTCTGTCATCCTGAGCTTGTCGAGGGATCTCGGCGGTGTCTTGCAGGTTGGCCGTTGGGGGTGAGCCGAGATGGTTCGACTGCGCTCACCATGACTGGAAGGGGGGAAGCTGGATGGGTGAATCTGAACTCAAGAACTCATAAACTACCAGAAAGAAGTCCACCTACGAATGGCCGGATCGATTGGCCCGATGAGCACGAAGCGTCTTGGAATTAACCCCGATGTGACAATTGGTAGTCGAGTGACCATTTGCCTGCGCCCTTCAAGAGGAAGAAGAGTGCCGGTGCAAAATAGAGCCAAGCCAATTCCTGGGCCGCGAATCCCTGTCCGCCATGGACAGCGAGCGCCGCCACGGCCATATTGATGACGATGAGGGCTGCTGCCGGGCGGGTCAGCAACCCGATGGCTAGCAGGATGGCGGCGATACTTTCAGCAAAAGCCGACAGGAAACCCAGCACCTGCGGGAAGGGGAGTCTCATTTGACCCACGCTGGCAGCGTAGTCGCTCAGGCCGCCAAACATCTTGCCCCAGCCATGCGTCAGCAGTGCGGCGCCGATGAAGACGCGTAGGATAAGGAGGCCGAGATTCGCATCCGAGTCTGCGCCGATCAGGTATTTCTTAGTCGTCATTATTTTACTCCTTGGTTTGGGTTGAACGCCAGTCGCAGGCACCCTGCGAAATGAGAAAAAGAATAATTACGCAGGCCGCACATCAGGTGGTGGAGCCGGACGCCTAGACGGCCGTGAATCCAGATGCCCGGGGCCAGCCAGCCCACGCTGGTAGCATGCAGCGGCACAATCCATCCCAGGTCCACCGGGCGGAAAGGACGAGTGGGGGTGCCCCGTTGTTGGCGGAGCATATTGCGTGCGGCATGTTTTCCACCATAGTAGGCAAAGTTGACCGCCTTGCGCAGCACGATGCCGCGCTGGGTAAAGGCCGCCGCATCTCCGGCGGCGAATACCTCAGGATAGTTGGCCAAGGATAGATCTGGGGCGACGTGGAGGCGTCCGTCGCTCAGCCGCTCGACGTGTCCTTTGATTTCCGGCACGGCAAATTTCGTACCGGCCGCCCAGCAGGCAAAGGGGGCCTCGATGGTTTGTCCGCCGAGCAGGGCGCGCTGTCCATCAAAAGAGTCAATCTTTATGCCGAGGCGAACGTCGGCGCCTTGTGACGTTAAGAAGTCCAGCACGTATTGCCGCTGGCGGTCTGGCAGCGACGGCAGCAGCTCCGGCGCGGGGTCGACAATCGTGACGGCGCAGGTGCGCCCGGCGGCCCGAGCCCGGTGTAACAGGCTCATGGCCAATTCCAGGCCGGTATAGCCGGTGCCGGCTACGAGGACATGGGGGTGGGGGGTCTCTCGGAGATAGGTGGTGAACTCATCGCGGATGCGCAAGGCATCGGCCAGCGTGGCCAGCGGATGCATCACCCTGTCGGGAAAGGTCATGCCGTGAAAGTTTGTGGTCGCGCCGGCCGCGATGAGTAAGTGCTGATAGGGGAATGATTCACCGTTGGCGACCACCACTTTCCCGTCCAAGTCGATCAGCGAGGCTGCAGCCGGAACAAGGACGGTTCGGGGCGGCAGCAGTTCCAACAAGGAACGCTGGACAATCCATTCCGGTACCCAGCCGCCAGCCAGGTCGGGCAGGGCGGGCAGCATGGTTGTGACGGGGCTGGGGTCGATCAAGACTGACTCCACACCGTGCCGGGCCAACCAGCGGCAAGCTTGACGACCGGCAAACCCTCCGCCCACAATGACAGTTTTGCTGTGCATGATGGTGATGCTACCGTAGACTGGAAGGAATGCAATCACTCCGAGAAGAATTCGAAGCGGCTTGGCAGCGCCATGTCGGGGAACATTCATTTTGGCAGGCGTGGTCCACGCTTGATCCGGAAAGCGCTGGTTTTGTGCGCGACAGCTTGCAGATGCCCGGCAAACGCTTGCGCCCTCTGTTGTTTGGTCTGGCGTGCCAGGCCTTCGGGTGCGACTCGCTGACTGGACTGATGCCCGCGGCGCTGGCGTTGGAACTGGCCCATAATTTTATTCTGGTGCATGACGACGTGATCGACGGGTCGGATGAGCGTCGGGGAGTGCCCAGTCTTCCCAAGCGATTGGATAACATCCTGCGTGATAAGCCCTCGGGGAATTTTAACGGCAACGATGTGGCCATGGTGACGGGGGACATTCTGTACAGCCTAGCAATGGATAGCTTGGCGCAGACGGCAGCACCAGCGGAACGGGTTTTAGCAGCCATTCAGGAATTCATGCGCGCAGCGCTCGATACCGGGCGCGGCACGCTGCTGGAGATTGGCGCGGCCCGTACCCGGCTTAACAACTTGTCCACGGCTGATATTGAACGAGTCTATGCCCTCAAGACCGGTTCGTATTCCTTCGCGATGCCGATCCGTCTGGCGGCCTTGCTCACAGGAGGTACGCCCTCGTTTGCATTCGACAAATTCGGAGTTCATGCCGGAATTGCATTTCAGTTGAAAAATGATCGCCAGGGCTTGCAGGGATGGCTTCAAGGTGGCCGCCTTCCTGATGATTTGCGCGATGGCCGTCATATTTGGGCTGCGGTCTATGCCTGGGGTGCCGCCGATATCAGCCAGCGACAGATATTCGATCAACCCCCTGGCGCGGCACTGCGGGAAGTATTCTGCTCGACCGAAACACTTGCTGCCATGGATCAGGCCATCGTCCGCCATGCGCAGGCCGCATTGGCGTGCGTGACCGATCCCGCCCTGAGCGCCTTTGTGGCCGAAATATTGAGGCCCTAGTCCGTCACCTTAACCTTTCTCCATCCTACTTGGTGGGGCGATGCGGTTGAGGAGGATTGAGCATCCGAAACCGATAGCCAGCAGGAGCAGACAAAGTGCGCCGAGTCTACCGCCCGGCCAGCCGGGAAATACCAGCCAGAGGGAACCGGTTACCAATCCCAGAATACCGCGGGTTACGGTGCCTTCAGCTTTTTGAAACAGCCAATGGGAGGCCTTAGCGAAGATCAGGATCGAACTTGTAGCGCCGAGGATTACCGGCAGCAGAATGTGCGGGTCGAGGTGTGCGACACCGTCCAGCAACGGTTGGTAAATGCCCAAATAGATAAGCAGGAGAGCTACACTACTGCCCGGAACAATGGCCCCCAGTCCGATGCCTGCTCCCGCCGCCAGCCAAATACTCCAGTGGCCGGATACCATTATTTCACGGGGAATCAACTGGTCTTGCCACAGGGCCAAGCTGACACACACTGCCAACAGAGCGGCAAATGCCAGCCAACCGGCGGGATGGCCGCCCGTACGGCGGGTATGACCAAACAGGTCTGATAATGCCCCCAACATCAACCCCATGAATAGGTACAGGGTGGGAATTTCGTGGCGGGCAAACACCGTGGCCAGCAGGCGGCTGCCCACCAGGATACCCAGACCCGCCGCCAGGAAAAAAGGACCAAAGCGCAGCAGGTTTTCGCGGAGGCGGAAAAAGGGATTGGCCAAGGCGGCAGTCAGCGGGCGGTAGAGGCCGAAGATCACCAGCCACGTGCTGCCGGACAGCCCCGGCAGGAGGCCGGCAATGCCGACAAGGAATCCACGAAACAGGTGTAGAGCTAGGAGCATCGCGGCTCTGGTCAGATGGCGCCGCCGCCGGGCAGGTCGTGGATGACGGTGTCGTGGCACATGCTTGAGACTGGCTCGGGATAATCGAGGGTGTAGTGCAGGCCGCGGCTTTCGCGCCGCAGCATGGCGGAGCGGACCACCAACTCGGCTACGGCGGCAATGTTACGCAACTCCAGCAGATCGGAGGTTACGAGATAGTCGCGGTAGTATTCGCGGATTTCGCGGCGCAGGGTATTGATGCGCCGTAGGGCTCTCGCCAAACGCCGGTTGGTGCGCACGATGCCGACATAGTCCCACATCACGGTGCGAACCTCGTCCCAGTTATGGGCAACGACCACCGCCTCGTCGGAGGGCACGGCATGGCCAACCGTCCAAGCGGGAATCCGTATTTTGCGTTTCTTGCTGCGCGGTTGTTCGAGGATGTCGCGGGCAGCCGCATGGCCACATACGAGGGCTTCGAGCAGCGAATTGCTGGCCAGGCGGTTGGCACCGTGCAGACCGGTGCACGTGACTTCGCCGGCGGCATGAAGCCCGGCCATGGCGGTCCGTCCGCGAGTATCCGTTGTGACGCCGCCGCAGAAATAGTGCTCGGCGGGAACAACCGGGATCGGCTCGCGGGCCATATCAAAACCAAACTGTTTGCAGGTGGCATAGATGTTGGGGAAGCGCCGTTTAAGGAATGCCACGCTTTGGTGGGTGATGTCCAAATGAACACATTTGTCGCCGCGAGTTTTCATTTCGTTGTCGATGGCGCGGGCGACAATGTCACGCGGTGCCAGTTCGCCGCGTGGATCGTAGCGCTTCATGAATGCGCGCCCCGCGCCATTGAGGAGACGGGCACCTTCCCCGCGCACGGCTTCGCTGATCAGAAACGACTTAGCCTCAGGATGGTAGAGGCAGGTGGGGTGGAACTGGACAAATTCCATGTTGCGGATTTCGAGTCCCGCACGCCACGCCATGGCGATGCCGTCGCCGGTGGCGATATCGGGATTGCTGGTATACAGGTAGACCTTGCCGGCACCGCCGGTGGCCAACACCGTATGCGGTGCACGCACGGCCAGAATTTCATGGTTGGCGCAGTCGAGAAAATAGCAGCCGATGCAGGCATCTTCGCCGGAGACCTTCAACCAGCCGCTGGTGATTAGGTCAATGGCCATGAACTGTTCGCGCACCTCGACGTTGCGTTGCCGACGCACCCGGTCAGTCATGACGCGGATAATTTCGGCGCCGGTGAAGTCGCCGCTGTGGAGGATACGGCGGGTGGAGTGTCCGCCTTCGCGCCCGAGATCATAATCGGCGTCAGTTTCGCGTGGCTGGCGGGGCTTGCGTTCAAAATGTACACCCCAGGCCTCCAGCGCGGCAATACGCTCAGCACCCTGGGCGATGATGTCGCGGGCCACGTCAACCTGAGTCAACCCGGCGCCGGCTATCACGGTATCGTGCAGGTGCGCCTCAATCGTATCATCCTCAGCGATGGGTACGGCAATGCCTCCTTGCGCGTGGGAAGAATTGCTTTCGTCCAGTCCCCGTTTGGCGCAGAGGATGACGCGGCCGTGCGGCGCCAGCTCCATGGCCGCCGAAAGTCCGGCCAGTCCGCCGCCAATGACCAAATAGTCACAATCCAGAATCTTCATGTGTGCAACGTACCACCTCGACTCCCGTGGCGGCAAGAAGGCAACCGGGCTATGGCCGAAGCAGTCGGAGCGGCCAAAACAGCCGAATAGCCCAACTGAGAAAATTGCAAAAGAGGGTGAATACGACAGATCCGACCGATCTGACTGATCCGGCGGATCAGTCTGGACCGCCAAAGACAGCGTGAACCGGGAGGGCTATGCTATGGGGGGCACAAAAAACAGACCGGCCCGAAGACCGGTCTGCGGAGATTCCGAGCTGAAGGCTTAGAGCTGGAAGTCTTTGCCGAAACCGTAGTGCTCGATGACGTAGTCCATGTCCTTGTCACCGCGTCCGGAGAGATTGACTAGAATACTGCGGGAGTGCTTGGGCTCGTTGCGACTGAGACGGATGGCATGGGCTACGGCATGACAACTCTCCAGCGCCGGAATAATCCCTTCGACGCGCGAAAGCATGAAGAAGGCTTCCACCGCTTCGCGATCAGTGATGCTAACGTATTGCACACGCCCGCTGTCGCGCAAAAAGGCGTGTTCGGGACCAACACCGGGATAATCGAGGCCAGAGGCAATCGAGTAGACTGGCGAGGGTTCGCCTTTCTCGTCTTGGAGGAGATAGGAGTTGAATCCGTGCAGAACGCCTTCCTTGCCGTAGGTCATGGTCGCGGCGTGTTCGCCGACCTTGGTGCCCTTGCCCAAGGGTTCGACACCGTGGATTTCGCAGGGGTCGGTCAGAAATCCGCTGAAGATGCCCATGGCATTGGAGCCGCCGCCGACACAGGCCGTGACGATGTCGGGAAGGTCGCCAGTCATGTCGTAGAACTGTTCGCGAGCTTCGATGCCGACGATGCGCTGGAAGTCCCGGACCATCATCGGGAAGGGGTGGGGGCCGACGACTGAGCCGATGCAGTAAAGTTGGGTGATAGGATCCTCAATGTAGGCCTGGAAGCAAGAGTCCACGGCTTCTTTAAGTGTCTTGAGGCCGAAGCTGACCGGGATGACCTTGGCGCCCAGCAGTTTCATTCGCGCGACATTGGGGGCCTGCTTGACGATATCGACCTCGCCCATGTGGATATCGCATTCAAGGCCGAAATAAGCGGCGGCAGTGGCGAGCGCGACACCGTGCTGCCCGGCGCCGGTTTCGGCGATGAGCTTCTTCTTGCCGAGATAGACGGCCAGGAGCCCTTCGCCCATGCAGTGGTTGAGCTTGTGGGCGCCGGTATGGTTGAGGTCTTCGCGTTTGAGGTAGATTTGCGCGGGGCCTAGCTTTTGCGATAGTCGCTCCGCATGATAGACGGGCGTAGGGCGTCCCTGGTAGTGCTTGCGGATCGAGCGGAGTTCGGAAATGAACTTGGCCGAGCGCGAAATAGTGTCATAGGCGTCACGAATTTCCGCCATGATTTTTTCGAGGTCGGGGGGCAGGTAAGCACCGCCATATTTTCCGTAGCGGCCGTTCCGGTCGGGATGCAATTTGAAATAGTTGTAATAATCGGGCACGTTCATGGCGTCTCCTAAAGGGTGGTCAATGTTTCTGTTCGTAGATACACAGCCGCGGCGGGGTTGTCAAGCACGCGACCCGCTGACGGAGAGAGAAGGCAGCGCATATCGCCCAAGAAGACGCGGGGGCGTACGACGAAAATCTTCACGGTTCCGTCTTGTGCCTGTTTTGTAGGGGCGCAGCTTGCTGCGACCGGCTGTTCCGAAAAGGTGGCGACCTTGGCTCAAAGTCCTCGAGGAGGGATCGAGCAAGCTCGACCCCTACATTTCAAAATCACATCTTGCCTGAATTTTGTTGTGCGCCCAAGACGCGGTACCAAGCCGGGGATTGCTTTGACAGCAGCGCAGGGCGAATGCTACACCTTCGAGGCGAACGGGCGGCCTATGGGTGCCCGGATAGAGGAAGCATCTGATGGCTAATGTCCTTCTCGAAAACGTCTATAAAATCTATCCCGGCAACGTGACGGCGGTACATGACGCGAACCTTGAAATCGAGGATCGCGAGTTCGTGGTCCTCGTGGGACCGTCGGGGTGTGGAAAATCTACCACTCTGCGCATGATCGCGGGCTTGGAAGAAATCAGTCAGGGCACCATTTCCATTGATGGTAAGAAGGTCAACGACGTGCCGCCCAAGGATCGCGACATTGCCATGGTGTTCCAAAACTACGCGCTTTATCCGCACATGACGGTTTACAACAATATGGCTTTCGGGCTGAAGCTGCGCAAGTATCCCAAGGCCGAGATCCACCAGCGAGTGATGGAGGCGGCCGATATTCTGGGCATTGCCGATTACCTTGAACGCAAGCCCAAGGCGCTCTCGGGCGGCCAGCGCCAGCGTGTCGCCGTGGGCCGCGCTATTGTCCGCAAGCCCAAAGCATTTCTTTTCGATGAGCCGCTATCGAATCTCGATGCCAAAATGCGCGTGCAAATGCGTGCCGAAATCATCAAACTGCACCGTCGCTTGCAAAGCACGATGATCTACGTGACCCATGACCAGATTGAGGCCATGACGATGGGGGATCGGATTGTGGTGATGAAAGATGGCTGGATCCAGCAGGTGGCCAGCCCGTTGGATCTTTACAACCGCCCCGCCAACCAGTTTGTAGCGGGCTTCATCGGCAGCCCACCCATGAATTTCTTCTCTGGCACCATGATCTGCCGCCCCAACGTGGTCGTGTTTGATGAGGGGACGTTCCAAGTCACGGTACCTGGCCCGGCCGCCAATCGTCTGGCTGGTCACGCGGGCGAGCCGCTGGTGATGGGTTTGCGTCCTGAGCATATCGACGAGCATGCGACGCGCCCCAACGCCGAGCCGACACGCGTCATTCAGGCGACGGTCGAAATGGTTGAAATGATGGGCGCGGAGGTTTATTTGCATGCCCATACTGGCAAGAACGTCCTGACGGCCCGCGTGGGCGCTGCGTGCCAACGGCAAGTTGGCGATCGTGTCGGCCTAGTGTTGGACATGGACAAGGCGCATTTCTTTGGTGGCCCACAAAGCCAATCTATTGTGTAGGAGACCCCAACGATGAATCTAGCAATCAGTGAACTATTCCATACCCTAGGCGTGACGGTGGCGGCATTTGCCGTCCTCACCCTTCTGTCGTTGTTTCTAAAGGCTGAATCGGCCACGTGGAAAAAGCCCACCGTGAAGGAGTCCATATGAAATTGGGAGTGAACATCGACCATGTCGCCACGCTGCGCCAGGCGCGCGCCGCGGCCTATCCATCACCGCTGGCAGCGGCCGCCCTGTGCGAGCAGGGGGGGGCTGACGGCATCACCATTCATTTGCGCGAAGATCGCCGCCATATTCAGGATGCGGATCTACATGCGCTGCGCCGTGACTTGAATATCCCCCTGAACCTCGAAATGGCGAATACGCCGGAGATCATCGAGATCGCCCTGGCGGAAATTCCGGACGAGGTTTGCCTAGTGCCCGAGAAACCCGAAGAAATTACTACCGAGGGCGGGTTGGATGCGGTCGGACAGTTTGCGGATTTGAAACCCACTATCGTTCGGTTGAAAGAGCGGGGAATCGTGATCAGCTTGTTCATCGAGCCAGCTATTCCGCAATTGGATGCCGCCAAGGCCTTGGGCGCCCAAGTCGTCGAATTGCACACGGGGACGTATTGCAGCCACAAGGGTGCCGTCGCCGATGCCGAGTTACAGCGTCTGGCGACGGCGGCGCGCTATGGCCATCAGATCGGACTGCGCGTCAATGCCGGGCACGGATTGAATTACGATAACCTGCCGGCTTTTTTGCAGGCGGTTCCGCATTTGGATACCTTGAACATCGGCCATAGCATTGTGGCGCGCTCGGTCATGGTGGGGATGGAACAAGCGGTGCGTGAGATGAAGGCGTTGATGATCTCATGAAATTCGTGTCTGCGGCCGCCCTGCGCGAAGAGGAATCCCTAGCGATTGCCGCGCAGCCGGGTCTGGGGCTGGAGATGATGCGGCAGGCTGGTAATGGGCTGGCGGAACGGATAGTCATCCTGCTACGGCACATTGACCCGCTGTGGCCCAAAATTCGCTTTTTGGCCGGCCCTGGCAACAATGGCGGCGACGCATTCACTGCTGCAATATGCCTCGATGCGATGGGATTTGAGGTCGACGTCTGGCTGGCGGTACCCACCGCTAAACTCAAGGGCGATGCTGCGGCCGCTTATCGTGACCTCACAGCACAGGGCATCTGCGTTCGCGAAGTAACGGAGGGCCAGTGGGGGCAGATCGGGGCATCCGTGCCTCCGCCCACGATTCTGGTAGATGCTCTGTTGGGAACGGGCGCAACAGGTGAGCCCCGGGGCAACATTCGACTGGCGGTTGAGTATCTGAATCAAATGGCCGACCAGTGCGTCGTGGTGGCGGCAGATGTCCCCACCGGGCTGGATGCAGAAACCGGCGCGGTTGCCGCGTGTTGTGTGCGGGCTGATTTTACCGTGACGATGGAATTGCCGAAGGTCGGAATGGCCGCGTCTAGCGCGCGCGAGTTTCTGGGTTCGCTATGGCAGGTGCCCGTGGGGTTGCCGCGTGGGGCCGCCGATTCGATTCCAGATGCAACGCCCGACTTGCAGTGGATATCGACAGGAGATGTGCGGCGCTCATTGCCGCGCCGTGCGCGTGTCAGCCACAAAGGGACGTATGGCACGGCTCTCTTGCTGGGCGGATCGGCACACTATCCCGGTGCCATTGTGCTGGCCGCCGAAGGGGCGATCCGCTCCGGCGCCGGTCTCGTGCGCGTGGCCACCGTGGAATCCGCCGCCGCCGCTGTTCGGGCGCGGGTCCCGGAAGTTATCGTGGACGCAGATCTCTTCACCAATTTCGATTTGGCCGGATATCATTCCATCCTGCTGGGACCTGGGCTGGGGCGGAAGCCTGAGGTCCGCCGCCTGGTGGAGCGGCTGCTGCGCGAGACAACCTGTCCGCTGGTGCTCGATGCGGATGCCATTGCCGTGTTGGCTAGCACCCCCGAGGTCATCCGGCACTGCACAGCGCCCGTTGTGTTGACGCCGCATCCCGGGGAGTTAGCCTTGTTGTTGGGGACGGATGCCGCGACAGTCCAGCAGGATCGAGTGGCGGCGGCTCGGGAAGCAGTGGAACGGACCGGGGCGCTGGTGGTGCTCAAGGGGGCGGGGACGCTGGTGGTGCAGACCGGTCAGCCGCACTGGATCAACTTGAATGGCAATCAGGGAATGGCCTGCGGAGGCAGCGGCGATGTGCTGGCAGGTTTGTTGGCAGGGCTGCTGGCTCAGGGTATCGCGCCGCTCGATGCCGCTTGTGCCGCCGTTTGGCTGCATGGTACCGCCGGGGATATCGCGGCCTTGCGGAACACCCAATTCGCCATGAAAGCCGGCGATATTGCCGATGCCTTGCCCGTCGCCTTCCACATGGTGGCAAAATAGCCCATCAGCCGTTTAAACACAAAAGTTGCAAGTGGCGCAAAGGAAGCGCAAGTGCCGGAAAGCGATAAGAATCAGACTGATCCGACCGATCTGACAGATCCGACGGACTCACGCCAAGACCCAAAGGGGATTCCTGGAGGGACGACCTCCGTGTCGTCCGCAGATCGACTTGGCCACCAACCAGCTAAAAGCCGAGCCGGACGGCGGCACCGAGGAACACAGTATCGGTGTCGATCGCGTCGATGGCGTCATTGAAATCGTATTTGCTATTGAAGCGGTAGCAGGCGGAGATATCCAAGTAAATGCTGGGCAGCACTTCGAGGTCCAGCCCGGCCTTGAAGGCGAAGAAGGGATTGTCGGCGAATTTGCCATCTTGATGGACGATGCCGATGCCGGCGGCCGCATAGATGGCGCTGCCGACCACAAGATAAGCGGCCGGCGCGATGGCGTCCTTCCCAAAGAGATCGGGTAGAAATTCCAAATCAGCCTGCAAGCCGACCAGGGTCGGGCGCCACTGGTACGTCAGTAGATAGCTGAGCCCGTCGTCGTTTAAGTCATCGACGTGGATACTGTCCACGGCGACCCAGTAATTGGCACCCACTCCGATTCGATGGGGGTGGGCGGCCTCAGCGATGGGAAGCAACAAGAGAGACAGGGTTATCACAAGAATCCATTTTTTCATCAATTTGCTCCCAGGGTTGCGGTGAATATTTAATCAGAATGGCAGGATGCGGGACCATTGGCAAGGTTGCACCATGAAAAACCGGCCCCGTCAAATGACGCGGGGCCGGGAGGGGCGGCGATGGGTGCTAGAATCGCAGCATCAGGCCGACATTGACGCCGAAGCCGGTGAACTTGACCTTTTCTTTGATGTCTTCGCCGTTCACCTCGGCACCATCTACCTCGAGAAAGCGGTACTGGGCTTCCGCAAAGAGCGAGAGCGCATCGCCCAAGGCGAATTCGGCTCCCGCGACGCCGTAGAAGGTGAAGTCATCGTCAAAGTCGATGTCATCCGCTTCGGGGATGATGGCATAGCCGACACCGCCACCGCCGTAGATCGTGATGGGCACTTCAGTACCGAGCGGGAAGTTGAGCACCAGCCCGGCTTCCAGCGGGATGACAAATAAGTCGTCGTCACCATCCCACTCATCAAACTTGGTGATGCACGAAGCTCGAAGTTCAACGGCCAGATAATCTACTAACTCGGCTTTGAATTTGAGGCCACCGCCATAGCCTGGGCCGGGATCATCTGCATCCCAATACGAACCGAATACGCCCACGCCACCAGCGGCGGATGCCACACCGGCACTCATCCCAACCACGATCAGCATGATCAGCAACTTTTTCATTTCGGCTTCTCCTGTTTGTTTTGGGGAGGGATTGCACACACAACCCTTTACCCTTGCCCAAAGGGTAAACAGGCATGAGCTGTCGTCAAGCCAGAAAATCAAAATAACCTGAAATATTCAGACAAGGGTTAGCGGACGGGGCAGGCGCCGCCAGCGCACTCGCTGCCCATGTCGACTTCATCGCTGGATTGGGCGCTGACTTGGTCAAGATCGAGGGGGGTTAGCTGGGCGACATAGGCCTCGTAGGTAACCTTGGAAACTGGCTGCTGGGGCAGGTAGGGGAAACCGAGATCGCTGGCGGATTTGAGCGGATCGGCGCGCAGCAGGAAGGACACGCCCACATAATGGTCCCAGTTGTGCAGCAGCCAGTCGATGATGGCGTCCACTTCGGTGGGGTCGTAGCTGACTGTGACCGAGCAGTTCTGCTCGACATAGTTGTCCATGAGCAGCTTGTAGCGGTCGAGCTGCTCAAGGGCGGTCTCGCGGTTGATTTCCAGATCGCCTACTTTTTCGAAGTCGACGTCGTCCCAGCGCACGGGCAGAGTGACGACCCAGTCGCCGGTGCCGTTGGGGTGGGGCATCATATGATAGTTGGCCTCGCGCAGCACAGCCACGAGCGGGTCGTGCTTTACGAATGTGACGTTATTAAAGATATATCGCGCGAGTGGTTTGTGGGCCCCTTCCGTGGTGTCGTAACACTTGGAGATGGTGCCTTCGGGCTTGAGAGTTGTTACGTTCTTGGGCAATGGCAGACCGAGCTCCTCGGCCATGGAGTAGGCACCCATGATCGCCATGTTGCGCAGGGTGCGTAGCTCGTAGGGGCCGAGATCCGGGCGGCGGATCACGCCAGTGAGCGACACGCCGCACAGATGCAAAAAGTCGTTGTTTTCGTGCCAAGAGTGCTGGAGGATGCCATCCTTGAGGTGGACGCAACTCTGGCGGTAGTTGGCGCGGGCGATCAGATAGATGGCGCGGTGCATGCCGCTGGGATCGTCCTTAAATTTCGCCAAATCGATGGTTGTCAAATTGCAGAACGCGCGATTGCCCAAGAGAATTTCAGCGCAGGGATTCACCCCGGAAAACCATGGGGCGCGATTCAGGGCGGCGCCACCATTGATGAATCCCGGCTCGGAACCGCCGGCCGCCAGCATTAAATCGAAGATCTCACGCAATTCTTCGCGCGTGGGCTTGTCGTAAAAAACCAGGGAGTTATTGGACATGCCGCGTTGCGGTTGGCCCTTGGTCCAGTAGTCTTTCTTGCAGACTGCAAACTCCTGCCATTCCGGCGAGCCATATTCAAATAGGCTGATTTCTGCCGAGCGGCGCGTACTCAGGATCGTCCCGAGCCAGTTGCAGATGTCGTGGATGTCCATCTTGCGCAGCAGTTGCCCTGCACGGCGGTTCATGATCTCCGCGATGGCTCGATAGGCCACGGAAATTGTCTCGTCCCCCTGACTGATCCAACCATAGCCGGTCAGGCGGGTGCCCGCGGGACGGATTTCAGAGAAATCCAGAATCAACTTTTCAGCCGCATATTTTCCGGACAGCAGCTTGCCAACGGATTTCGCCCAGGCCTCGGCCGAGTCGCCGACGCTAATGGACCACACCTTGCTCTCCGGGTCCCACGTTTCGACGTTAAAGTCGCGCCCATCCTTGTCGGTGCGCGTGGAACGGATGACTTGGATGTTGTGGATGGGGCGAGTGAAGCCGCTGATGCCACCCGATTTTGGGGTGACCCCAACGCCGCAGCCTTGGAGCAGCAGCCACAGCGCGTCCACCATGTCATCGACAGTTTGAATTTCGAGGTGGGCACAGTTGAACTGACAGGCTTCGCGCAGTTTGGAGATATCCGTTCCACCCAACCACAGGGTTCGGCCCGCCACCCCCACTTTGCGCGCTAGCAGCAGGTCGCGCAATTCATCCAACTCCGCATCCTGCGTTTTGTTCAAGCCGCGGCGCAACTGGCGCTTCCACAGCCAGCGCTGATGTTCAATGACGCGCTCAATCGTCTGTCCCCATGTTTCAAAGATCGTGCCCTCCTCGTTCAGGGCGCGATTGTAGGTGCGGCGGGTGAGAATCTGGGCACGAAGTGAGGGGACATAGTCAGACATGCTCAACTCCAAAAATAGGTGAAAAACGATGGGCGTAGTGTAGATCACAAGAGGGGGACCATACCAGCAGAAGTTTACTCGATTATTGTAGCTCAAAATGCCGACCCGTTTTAAGTGCCGGTACTATCGATCTAGCAAAAAATGAGTCCAGAGCACCCTGATTACACGCGATGGTTAATTAACCATCGTGTGAGTTATGAGGAGGGGGGACGGAGATTTCCGGTCTATCTATACAGTTGTTTGGTTTTTCAGCCTGCACTGAGAACAGCCAGGCCGGTGTGGTGTTTCAAGTCGAAATGACTCACCCTTTTGGTGGCTGTTTGTCTTCAAATAGTGTTTCTCTGACTATTCACCCCAGGTGATGGTTAATTAACCATCGTGTGACCATGAAGAATGGTCGTGGGTTTGTCGCTGGTGGAGGAGAGGGGGGCTGAAAATCCCAGGTTGGCGGTTATTCTTCCGATTTTTCAGATTCCATCTGGCCCATGGGTGGTTCAAATTTTTCGATCTGTTCGCGGGCGATCATTTTGCGGAACTGACGCCAGCCGTAAAAGTTGCCGTGTTGGGCCGGGAACTGCCAGGAAGCGGGCTGGTCTGGCGTTGTGAGGCGATCGGGCGTGGCCTGGTGCTCCAGCGGAGAGGCGTGCAGGGGCTGGGGCGGGGCGTTGGGGTCACCCGCCAGTTTGGCGAAGGTATCGAGGTCCTTGGCGACGTTGGGCGCGGTGCCGTCGTGATTGAGGTAGGACACTCGCGCGCAGCGGGCGGCCGAGCAGCGGCGGGCGGTATCTAGGCCGAGGGATTGAGCTTCATCGGCCGCGACATAGGGCAGGTGCCAATCGCCAGGTTCGAGCGAACGTGGGGTGCTGGATTGCAGCGCGGCGAACATCTGTCGGGCCAGCTCCTGGATTTCGGGCTGGGCGTCGGGATGCCAGCGTACACCGAAAAAGTTGTCAAACGATGTGGCGGAGACCAGTACGGAAATGGAGGTGAACCATTCGAGGGGGCGGTTGGCCCACTGCTTGTGCAGACCGATCTCGGCGAGTTCGGCGACGCCGGCGGCGCAGGCATCGGCCATGCGATCCCAGACGGCTTTGGCTTTGGCGGCCTGTGCGTCGGAGAGCCGTGCCCCAGATTGCATGCCCGGGATGTTGACATCCCACTGAAGAGGATATTCGCGTTCGAGTGCGCGGAGGCGCTTCGAGGGCACAGCGCGTGAGCTGCTGGCATTGCGTGAAAACAGACGGTGGGTCATGAATTCAGCATGGATCCAGCGCGGATATTTGAGGGCCAAGGTGGAGAGACGGATGCCCTGGGGCGAGACGCTATCGGCGACAATCTGGGCGGTGATACTCATGAGGGTGGTTCTATCG